>JAZKCM010000005.1:0-27597 GCA_040388095.1 Patescibacteria group bacterium | reverse complement strand
TAACATACAAGGCAGTAATGAAATTTCAGAAGAAGTATGGGTTGAAGCAAGATGGGGTGGTGGGGAAGAAGACGAGAGAGGTGATGGATAAATTGTGGTAGAAAATTTGTTTTGCAAAAATCATCTTTTCTGTTAGTATAGGGCTATTAGTATTTTAATTATTTAATTTATGGCACATACACAAGAAAGGACATTAATCATTTTAAAACCAGATGCAGTACAGCGTGGAATCGTAGGGGACGTGCTCTCTCGTTTTGAAAAAGTTGGTTTAAAGATTGTTGGGGCAAAAATGTTGAGACCAGATAATGCACATTACCTTCATCATTATGAGACTATTGGTAAAGTCGCTACTCGTCGTGGACAAAAAGTTTTTGATATTACACTTGCAATGATGAATGCAGGTCCAGTCATCGCTTTCGTTCTCGAAGGAATCGAAGCAGCTTCACTTGTCCGCAAGATGGTCGGCGCAACAGAACCAAAGTCTGCTCTTCCTGGAACAATCCGCGGAGATTATTCACATATGAGTTATGCTCATGCTGATGAAAATGAAGTCGGTATTCCGAATTTGATTCACGCATCAGGAGATGCAGAAGAGGCGAAGCTCGAAGTCGCTCACTGGTTTTCTGAAAGTGAACTTTTTGACTACGAAACAGCTCACGAGAAGTTTACACAGACTAAAAAACAGAAGTAAAATTCAAAAACAGAAAAAACCTCACGTCTAGTTGCGTGGGGTTTTTCTTTTGTTATACTTTAGGTAGGGTTATTTCCAATTATTACCTAGAACAATAGTTTATGGGAGCTTCGATCGGTGTTGGCCTTGGCCTACAACGTCTGGCACCCACGTATGTTATAAGCTACGGTAATATATTGGAAATAGCCCTAAGAAACACCCGCTAGTAGAGCGGATTTTTCTTTTAAAATAAGATATACTATACATATGAATAAGGAAAAACTTTTAAAACGCATGGCACTCATGGTTTTTTTTATTTTTATCGTCAATTTCCTTGCGATGAAATTCTATTGGTATTCATCTTTGTGGTGGTTCGATATGCCAATGCACTTTTTGGGTGGATTTTTTCTTGGAATGATCGGCTTATATCTTTTGCTCCCGAAAGATTTTTCTTCAGCATATGTTTTTAAATTATTTTTATTCGTTCTTGTAGTTGGTGCGGGTTGGGAAGTATTTGAAATCATCGTCAATCAGATCAGTAGCAACCCTTTTTACATTCTCGACACTATTTCTGATATTTTCTTCGATGTATCAGGAGGATTATCTGCTATACTATATTTATGTCGAAAAAATTAAAACTTACTTTTTGTACTGGTGTTGATACAGTGACTGGTGCAAACTATCTTCTAGAAGATATTGAGACCGGTTTTAAGATACTTGTAGATTGTGGACTCATTCAAGGAGAAAAAACAGCAGAACAAGACAACAATGCTCAATTTTCTTATGACCCGAAAGACATCGACGTACTTTTTATTACACACGCACACCTCGACCATATCGGTAGAATTCCTCGTTTGATTGATGCTGGTTTTAAAGGCGTCATTTATTCCACACCACCGACGAAAGATTTGGCAAAATTTATGGTTGAAGATGAAGCGCATATTCTCGCACACGGGCGCAATGGATCCGTCAACAAAGAATTGGTCTCTATCTATAGCGAAGAAAATATTAATAAAATGATGACGCTTTGGAAAACATATCCATATCATCATCCTTTTACTATTGAAAATTTTCAGATTAATTTTAAAAATTCAGGCCACATTCTCGGCTCAGCTTTAGTTGAGATAATTTTTAATGGAAAAAAAATAGTATTCACAGGAGATCTTGGTAATTCTCCTTCACCGATTCTTCAGGACTGTGAATTTATCACTGATGCAGACTATCTCATTATGGAGGCCGTTTACGGAGATCGTAATCATGAGAATAGGGAAGATAGGAAAATAATGCTCGAAGATGTCATAGAAGAAACAGTTAAAAAAAGAGCGACATTAATGATGCCGACATTTTCACTCGAGCGTACACAGGAACTTCTTTTCGAAATAGATGATCTTATTATAAAAGGAAGTATTCCGCTCGTACCTTTTTTCCTCGATTCACCGCTCGGTATTAAACTTACTGATGTGTATAGAAAGTATGAAGATTATTTGAATATTGAAGCACGTGAAATGGCAAAATCTGGTAAAAACATTTTTATTTTCCCTGGTCTCAAGCAGACACCGGAAGCTGATCAATCAAAAATGATTCTCCGTATGCCTAATCCAAAAATAATTATTGCTGGTTCTGGTATGTCTTCTGGCGGACGTATTATACACCACGAACATAATTATTTACCCGATCCAAATAATATAATTCTACTTACTGGATACCAATCCGTCGGTACGCTCGGTAGATATATTGAGGAAGGCTTAGACCACGTCTATATAAATGGTGAAGAAGTCCAAGTACGAGCGAAAGTCAGAATGATTTCTGGCTACTCAGGGCATAAAGATTCGGATGCACTTATAGCATTTGTCGGAGAAACTGCTGGGACAGTCAAACAAATTTTTACTGTGATGTCTGAGCCAAGCTCTGCTTCTTTTTTAATACAAAAAATTCGTGACAATTTCGGTGTTTCTGCTCGACAGCCAATAAAAGGCGAAAGCGTTATTCTTGAATGCTAATGTTGTGATATAATTATCCTCATGGATATAAATTTACAAAACCCGTATGCGAAGCATGGGCATCGCCAACTCAAGATATGTGTTTCTGGTGCTGCTGAGACAGGGCATTGCGGAGCTAATGCATTGCAAAAAGCAAAAGATCTCGGTGCAGAGATCGTACGTCAAGGTGGGATTGTGGTAACTGGTGCGACGACTGGTTTTCCTTTTTGGTCTGCAATCGGTGCAAAAGAAGTCGGTGGGCTTTCGATTGGTCTTTCTCCTGCAGCGACAGAAAAAGAACATGTAAATGTCTACAAGCTCCCAGTGGATTATATGGATCTCATTATGTACACTGGTTTTGGTTACCAGATGCGAGACATTTTACTCACACGATCGTGCGATGCAGTTATTTTAGGCTGTGGTAGAATCGGTACAATACATGAATTCACTGTCGCTTTCGAGGACAATAAGCCGATCGGTATTTTGGAAGACAAGGGTTGGGAAATGGGTGATGAAATAAAATTAATTATGGAAAAAGGTCACCGTCCGAATGCAAAGATCGTTTTTGATTCAGACCCAAAGAAATTAGTAGAAAAAGTCGTTGCTTTAATCCTCAAAGATAAAGTTGAAGAATTTAAAGTTTAAATTATTTATAAGTTTTGTTATTGTTGCTGGTTTTATTGCTGGTGCTATTTTTTTTCAGTCCAAACTTGAAGCATCAATTGGATTCGGCTATCTTTCTTCTTTTGGAAATTTTGGTACCGGAGATGGTTTTCTTTTTGGTACAACTCATATAGCCACTGATTCAAATGGAGATATCTATGTGAGTGAGGGATATAATAATTTTAGAGTTCAAAAATTTAATTCATCCGGAGCATTTATTTTTAAAATTAATGCTTCTGGTTCTGGTAATGGGCAATTTGATACACCCGCAGGTATTGCTATTGATTCTGCTAATAATTTTTTTGTTGTTGATGTAAATAATCATCGTGTTCAGAAATTCAATTCTGCAGGGACCTATATGTCTCAATTTGGTACTGTTGGTACAGGTAATGGGCAATTTCTTAATCCTTACGCTATTGCTATCGATTCTGCTGATAATGTTTATGTTTCTGATAGGACACTTAATTATATTCAAAAATTTGATTCTTCTGGTGCTTTTGTTTCGATAATTGCTGATGGTGGTGTATTAGGTGATCCAGTTGCTCTGGCTGTCGACTCATCAGATAATTTATTTATTGGTGATTCTGGTAATCTAAAAATAAAAAAATATGATTCTTCTGGTGTATTTGTAAGTGAATTCGGTTCAGCTGGAAGTAGTGATGGAGAATTTAATGTTATTACAGGTATTGCTATCGATTCTTCTAATAATATTTATGTTTCTGATTTTTCCGCAGAACGTATTCAAAAATTTGATTCTTCTGGTGCTTATCTTAGTAATTTCGGAGGTTATAATTATGGTAATACGCAGTCTTACCAAGTGTCAGGAATTGCAGTAAATGCTTCCGATAATGTTTATGCCATAGATGCTGAATTTCTTCATATTGTAAAATATGGACTTCGAACCGTCCCAGATATTTCTTCAATTACTCCAGATAGAATTCTTTCTGGGGCGAATAATTTTACTGTTATTGGAGCAGATTTTAGTGCAAATTCAGCAGTATTTTTGGGTGGTTTTGGTAGACCTACGACATATATAGATTCTTCACATTTGCAGGCGACCATTACTGGATTGTCTGCTGGAATATACACTGTTAATGTATATAACCCTACTCCTATTGGAGTTATATCTACTGATACTGCTAGTCTTAAAATTCTTGAAAGTCAGACAATTATTACCCCGACTCCATTTACATATGGAAATGTTGCTGGTTTGGATGGTTACTACGATTTTTCTTATTCAAGCACACAGACAGGAACTATCAATACTATTACTATAACTTTCCCAGCAGGATTTACTATTGAAGATAGTAATGGTTTTCAACTTATTGATCCAGCTTCTGTTTTATATAATGGATGTGTTTATTTAAATATAGATACATGTTTAAGTGTTGCAAGTCCTATTACTACAGATGTCGGCAATAGAAAAATATATTTAAATGTTGACGATGGTATTGGTAGTGCTGGTGTTGACGTGGAAGATCCTTACAGTATTAATTTTTCAATAACCAACCAGGTCATCACAAATCCAACACTTGCCAGTGATAAAGACGCATCTGGTTTTAGCCTAGAAGATGATTTGACCGGAGCTAAGAATCCAAGTAGCCCAGTAACAATAGTAGCGGGTCCTGTTGACCATTTTACTTTCAATACTATCGCAGATAATGTTGTTGATGCATTGTTTGATGTTGTAATTTATGCAAGAGATATATATGAAAATACTAATTATGATTTTGCTGATACAGTAGATATAACATCGACTGGATCTATAACTGATGGGAATTTTACTACTGATAATTTTTCTGGTGGAGCTGTGCTGACAAAGTTATTTAGTTTTGTTTCAGCGGGAAGTTTTAATGTAACAGCAACTAATACAAATGGTCCTGAAACAGGAACTTCAAATACTTTTAATATAACAGCTCCATCTGTAGGTGGTGGAGGACCAGGTCCAAGCGGTGGCGGTGGTACTGGCGGTAGTGGTTTTCTTCCTCCACCTGTTGTCACAACTCCTCCACCCGTTATTCTTCCTCCAAAAGTGATTCCTCCACCATCAAAGAAAAATACAGTTACATACAAAAAACCAGAAATCGTCATTCCTCCACCAATTACACCAGAACCAGTCATCAAAAAAGAAATACCAAAACCAATCATTCCAGAAACAAAAACCTTAGCACTTATATCAGTACTTGCAGCACTTTCAACTTTGCCATTTTCAAATTGGCGGTCTCTCTTCTCTATCTTTGCTATCCGAAAAAGAAAATCATGGGGAGTAGTCTATGACAGTATTACCAAACAAGCACTTGATCCAGCATACGTCGTTCTTCAAGACCTAGAAGGTAATGAAGTTGCAACATCGATCACTGATCTCGATGGTAGATTTGGTTTCCTTGCAAAACCAGGAACGTACAAGCTCGTTGCCAATAAAACAAACTATCTTTTCCCATCAGCCAGACTCGCAGAACGAACTCAAGATGAGCTCTATGCTGACCTGTATTTTGGAGAACAAATTACTATACAAAAAAAGGGTGAGGTTATCATTAAAAATATTCCTATGGATCCAGTTAATTTCGATTGGAATGAATTTGCAAAGAAACAGCAGAACCTTCTAAAATTCTCTTCCAAAAAGAAAGACGTCATCTTGAAAAGAGTGTCTGGTATTGTTTTCTGGTCAGGATTTTCAATTTCAGTTATTGCTTCATATATCGCTCCTGCAATTATAAATCTCGCAATCATCGCACTCTATGTCGTCCTTTTTGCACTTCGTAACACTATCCTCAAACCAACACCGCAAGGCTCGGTGACTGAAAAAGAATCAGGAAGACCGCTCTCATTTGCCATCATCAGAGTATTTTCTATCGCAACAAATACTGAAATCATTCACAAAGTAACTGATGAAAATGGTATATACTTTTGTCTGATTCCTAATGGAAAGTACTTAGTACAAGTTGAAAAGAAGAATAGTGATGGAAGCTATATCAAGGTAGCGAAAGAAGAAGTGACAGTCAGTGGAGGGGTGATGAAATTTGATTTTAAAGTCTAAGGGAGGTACGATATCTGTATGAATATTATTTTACTTGCAGGAGGAGCATTTGTCGCTACATTACTCGGCGGACTCTTTGCAATTCGTTTTAGAGATAAACTACATCTTGTCTTAGGGTTTTCTGCTGGAGCTATCATCGGAGTCGCATTTTTTGATTTATTACCAGAAGCAATAGAACTTGGCAGTACGTCATATGACATCTCTTTCATTACAATGTTAACGGCAATTGGTTTTGTTGCTTATATGATTCTCGACAGATTTGTTTTTTTTCATTCACATGGAACAGATGAACATGAAGGGCATGATCATAAAAGGGGAATACTTGGTGCTGGGAGTTTATCATTACATAGTTTCCTCGATGGTGTTGCGATAGGACTTGCATTTCAAGTCTCTAGTGCTGTGGGTATTATTGTTGCTAGTGCAGTGCTTGTACATGATTTTTCTGATGGTATCAATACAGTAAATATGATACTTAAAAATGGTGGCGATAAAAGAAAAGCATTAAAATGGCTTCTTACGGATGCACTTGCTCCTGTATTTGGTATTTTTTCAACACTTTTTTTTACACTACCAGAATCTATATTAGCAATTATTCTCGCTGTCTTTACGGGATTTTTCCTTTATATTGGAGCCTCAGATTTATTACCAGAAAGTCATCATAATCACCCGACATACTGGACAACACTCGCGACTATTTTAGGAATCTCTGTTATTTTCTTTGCCATTAAAATAGCTGGTATTTAATTTTTTTTTTACACTCATGATTTATTGTGAGATAATATAATGTATGAGAGATAAATTAATTTCCTTGTCTCAAAAATATAAAATATTCATAAGTCTTTTTTTTATTTTAAGCATCATCTTCAGCACTGTTTTTATTGTTAGGAATATTCATGCATCGAGTAGTTTTAGTTTTTTTGGAAAATGGGGATTTGCTGGAGATAATATGGCACTTTTTAATTTTCCTGAAGGCATAGCTACGGATTCTATGGGCAATATATATGTTGCTAATACTGGTAGTGATACTATTATGAAATTTGACCCTATGGGAGTATTTATTATGAGATGGGGTAATAATGGTTCTAGAGATGGAGAGTTTATTGGACCAACAAATATCGCTATTGATTCTTCAGATAATGTATATATTACTGATACGGGCAACAACCGCATCCAGAAATTCGATTCTTCGGGTTTATATTTAGATCAATGGGGAAGTCTAGGTTCAGGTTTTGGAGAATTTAATGCTCCGTATGGAATTGATATTGATTCTTCGGACAATGTATATGTTACTGATTTAAACAATAATCGAGTTCAAGTATTTAGTTCTTCAGGAACATATATATTTGAATTCGGTACTTATGGTGTAGGTGCTGGAGAATTTAATAATCCAAAAGATGTTGCAATAGATTCATTGGGTAATATTTTTGTACTTGATTATGGAAACAATCGTGTCGAAGAATTTGATTCAAGTGGAAATTTTATAACACGATTTGGAGATTATGGAAGTGGAGATGGACAATTTATTAATCCTATAAACATTGTTATTGATTCATCTGATAATATATATGTGACTGATTCTGGTAATAACCGTATTGAAAAATTCAATTCCTCAGGGACTTTTGTATCTCAATTTGGTTTTTATGGTATTAATGATGGAGAATTCGATATGCCTTTTGGTATTGCTGTTGATTCATCTGACAATATAATTGTTTCAGATTATAATAATCATCGTATTCAATTTTTTAACTCGTCTTTTAATTTTTATCTTAGGTTGGGAGGTATTGGTTCTGGGCAATTTTGGTTTCCATCAGATATTGTTTCAGATTCATTGGGTTATGTATATGTTACTGATACTGGTAACAATCGTATTCAAAAATTTGATCCTTATGGGTCAACTATTGCACAATTTGGAACTATTGGTTCAGGCGATGGGCAGTTTATAAGTCCAATTGGTATTGCTGTTGATTCATCCGATAATGTATACGTTGCAGATACGATCAATAACCGTATTCAGAAATTCGATTCTTCTGGGACTTTTATTTCTAAATGGGGTACTTTTGGTTCTGGTGATGGAGAATTTATTCAACCATTTGGTATTGCCATTGATCCATCTGACAATGTATATGTTGCAGATACTAATAACAACCGCATCCAGAAATTCGATTCTTCGGGTGGATATATAGATCAATGGGGAAGTCCAGGTTCTGGTGATGGAGAATTTAATCGTCCAATTTATTTAGAATCTGACTCTGTTGGTAATATATATGTTGCAGAAAGTAGTAATAATCGTATTCAGAAATTTAGTTCTTCAGGAATATATATTACAAAATGGGGAACTAGTGGTTCAGATAATGGGCAGTTTATGAATCCACTCGGTATTGCTGTTGATTCGTCTGACAATGTATATGTTGTTGATCCTATTAATGATCGCATCCAGAAATTCGATTCTTCAGGAATGTATATTTCTAAATTTGGAAGTGAGGGTTTCAACAATGGACAACTGAGAGCTCCTTTTGGTATAAATATAAATTTTTTAAATAATTATATTTATGTTGCTGATTCTGCTAATAATCGTATTCAAATATTCTCTACGTCTGTTCTTCCAGAAATCATTACAATTATTCCAAATACTGTTATTTCCGGTAGTGGTAATACTTTGATTGATATTACGGGTGTTGATTTTTCTTCAGATTCAGTTGTTCGTTTCAATGGTTTAGCAAGAGTAACTAATTTTATTAATAATACACATATCACTACAACATTTTTAAGTTCAGATTTTGCTACACCTAATACATTTCCTGTTACGGTATTTAATCCAACTCCTTCAGGTATTGAATCATCAATAATTAATTTTATAGTTACTGCTGTTACTCCTGATCCAACTCCCGATCCAAATCCTGAACCTACTCCAACTCCAACAAATGTTGATGTTCACAGAAGCAGTGGAGGTTGTCTTTCAGGTAGATGTCTTATTCCACCACCTCAAATAGTACCTTCGTCAAATAATTTAACAACACCAACAACCCCTGTTGTTCCATCAAGACCATCAATACCAGTTACCCCAATAGTATCACCAGTAGTAACTCCAGTTGTGTCAGTTCCACAAATAGAATCCGTTATTGTTCCTGTGTTTGTACCAGAAAAATCAAAATCAATTTCGATTGAAAAAGTTTTTGATATTGTCTCACTCTTTGTGTCACATATTCCTCCATTAATTTTAAGTATCACGATTATTGTACTTTGCGTCACCTTATTTAAACTTTTTTGTTATATAACTCTAAGATAAAAATCTAACTGATTTTATGAAAATCAGTTTCTTAATTTTTACACTTAGGGTTTATTGTGCGATAATAAACATATGAAAGAAAAGGTTTTACACTATTGGAAAAATCTAGGCCCTGGTCTTGTTTCTGGTGCAGCTGATGATGATCCATCTGGTATCGCAACATATTCTCAGACTGGCGCACAATATGGTTTCAAGTTTTTATGGCTCTCATTTTTTTCTTTGCCATTTATGGTTGTAGTTCAGGAGATGTGCGCACGCATTGGGCTCGTCACAGGCAAAGGTCTCACGACAAATATTAAAGAAAATTATTCTAAAAAAGTACTCTATTTTTGTGGATTGCTTCTTTTGTTTGCGAATACATTCAATATTGGCGCAGACTTGGGTGCGATGGCTCAGGGAGTGCAACTTATTTTCCCAAGTTTTGATTTCACTATACTTATTATTTTCTTCGCAGTTTTTTCTCTCTGCTTTCAAATCTTTGTACCATATAAAACATATGCAAAGTTTTTGAAATATTTAACATTCGCACTTTTTTCATATATTTTCTCAAGTTTACTTATCCATATAAATTGGCATGAGGCATTAAAACATACTTTCATTCCATCTTTTTCTTTAACAAAAGATTCTATTATACTTATCTGTGCTATTTTAGGTACGACAATCTCACCGTATCTTTTTTTCTGGCAGACATCACAAGAAGTCGAAGAACATATTGCACCAAATGGTTTAGTTAGTCATGACAAAAATAAAAAAATCAAAAAGCATATCGGTAAGATGCGTATCGATGTTTTCTCTGGTATGTTTTTCTCCAACCTCGTTATGTTTTTCATTATCATAGCCTGTGCTGGTACACTTTTTGCAAATGGCATTACTGATATTACTTCTGCTGCAGATGCTGCCCAAGCACTCCGACCTTTTGCTGGAAATCTTTCTTATTTTCTTTTTGCTGTCGGTATCATCGGTACCGGACTTCTTGCGATCCCTGTGCTTGCTGGTTCGGCATCATATGTCATTGCAGAAACTTTTGATTTCAAAGAAGGGCTTTTCAGAAAATGGTATGAAGCAAAAGTATTTTATGGTGTGATGATTTTTGCTGTAGGTTTCGGAATTCTTTTTAATTTCATCGGCCTTGATCCAATAAAAGCACTTTTTTATTCAGCACTCCTTAATGGTCTCACTGCTCCTGTCGTCTTGTACCTTATCGTACAATTGAGTTCGAATGAAAAAGTAATGGGGCAATTCAAAAGCAGAAAAATATCTAAAATTATCGGCTGGGCGACATTTGCCATTATGACGATAGTTGCTTTACTCGCAGTATTTTACTTATGGATGTAAAAAATTAATTTTGCTTAAAACTTTCCGAGCGAGTATAATGGAAGTATTAGCAGGTAATTTTTGAAAAAAATATGGAAAAATCAAACAAAATGAATATGAGTGTCGCTGCTGTTATTGTCTTAGTAGTAGTAGCGGTCTTGGTATATATTACAATTAATAAAAGAAGTGAAACAAATACTATGGAAGAAAATACACAAACAAATCAGATGAATGATAGTGAAAAAGTAGCCAAAGCTGGCGATACAGTCGCTATGAATTACACAGGTACATTGCAAGATGGCACAGTTTTCGATTCAAATATTGATCCAAAATTTAATCACGTCACTCCATTTATCTTTACTCTTGGTGTCGGACAAGTTATTCCGGGATGGGATAAGGGTATCGCTGGAATGAAGGTCGGAGAGAAGAAGCATTTAGTCATCGCTCCTGAAGATGCATATGGAGCTTCTGGTGCTGGAAGTGCGATTCCTCCAAATGCGACACTTATTTTCGATGTCGAATTATTAGCAATTAAATAATCATGCTTCAGAAAAATGAAATTTCCATGCGTTAGGTCATAAGGACAATGCTCTTGGAAAATTTATTTTTCTTTCGCAAATAAAAGTATATGGAAACATTATTTACAAATAAAAGATTTATAAAAGTTACGACAGTGCTCGCAGTATTGCTTTGTTTACTTACTCTGTCTGCACTCTTTCATAGTGCTGGTCGCAAAGGTAATAAAGAAAATCAGAATATTATTACAGTCACTGGTCACGGGGAAGTGAAAGCAATACCAGACATAGCTACATTTTCTTTATCTATCAGAGCGGAAGCAAAAACAGTAAAGGAAGCTGATGCGAAAGTCGCAGTTATTGAGAAAAAAGTTTTAGATTTTTTGAAGACAAGTAATATTTTAGAAAAAGATATCAAAACAGAAAGTGTATCTTTTAATCCAAAGTATGAAAGTAAGAATATTGCACCTTGTACACAATATGGTTGTACATCGAGTAATCCTATAATTGTCGGTTATGAATCTTATGAAAATATTACAGTAAAAGTAAGAAATACTGACGATGCTGGAGCTATCAAACAAGGACTTGGAGCTTTGGGTGTTGAAAATTTGTATGGTCCAAACTTTGCTATCGATGACGAAGATACTTTGAAAGCAGATGCAAGAAAACAAGCGATCGATGACGCACGAGAAAAAGCGAAAATCCTTTCTCGTGACTTAGGTGTACGACTTGGACATATTACAAGTTTCAACGAATCTGGTAATTATCCGATGCCAATGATGTATGCTAAAGCTATGGATGGAGCTGGTGTAGAATCAGCCCCAGCATCGCTTCCAAAAGGGGAGAATACTATTTCCTCTGATGTAACGATCACATACGAAATTAGATAATAAGAGTAAAAACCCAAAAGCCCTCCGACTCAGTCGGAGGGCTTTTGTTATTGACAATACCTACATAAGTATGATATTATGTGTTTAAATTAAAGATACACTTTGTAAAAATAATATAAACCTTTAAACCTTAGTAAATGAAAAAAAGAGCAATGATTGTATACCTCGCTGTATTAGCGGTGTATATTGTTTCCTTGTGTGATATACAAGCACAGGAAAAAACTGACAAATACGGCTATGTTGTTGGTGTTGATGATACTGATGAGTCTGAACAAAATTCAGGCACACAGGAAGTTCAGACCGCTACTACTGAAAGTTATAATTCTACATCACCAAATAATGTTGACGTAGAATTTAGTCACAGTTCGAGTAATACCCAAACAAGAAATTTTAAATCACAAACTTCTTCCGGTGGTATTACGATAAACAATAATGTGAATGTACATTTGAACATTAAGATAATAAATTTGATTGTATCAAGGCAAACAGGCCAAACATACAGAGAGATTATCTATCCAAATGGAGTGAGTAATTACGAATATCTTGGATATTACAACAGTAGAATGAATTATTCTTCTGTAAGAGGAACACCTTGTTATAATCCTCGTCCTCAGCAAAATTTATGTGTTGGACCAAGGTATAAAACGCAACAGAATCAATTTCAGCAAGTACAACAAAATGTCATTGCTGAAACAAAACCCCATAATCAAATATACTATGGAGCTGTTCCAGGCAATAGTATTTATGGAAATAGTCATGGTAATACTGTTGTTTCGAATGGTCAGGGGAATGCTGTCTTCGGTAATGGGAATCCTCATCCTGGTGTTCAAGGTAATGGAGGGCCTGGTAAAGGAATTTTTATAGGTAAGCGATAATTTGGTTTTAAATTTAAAGTCTGTTTTGCAATTTGCAAGACAGACTTTTTTCTTGCCTTTTTTATAAAGTATGCTACACTGTCCCTATGTTAAAAATAAGACTTCAGAGAATAGGAAGAAAGAACGACCCGGTTTTCCGTACTGTTTTGACTGATTCTAAGAACGCTACAAAGAGCGGAAAGTTTTTGGAAATACTCGGTTCTTACAATGCGAAAGGAGGAGATTTTAAAATTGATGGAGAGCGTGTCAAAGTGCTCATTGCACAAGGTGCGCAAGTTTCTGACACTGTTCACAATTTCTTAGTGCGTGAAAAAGTCCTTTCTGCTAAAAAGAAAAACGTGCTTCCAAAGAAAAAGCCTACTACTTCAAGAAAAGAAGCAAAAGCTAAAAAATAATCAGGGCTAGTTTGCAATAAAAACTACGTACGATATAATTGTTATGTTAGTTTCTTTTAGTCGAGGAAACTATTTCATTAAAATTTTCATTAATTAAGTCAGAAAAATATGCAAGAAGGAGATAAAGTATTTCTAGAATATGTTGTAAAAGCTCTTGTTGATAATCCGAACGATGTAAAGATCGATCGCGTCGTCGATGAAATGGGTGTATTAATAACTTTGACAGTTAATCCAGCCGATATGGGTAAAATCATCGGACGTATGGGTAACACTGCAAAAGCTATCCGTACCCTCCTACGAGTTATCGGTATGAAAAATAATGCTCGAGTAAACTTGAAAATTAATGAACCAGAAGGTTCTACAAGACCAGCTATGTCTTCAAGCCCTACTATGAAAACAGTTGATGAGGCTATGGAAGATTTGAAAGGAATATAATAAAACTTTTTAACAAAAAACCGCTTATGGCGGTTTTTTGTTTTTTAGACTATAGTGTTGTTATGCGTTTCCATATAATTACAATTTTTCCAGAAGCTTTTGATTCTTACCTAAAAGAATCTATTATTGGGCGGGCGATCGAGGCGAAGAAGATAAAAGTATCTTTCTATAATCCTATTGATTTTTGTAAGCCAAAAGAAAGAGTAGATGGCAGGCCGTATGGCGGAGGTCCTGGAATGGTTTTACGTCCAGAGGTTTTTATTAAATCAATCGAAAAAGCACTTGCGAAAATTGCTAAATTTTCCAATGGCCGAAAGATTAAAATTATTAATTTTTCTCCAAGCGGAAAAAAATTCGATACTAGCTATGCAAAAACTGCTGCAAAGAAATACACGGATATTATTTTAATTTCAGGACGTTATGAAGGCATCGATGCGCGGGTCAATAAAATTTTCAAAGCTGAAGATATTTCAATAGGGGATTATGTGCTCACTGGTGGCGAGCTTCCGGCTATGGTTATGCTTGATTGTATTGCTCGACAAGTTAAAGGAGTTTTGGGAACTTATGAATCACTCGAAGAAGAGAGAGTTTCTAGTAGCGAAGTCTACACTCGGCCTGAAATTTTAAAATATCCCTTCAAAAATATTCAGGGTAAAAAATCTAAAAACTACAAAGTACCAAAAGTACTTTTGTCTGGGAATCATAAAGATATAGAAGAGTGGAAACAGAAAACTAAGTAACTTTTACTAGGTTTATTTTGATTGACAAAGTCTTTAGAAGGCGTACCATTAATGCTGAAACTAAAACATATTCATTCACAATTTAAAACTCCCATAACATGAGAAAGATTAATATCGACATCAAAGGGCTTCGCTTCCCAGATGACCCTGCTTACAATGAAGCACTTCAGTTTTTTAAACAACTGAATAATGAGATTGATGAATACTTTCAATCCAAAAAAATCAAGATTAATTTCTCTCTTAGTAAAGATGGTAGAACTGACGGAGAGATTATTTTTGAATCTCACGATGAGGAAGAGTATCCCGCACCTCCAACTTCTATTTTTGATGACGTTGTTATTACAACTTTAATTGAAAAGAATGTAAGAGGTGAATTCAAGATCAACAAAGATCAGAAAATTCGCTTCAGGGACGGATCAATATCTCGTTTCCATAAGCACAAGTCGATCAAAGAAGAAATTGTTCCGGCTAAAGGACAAACTAATCATGTTAGTGATAATTAAACCAAATAGCCCCCGATACATATGTATCGGGGGCTTTAAATTTGACTTTTTTTTAAATCTCTATATACTGTATTTGATTGTCTTGATTGAGTTTCGGATGCAATCTATCTATTATTAATAGGGCTTATAAGCGTTAATTAATCATCGTCCGAATTAAATACTTATTGAAAGTAAGAAATAGCTTTTTAGCTTTTCTTTTTGCGTCACTATTTATTTATCTTGGATTTTTATAAAAAATGTCCACTCAAAGCAAGCTCCCGAAGAAGTATTTCTCAAGGTATAAAAAACCTTTGATCGAGTTTCCAAACTTGATCGAGACTCAGGTCAAATCTTTTACATGGTTAGTCGAGCAAGGAATAGGAGAAGTGTTCAAGGAATTCTCTCCGATTAATGATTACTCAGGCAAAAAGTTTCAGCTTGATTTCACCTCTTTCTCTCTCGGAGAACCAAAGTGTGACGAACATACAGCAAAAATCAACAAGCTTTCATACGAAGGCCTTTTGAAGGCGCGCGTCAAACTCACAAATAAAATCTTGGGCACTGTAAAGGAACAAGAAATCTTTATGTCAGAGCTTCCATTGATGACAGACCACGGTACATTCATCATCAACGGTGTTGAGCGTGTTATCGTCCCACAGCTTGCACGAAGTTTCGGAGTGTTCTTCACTGAATCAGAAAGCAAAGGCAAGAGATTTTTTGGCGCAAAGATGATTCCTGCCCGCGGAGTGTGGATCGAAATAGAATCAGAAGCAGACGGTGCTATTTATGTCCGCATCGACAAAAAGAGAAAATTCCCTGTTTCATCACTTCTTCGAGTTATGGGTTTTCATACTGACGAAGCGATACTCAAAGCTTTTTCTAAAAACAGTCTTTACGAAGAAACACTAAAAGCTTCTCTTGCAAAAGATGTATCAAAGACTCTCAGTGATTCATATGTAGAAATCTACAAGCGTCTTCGTGATGGCGATATGGCTACAGCAGACAATGCGAAAGAATTCATCGATTCTCTTTTTACTTCTGAAAGATACGATCTTTCTCCTGTCGGACGCTTCCGTTTCAATGACCGTTTCTCAAAAGATATGGGCGATGAAGAAATGAAAAGAAGAACAATTTCTAAAGAAGATCTCGTCACAGTTCTAGAGAACATTATCGATTTAAATAATACACCAAACTCAAAAGCAGATGATATCGATCACTTGGGTCAGCGCCGTGTGCGTTTCGTTGGAGAAATGCTCCAGCAAAAAATCCGTACTGGTATTATGCAGATCAAGAGAAATATCCAAGATCGTATGTCTACGATAGACGTCGATACTGCAATGCCGATACAGATCATTAACCAGCGTCCACTCCAAGCTCGTATCAAAGAATTTTTCACGACAAACCAATTGTCTCAATTTATGGATCAGGAAAACGTCTTGGCAGAAATGGAACATATTCGTCTTCTTTCTGCACTTGGTCCAGGAGGACTCACTCGTGACCGTGCAGGTCTTGAAGTGCGTGACGTGCATCCTTCTCACTACGGTCGCGTTTGTCCTATTCACACACCTGAAGGTCCAAACATCGGTCTCATCGTCCATCTTTCAACATACTCAAAAGTAAATGATTTCGGTATTATCGAAACTCCATATATCAAAGTAAAAAATGGAAAAATCACTGGCGAGATTGTTTACTTCAATGCACTCGAAGAAGAAAAATACAACATTGCTCACGCAGGTATTCCGTATGATGAAGATGGAAAAATCACCGCAGATAAAGTAGAAGCTCGTATCAAAACACAGCCAGGTCTTATTGCTCGTGAAGAAGTCGATTATATCGACGTTGCTACAAACCAAGCATTCTCTATTGCGACAAGTATGATTCCTTTCTTGGAACATAACGATGCAAACAGAGCACTCATGGGAAGTAATATGCAGAAACAAGCTGTTCCTTGTGTTATTCCTCAAGCTCCACTCGTCGCGACAGGTATTGAAGAAATGGCATCACGTGACACAGGAAGACTTATCTTTGCAAAAGAAGATGGTATTGTTTCATACGCCGATGCAAAGAAAATCGTTGTTAAAGGTAGTAAGGGTGAACACACTTATGACCTCATTAATTTCCTTCGTAACAACAAATTCTCTGTCTATCATCAACGCCCAGCTGTTGATGTCGGAGACAAAGTAAAAAAGGGAGATGTGCTCGCTGACGCATCAAGTACTGTCGATGGACAAATTGCACTCGGACAAAACATCTTGGTTGCATTTATGTCTTGGAATGGATCAAACTACGAAGACGCGATTATTATTTCTGAAAGATTAGTTAAAAATAGTGTCTTTACTTCTGTCTATCTCGAAGAATTTATTTGTACTGTTCGTGATACAAAACTTGGACCCGAAATCACTACTCGTGACATTCCAAACGTCGGTGAATTGAAATTGAAAGATCTTGATGAAGATGGTGTCATCCGTATCGGAGCTGAAGTTCGTGAGAATGATATTCTTGTTGGTAAAATTACTCCAAAAGGCGAGACAGAACTCACTCCAGAAGAAAGACTTCTACGTTCTATCTTTGCTGAAAAAGCACGTGACGTAAAAGATACATCACTCCGTATGGAACACGGCAAGCGTGGAAGAATAGTCGGTATCAAGATCTTCTCTCGTGATCTCGGTCATTCATTGGAATCTGGAATCATTAAAAAAATAGTTATTGAAGTTGCTCAGATTAGAAATATTTCTGTCGGAGACAAACTCTCAGGTCGCCATGGTAACAAAGGTGTTATTTCAACAGTCCTTCCAGAAGAAGATATGCCATATATGGCAGACGGTACACCAGTCGATATTATTTTGACACCGCTCGGTGTGCCATCTCGTATGAACTTGGGACAGATTTTGGAAATTCACCTCGGTATGGCTGCAAATACACTCGGCTATCAAGCGATCGTCCCTCCATTCCTCGGTGCGAAAGAAGAAGAAATAAAAGCAGAACTCGTCAAAGCAGGATTCAACGAAAATGGAAAGATGAAACTCTTTGATGGACGCACAGGAGAAGCTTTCGAACAAGACATTGCTGTCGGTTATATGTATATGCTCAAATTGCACCACATGGTTGAAGACAAGATCCATATGCGTTCGATTGGTCCCTACAGTCTCATCACTCAGCAACCACTCGGAGGTAAAGCTCAAGGTGGAGGACAGAGATTCGGAGAAATGGAAGTCTGGGCGCTCGAAGGATACGGTGCTGCATATGCACTTCGTGAAATGCTTACTATTAAGTCAGACGATATCGTAGGTCGTTCGTCTACTTTTGATTCGATTATTAAAAATGAAACTATCAAGCAGCCAAATTCACCTGCATCCTTCAATGTGATGCTCAACTACTTGAGAGGTCTTGCGCTCAATGTCGACCTTAACAGGAAAGACGGAAGCACGGGAGAAGTTGCTTAATAATTAATTTTTAATCAAAACATATGAAAACATTAAACACAACAGATTTTGATCAGATTACACTCTCCCTTGCAAGCCCTGAACAAATAAAAGAATGGTCATACGGAGAAGTGACTAAAGCAGAAACTATTAACTATCGAACTGGCCGTAGTGAACGCTCTGGTCTTTTCGACGAGCGTATTTTCGGACCAGAAAAAGATTACGAATGTTACTGCGGAAAATACCGACGTATTCGCTACAAAGATATCATTTGTGAGAAGTGTGGAGTCGAAGTTACTCGCTCTATCGTCCGTCGTGAACGTATGGGTCACATCGAGCTTGCGACACCTGTCGCACACATTTGGTTCCTCCGTGGAGTACCATCTCGTATGAGTATTTTGCTCAACGTTACTGTCTCAGATTTGGAAAAAGTTGTCTACTTTGCTGGATACATCATTACGAAAGTTCATGAAGAAGAAAAAGAATTAGTTATTTCTAATCTTGATCGTGAATACAAAGCAAAATTGAAAAATTCTGCTGATGATGACACAAAAGAAAAATTAAAGACACTTCTCTCTACAACAAAAAAAGAAATTGGTGAGATCTACGAAGGTAAAGTTTTAAACGAGCTTTCTTTCCATCATTACTCTTTGAAATACGGTACTTGTTTTGAAGCAAATATTGGTGCTGAAGCGATTTACACAATCTTCAAAAATCTCGACTTGAACAAATTGAAAGTTCACACAGAAAAAATGATCGAGAAGGCAAGTGCAATCGAAAAAGAAAAGATGCAAAAGAGACTTTCCTTGATTCGCGCAATGCTTTACTCAAAGATGCGTCCTGAATGGATGTTCTTAACATCAATCCCAGTTATCCCTCCAGTTCTTCGTCCGATGGTGGCTCTTGAAGGTGGACGTCATGCGACTTCTGACCTAAACGATTTGTATCGTCGCGTGATTAACAGAAACAATCGCTTGAAGAAATTGAAAGAAATTTCTGCACCAGATGTTATCTTGCGTAATGAAAAAAGAATCATACAAGAAGCTGTCGATGCATTGATCGACAACTCTATAGCAAAAGCAGGAGACTCTGCTGCGATGAGCCAATCACAGAAGCGTGCACTCAAATCTCTCTCTGATAACTTGAAATCAAAACAAGGTCTCTTCCGTCAGAACTTGCTCGGTAAGCGTGTCGACTATTCAGGTCGTTCTGTTATCGTTGTCGGTCCACAGCTTAAGCTCAATCAATGTGGATTGCCAAAACATATGGCACTTGAGCTTTTCAAACCATTCGTCATTTCAAAAATCTTGCAAGCAGAACTTGCTTTCAATATTCGTGGAGCAAACAAACTCATCGAAGAAGGTGTACCAGAAGTCTGGGCAATGCTTGAAGAAGTTATTCAAGGAAAATACGTACTCTTAAACCGTGCACCGACTTTGCACCGTCTCGGTATGCAAGCATTTAATCCGATTCTTATTGAAGGAAATGCGCTTCAAGTGCACCCACTCGTCTGTTCTGCTTTCAACGCTGACTTCGACGGAGACCAGATGGCAGTTTATGTCCCTCTTTCTGAAGAAGCACAATGGGAAGCAAAAGAACTTATGGCTGCAAATAAAAATTTGCTCAAGCCACAGACAGGAGACCCGATCGTGCATCCGTCAAAAGATATGGTCCTCGGATCTTTCTGGATGACTAAAGGTATGGATGGAGAAAAAGGTGAAGGTATGATTTTTGAAAGTCCAAACTCAGCAGTCACTTCTTATGAATTCGGCGCAGTTTCACTTCGTGCAAAAATAAAAGTTATGGGTACAGACAGTCCTAAGTATAAAAAATTTGAAGGACAAATATTTGAAACATCAGTCGGAAGATTGCTCTTCAATAGTGTCTTGCCAAACGATTTTACTTTCGTAAATGAAGAAATGCACCAAAAGCGTATTTCATCACTCGTCGATGAGCTCATCATGCACTACGGCATCGACCAAACTCCTCCTATCTTAGACAAGATTAAAGCATTCGGTTTTAAATATGCGACAGTCTCTGGTACAACTTGGGGTATTGATAACGTCCAAGTTCCAGTACAAAAACCAAAAATAATCGAAGCAGGTAAAAAAGCAGAAGAACAAGTTATTGCTCAATGGAGTGACGGTCTTTTGTCTGAAGAAGAAAAGTATCAAAAAATTATCGAGATCTGGACACATGTCAAAAAAGAAATTGAAAAAGTTTTACCTGAAACATTGGATAAAAACGGTTCTGCATATGATCTCTTTACTTCAGGTGCGAGAGGAACTATTTCTTCACTTATTCAGATGACTGGTATGAAAGGTCTTATTCAAAACAACCAAGGTAAGATCATGGAATTCCCGATTATTACTTCTTTCAAAGAAGGTTTCTCTCCGATTGAATACTTCGTCTCTACACACGGTGCTCGTAAAGGAGCATCCGATACAGCGCTTAACACAGCGAAAGCTGGTTACCTTACACGTCGTCTTGTAGATGTTTCTCAAGATGTTGTTATTACTGAAGAAGATTGTGGAACAAAAGAAGGTAAAGTTGTTTCAAAAGAAAATATCGGTGGTATAGAAATTTCTCTCTCAAAAAATATCCGCGGTCGTGTACTCGCTGGAGACTTGAAAGATGCTGAAGGAAAAGTGCTCTACAAAAAAGGATTTTTGGTAACGAAAGAAGAAGCTCAGGTTATCGAAAAGCTCGGTGTATCAGAAGTCTTTGTCCGTTCACCACTTACTTGTCGTACAATCCACGGACTCTGTCAGCAATGTTACGGTCTTGATCTTGGAAGAAACCATTTAGTGGACCTTGGTGAAGCTGTCGGTATTATTGCTGCGCAAGCGATCGGTGAACCAGGAACACAGCTTACTCTTCGTACTTTCCACTTGGGAGGTGTCGCAGGTACTGACATCACTGCTGGTCTTCCTCGTGTTGAAGAAATTTTTGAAAGAAGAATTCCAAAGAATCCAGCAATCGTGTCTCAGACAGATGGTGAAGTTATTGAAATAAAAGATACAGATGCAAAAGAAAAATTAATCAAAATTTTATCTGATTCAAAAGTTGATGGAAAATCAAATGAAATAGAATACCTCGCACCATATCGTAGAACTCCTATCATCAAAGTCGGTAGTAAAGTTAAAAAAGGAGATTTGCTCACTGACGGTTCAGCTGATATTGCAGAAATATTCAAATACGGTACAAAAGAAGATGCAGAAGAATACATCATCCGTGAAATCAACAAAGTCTATGAACTTCAGAGTGCTTCTATTTCTCGAAAGCATACTGAAATCATCATTCGTCAGATGTTCTCACGTCGTCGTATCAAAGAAGCAGGTGATACAAACTTCTCTTCAGGTGACATCGTAGAAAATACTGCACTTATGGAAGAAAATATCCGAGTTGAAAAAGAAGGTGGAGCACCTGCAAAAGGTGAGATCATTGTCTTGGGTATTACTGAAGTTTCTCTCCGTACAAAGAGCTGGCTCTCTGCTGCTTCATTCCAAAACACAAACCGTGTCCTTATTGAAAATGCGATCAAGGGTGGAGTGGATTCACTTCGCGGACTTAAAGAAAATGTTATCATCGGTAGACTCATTCCTGCAGGTACAGGATTTAAAAGTAAATTTACTCCAAATACGGAGGAATAAAAACTATGGACTCTCCAGTTCAAAAAATTAAGGAGAGGATGCCAATCGACGAGTTAATCTCTTCTTACATAAAGATTGAAAAATCAGGAGCAAACTTTAAAGCTCGTTGTCCTTTCCATAATGAAAAGACGCCAAGCTTCTTTATTTCGCCTGATCGGGGGAGTTACTATTGTTTCGGTTGTGCTGCAAAAGGAGATATTTTTACTTTTGTTGAAGAATTCGAAGGTCTTGATTTCAGAGGAACATTGAAACTTTTGGCAGAGCGTACGGGTGTAGAACTCGAACATTACAATCCAAAAGACCAAGAGAATCAGAGTGAGAAAGAAAAACTCTATAGCGTTATGGAAGCATCAACAAAGTTTTTCGAAGAGAATCTTTCGAAAAATACTGATGTTTTAGAATATTTAAAAAATAGAGGCCTTGAAGAAAAAACAATTAAAGATTTTAGAATTGGTTATGTGAAAAATGACTGGCGTGAACTCTATACTTTTTTGACTGGTAAAAGTTTTTCTGAAAAAGATATAGAGCTCGCTGGCCTTGGCAAGAAAACAGAAAAAGGAATGTACGATCGTTTTCGTGGGCGAGTGATGTTTCCGATTGCTGATTCGAGTGGCCGGATTATCGCTTTCTCTGGAAGACTTTTTGAAGATGATGGAAAATCTGCAAAATATTTAAACAGTCCTGATACACCGATATTCAACAAATCCTCAGTGCTCTACGGTATCGACAAAGCAAAAGAATCTATTCGTAGAAATAATTTTTCTATTCTTGTCGAAGGACAGATGGATCTTGTACTCTCGCATCAGGCAGGTTTTAAAAACACTGTTGCTGGGTCAGGCACAGCACTCTCTGACTCGCTTGTGTCAAAAGAAAATGTGGTGAGTAATTTAGGAATCCTTCGAAGACTTTCTGGAAATATGGTACTTGCGTATGATGCTGATAAAGCAGGAATCAATGCATCGAATCGTGCAGGGAAAATCGCTTTGTCTCTTGGTATGGATGTGAAGTCTGCATCAATGCCAGAAGGTATGGATCCGGCAGATTTGATTTCAAAAGTTGGAGTAGAGGCTTGGAAAGAAGCGATCAGGAATTCAAAACACATTATTGTTTTTCTTTTAGAAAAAATAATAAAAAGTGCAGAGGGAGATGAAAGAAAAATAAATAAAGAAGTAAAAGAAAAGATTTTGCCGTACATTAGTGCGCTCGATGGTGCGATAGAGAAATCACATTTTATAAAAAAAGTAAGTGATCTTTCAAATATTCCTGAAAATGCACTGATTGAAGATTTAAAAAGTTTTGAAAAAAATGCAAAAGAGGAACATTTCCAAATAAAAGAAGTTATCCATAATCAAGTAGCAGTCTTCCGAAAAGATTATATCGAAAAGAGACTTATGGGTATTATCTTTTGGCAGATGCAAAGTGTTGTGAAAAAAATCGATGTTGATAAAACCCTAAAAGAGTTGGGAGAAGTTTTAAATAAAAACACAGAAGAAATTTTAGAAAAGTGGAAAATTATGCAACCAGATTTACTTTTTGAGGCAGAAGTATTTTATGGACAAGTTGAAAATCTGGAAGACGATGTGGGGGAGATGATTGCCAATTTATATGAAGAATATCTCAATGAGAATTTTTCGAAAAAAATGAGAGAATTACAATTAATACAAGATAAAAAAGATAAAGATGCAAAAGATACGGATAATGAAATAAAAATTTTAACAGAGATAGATGAATTAGTAAAAAAAAGGGAAATAATTAAAAGCGGTCGCTATAATAAGAATAGAATATAAAAAATGAAAAAAACAAAAAAAGTAATCAAGAAGAAAGTTAAGACAGTCAAACCAAAGGCAGTAAAGAAAGCTAAGCCAGTCAAGAAAACAAAAAAAGTTGTCGTTAAAAAAGCGAAGGTTGTAAAGAAGGTGGTGAAAAAAGAAAAAGCAGTAAAGAAAGTGCCCGCTAAAAAAATGACTGCAGGCGAAAAGAAAGCCGAGCTTTTAGATATCAAATCCAAAGAGCTTATTGAAAAAGGCCGTAAGCGAGGCTTCATCACCTATGATGAAATTCTTAAGACATTTCCTGATATCGAAAATAATATCTTGTTCTTGGACGACTTGTACGAACAGTTCAGTGTTGCCGGTATCGACGTGCTCGAAGGTGGCAACTTGCTCGACCTGGATGCACTTGCAAATGATAAAGATCTCAATAAGTCTGCAATGCATGATTCTATTCAGATGTATCTCAAAGAAATCGGCCAGTACTCGCTCATCTATGCAAGTGAAGAAAAAGAACTTGCAAAGCGTATTGAAAAAGGAGATGACGAAGCGAAAAACTTGCTCGCTCGTGCGAACCTCCGACTCGTCGTTTCTATCGCCAAGAAATATGTTGGCCGTAGTGCAGACCTGACACTCCTTGATCTCATTCAAGAAGGGAACCTCGGACTCTTCAAAGCAGTTGAGAAATTCGATTGGACGAAAGGTTATAAGTTTTCTACTTATGCGACATGGTGGATTCGTCAGTCTATTACTCGTGCGCTTGCCGACCAATCCCGGACGATCCGTATTCCAGTGCATATGGTTGAGACGATTTCAAAATACAAACAAGTGCACCGCAGACTTTCACAAGACCTCGGTCGTGAACCACTTGCAGAAGAGATAGCGACAGAGATGGGTATTGATATTGAGAAAGTTCACACAATTGAAAATATTTCTCAGGAAACTATTTCACTCGAACAGCCTATCGGTGATGAAGATGACAAATCTACACTTGAAAACTTTATTCCTGATGAAAAAATTCTTCGCCCAGACCAGGAATCCTCTCGCCGTATCTTGGCAGATCAGATTCGTGAAGTGCTGGATGAGCTGAATCCAAAAGAAAGAAAAATTCTTGAAATGCGTTATGGACTTATGGATGGAATTCAACATACACTCGAAAGAGTTGGTGAGGAATTCGGTGTCACTCGTGAGCGTATCCGTCAGATCGAAGCCAAAGTGCACGAAAAGCTTCGACAGCATGAGAAAATTTCAAGACTTAAAAACTACTTCGATTAATAGAAAAAAATACACCCCGCTTTACGGGGTGTATTTTTTTTTTGAATAAAAAGCCCATTATGATATTATTACTGTATATGGTTACCAAGCATTTTTTCAAGATCCTTATGACCTTTATTTTTATCATAATAATAGGTCTTCTTGGAGTTTTCCTTTCGAGCTATTTCGGGTAATTTTGATATGGAAAAAACATCTATAAAAAATAAATATGTTATCCTCAGTTTTATCTCAGCTTTTTTCCTTACTGTTTTTATTTCCCCTCATTCAGCTTTTGCTGCTACTTATTACTTCAATAATGCAGTCAATCAATCTCCGACAGAGCAAGGAAATTACTGGGATGATGCAGGTCTCTCTGCTCAATCAATTTCATTACCAGACTTTTCAGTCGATGAAGTTTATGTTGTGGGAGGTTCAATTTTCAATAATTCTGGATTAGATGATATTATTTTTAATGGAAGTGCGACAAACTCTGGAACAATAACTGGAAATGCAATTTTTAATGGAGGAGGAACAAACTCTGGAACAATAACTGGAAATGCAACATTTAATGAAACAACAACTAATTCAGCAATAGTAACTGGTAATGCAATTTTTAATAATGACTCTGCTAATGATGGTGGTGTCGTAACTGGAAATGCATCTTTTTATGATTCATCTTTAAATTCAGGTACTGTTTCAGGTAATTTAACTTGTTATGGAGATCTTTCTTATGGTGGTGGTAATCCTGCGGTTGGTATTCAAACGAGATACTATACTGACCCAATAACCACTGTACGCACTTTTACTCCAGATGATAATGGAAAAGGGTGGACTGTAGTTGCTGATGGAGTACAGGTTGATATTTCTGGTGCGACGATTGATAATTTAACAACTCTTTCTGCAATAAACGGCGGATCATTTATTTATCCTCTTCCTATTATTATATCTTTTTCTATTTCTGGTTTTGCAACAAGTATCGACCAAGGAACACATACTATTACTTTAAATCCTTACTCATATGGTGCTAGTGTTACAGCACTTTCTCCTACTGTCAATGACAATAGTTTTTCAGTTTCACCTAATTCTGGTGCCTCACAAGATTTTACTAATCCTGTAATATATACAGTTACAAGTTTTGATAATGTAACAACTCAAGAATATACTATTACTATATTACCTCAAACAGCTACCCCTTTTATTTCTATACAAGGATCTCCGCGGTTCATATTAGCTGTTGGATCAAAGATATATACTATTCAGCAAAATCAGATCAGTGTTATTGATAGTACTACTGATACAGTTGTTGATACTATATTTTCAGGAGGAAGTACTTTTTTCTACGCAAGTACTATTGGCACAAAACTTTATGTAAATGATGCAGGTACTGATACTGTTTATGTTATCGATACTATTAGTGATAGTATTATAGATACTATACCAGTCGGAGGTTCATCATACTATTCATCAGTTGTCGGTACAAAACTTTATGTACTAAATTCTGGTTCTAATAGTGTTTCCGTCATCGACACCAATACTGATACAGTTGTCGATACTATAGTAGTAGAAGATATTCCTTTTAACTCATCTATTGTCGGTACAAAACTGTATGTACTAAATTCTGGTATTTCTAGTGTTTCCGTCATCGACACCAATACTGATACAGTTGTCGATACTATAACTGTAGGAAATAACCCAGTTTTTTCTTCTGTTCTTGGTGATAAATTATATGTTGATAATCAAAACGATGGCACTATTTCCGTCATCGACACCAATACTGATACAGTTGTCGATACTATAACAGTAGAAAGTCTTCCAAGACGCTCAGCTGTTGTTGGTACAAAACTCTACGTACTAAATACTGGTTCTGATACTGTTTCTGTGATTGATACAAATACTGATACAGTAATTGATACACTTTCAGTTGGACATTATCCATATGATATATCCCTTATTGGTACAAATCTTTTTATACTTAATGAAAATACTAATACTATTTCCGTCATCGACACCAATACTGATACAGTTGTCGATACTATAGTAGTAGGAAATCAACCAATATATTCTACTTTTACTGGTACAAAGTTATACATTTTTGCTGTCGATAATACTGTTTCTATTGTTAATACCAAAACCATAGAAAGTCTTCGTCCCAACCTAACCTCCTTCACCTCCACCACTCCATCAGGCACATACACCCCAGGCCAATCAATAAATATCA
>JAZKCM010000004.1:6929-25326 GCA_040388095.1 Patescibacteria group bacterium | reverse complement strand
GAACCTGCGACCTTTCCGGTGTAAACGGATTGCTCTACCAACTGAGCTAACCGCGCATTTTTTATTTTTAAAACTTATTCGATAAGTATACCTTAAAATGTTATTTTTTCAAGTTCTGTGATACTATTCACCTTAAGAAATATTTATGATGAAAATTCTCTATGAAGATAAAAATATCTTAGCGATCGACAAACCAGCAGGTATTTCGATGCACGGTGACGGCAGAAATGACGTCACGACACTTGCAGATATGATTTTAGAAGAATATCCAGAAATGCGTGATGTCGGTGAGCCGATGGAAATCGAAGTAAGTGGGGAAGTGAAAAAGATTTCTCGCCCAGGCATCGTGCATCGACTCGATAAAGATACGAGCGGAGTTTTACTTCTCGCTCGTAATGCTGACGCCTATGAATTTTTGAAAAAGCAATTTCAGAATAGAGAAATAAAAAAGACCTATGTTGCGCTCGTCGCAGGACATATGAAAAATGACACAGGTATCATCGATGCGTCGATCGGCAGAAGCCCAAGCGACCCGAGAAAGAGAATTGCTTCACGAGGCAAAAGCGGGAAGATACGTGAAGCGATCACTGAATACAAAGTTCTAGAGAGGATCGAAATCGATGGAGAAAAATATACTTGGCTCGAAGCATACCCAAAGACTGGCCGGACGCATCAGATCCGCGTGCATATGAAATTCCTCAATCATCCTGTCATCTGTGATGTGCTCTATGGCCCGAAAGGCGCTATAGCGCCTTTCGGGCTCTCTCGTCTCGCTCTCCATGCGAAATCTATAGAATTCCAAAATTTAGAAGGAAAAACCCTTAAAATAGAAGCTCCTTTGCCAGACGACCTAAAAACGATAATTTCTAGATAAACCTTGCTTTTTTATTTATATATGCTATAATTTAAACGAATAAAGGCATGTGTTCTTTGTCGTAAAAACAATATAAAAACTTAATAAATAGAAAATGAAAAAATTATTTGCCAGACTTTTGTTTGGTTTTACTGTTCTTTTTTTGTTGCTGGAAACAAGTCAAAAGGTTTCTGCACAAAAAAAATTAAATGACTCTTTGAATAAATTTCAGAAGTTGGGAACAGTAAAAACTCCAATCTTCTATGAAAACAAGTTTGACCAAACAATCTTTTTGTCAAAAGATGTATTTTATTCTATTGATCCATCATTTAAGGAATCCTTTGAAAGGAAGCCTGAGATCAAAGAAGATACTACATTGTTTGCTGTCTATAAATTAAATGAAAATTTAAAATTAGACATGGTTTTACTTGATACAATTTTTCAAGGATTTATTAAAAATGCGTTAACTCAGTCGCAAGTTATTGAGTTTTGTAAAACAAAAGAAATAAAAAGCTTTTTAAAATTATACAAAAACGGCTCAGTGTATTTTCTATTTAAAAGAGAAACGCCCAATAAGGATACTTTTTTTGTTTACTATAATCCTTTTGGAATAGCAGAAGTTTTTTCGAAAAGAGGAAATAAATTGGGTATTAAATATTTTTCTATAATTTCAGAAAAAAAGATAAATATCCATAAACCAAGTCTTTTTGTTGTTTTGAATTAGTTTTATTGTTAGTTTAATTGTTTAGGTAAATTCCGCTTGTCTTTTTAAGGCAGGCGGTTTTTTTATTGCCATTTGCCTAAAAAAACCTTTTGTGCTAAAGTGTAACGACTATGACAGCAACAAGTATAAAACTCAGTCCGGTAGATATGGGAGCTCGCAAGAAGCTCGATTTCAAGGCGGGAGACACAATCCGCGTTTGGTCCAAGATTCCGGACGAAAAAGCGACTAAAAAAGGTGAGGCGCAGAAATATCGCTCTCAGGCTTTCGAAGGTATTGTCCTTGCTCGCAAGCACGGCACAGAAATCGGTGCTACATTCACTGTCCGCAAAGTAGCATCTGGTGTCGGTGTAGAAAGAATCTTCCCATTATTTTCTCCAATGATCGACAAAGTAGAGATCGTCAAAAAAGCGAACGCTGGCCGTTCAAAGCTTTACTACATACGTACGAAAGCCGTGAAGGATGTCCGCAGAAAACTCCGTTCAGTAGCTATGTCTGCTGGACCTGAGACTGAAGAAGAAGTTGTAGAGGAAGCAGTAGCAGAATAAAACTAAAATAAAAAGCAGAAAAACCTGCTTTTTATTTTTATAAAATGTGCTATATTGTTTGAAGTGATGCACGGGTGGCGAAACTGGTAGACGCACTACCTTGAGGTGGTAGCGCCCGCAAGGGCATGGAAGTTCAAATCTTCTCTCGTGCACAATAAAATATGTCTGAATTAGCAAAAAAGAAATGTTCATCGTGTCATGACAAAGACCTCAAGCCACTTTCAGGCGCGGACTTGAATGACTACTTGGATGAAGTTTCAAAATGGAAAATCGATGCCGATCACAAGAAGATCAGCAGGGAATTCGTGTTTAAAGATTTCGTCAAAGCTGTGGACTTCGTCTCTGGCGTGATCGCTGACATTGCCGAGGAAGAAGGGCATCATCCTGACATCCATATCTCGTACAATAAAGTCACGCTTGAGCTCTACACTCACGCGATCGGCGGACTTTCGGAAAATGATTTCATTGTGGCGAGCAAGATCGATGCGATTTTCCCATAAAGGAAATACTTTACTCGAAAGGCGAAATCTGTTATAAATAAAAGGCTGTTTACCAGAGAACAGTGATATGGTGCCCATGGTGTAATGGTTAACACTAGAGTTTGTGGAACTCTCAATTCGGGTTCAACTCCCGATGGGCACCCAATTGACATTTACTAAATATAGTGATAATATATTAAATATAGAATATAGTTCTTTAATCTTTTCTTGTTGATTTGTTAGGTTTCTTTTGTGTCTTATTTGGACTTAAAAGTAACTTAATAAATAAAACTAAAATGGATGCAAATAAAATACTCCTGAATAATTTACAGCTAGCAATAGCTGATAACGAGACATCAAAAAAAGTACACGAAGATTTCGAAAAAACATTTTATCGTCTTGGTATAAACGTACGCCCTCTCGATGCAATCCATCTTGCTAGTATGGTAATTGATATAATCAGTAAAGTTAAAACTATTGAAGAAGCAGAGAAGGTTATCAAGAAAATTTTTAACAAAAATGAATTTCCGACCAAGGTAGTTTTTAGTAAATCTTGCGACAAGAAAAATGTTTTTGAATTGATTCAGATTGGTTTACAGGAACGATTTGAAATTATTTTCAAACAGCTTCGCCCCCACCTAAAAGATGTTGCTTATGCCCTTGATTATGGTTGCGGAAGTGGTGTGCTTACTCAAATGGTCTATGACAGATGCGGAATTCATATTGAAGGTATTGATGTGCGAGATTTTCGTGCCGAAACAGTTTCAATACCTATCCATCAGTTTGATGGATACTATGTTCCTGTGGAAGCGCAGTACTACCAGTGCGGTATTCTCACAAACGTAATTCATCACGAAGCTGATAATGAAAAGATATTAGAGGAATTGAACCGCATCGTTTCGAGAAAATTGGTCATCATCGAAACAGTACCTGAAGCAGATGACGAAGAAACTGCTAAAAACGATTGGGGCAGGATGTTGTTGAATGATACTCTTTGGAATCGTTTTTTCAATTATGCAAATATTCCCGTTCCGGGAACGTATGAAATTCCCAGTAACTGGATTAAGCGGTTTGAAAAATACGGTTGGAAGTGTGTTCATTCCGAAGACCTTGGCTTTGACCAGCCAACGATTCAGGACAGGCATCACTTATTTGTGTTTGAAAGGTAAATTAAAATGAGTAGAAAAATAAAAACTCCCCGAGTGATCAGGGAGTTTTTTTAATTTATCTTATTTTACGTTAGCGATAACTCTTTCGAATACTTTTGGATTGTTTTCTGCGAGGTCTGAGAGGATTTTGCGATCGATCTCTATATTTTTCTTCTTGAGTTCACCGATGAGCTTTGAGTAAGACATACCGAGTTCTCTAGATGAAGCGTTGATCTTGATGTTCCAAAGCTTTCTGTTGTGAGATTTCTTATCTCTTCGGTGTGCGAAAGAGTAAGCTCCAGCGTGAAGGAGAGCGTCTTTAGCTGCTCTTTCTTTAGTGCTTCGCTGTTGGCGAAAACCCTTTGTCTGTTTCAAGACACTTCTTCTTCTTTTTAATGCATGTACTCCCTTTTTTACTCTTGTCATGTGATTATATGTAAATTATTAATTAAATGGATTAACTGAAAGGCAACAAATGGCTCTTTGGCTTGTTCTTGATAACAAAGTTTTTACCTTTTCTACCAGCGAGCTGTGTTGTGCGGGATTGTTTTGCATTGAAATGGTTAAAACCTGGCGCGCGTGAAATGATCTTGCCGTTTTTTGTTACTTTTAATCTTTTTGAATATGATTTATTTGTTTTCATTGTTTTATATAAATTATTTCTCTTTTTCTATCGTGATGATGAGCCCTTTTGGGCCTCTCTTGTATGGATCGGATACTTTGTAATTCTCTGTCATAAGGTGGAGCACTCGGTCGAGTCTTTCTTTTAAGAATTTCTCATCCATATATTTTGCTCTACCTGATAAGAAAAGTTCTACTTTGATCCGGTGTCCTTCTTTGAGCCACTTGGAAGCAGTCTTTGCTTTGAGCTCGAGGTCGTGGTCGCCAGTGCCTATCTTTACTTGGATAGACTTGGTTTCCGTCGTCTTCGCGCCTGCTTTTGCTTTTTTCAATTTTTTACTCTGCTCATATTGGTATTTACCAAAATCAGCTATTTTTGCAATTGGCGGATTCCCATTAGGAGATATTTCAATCAAATCAAATCCTTGATTTGTAGCGAGTTCCAGAGCTTCTTTAAAGCTCAAAATTCCAAGGTTCTTATTTTCATTGTCTAAGACCCGGAGTTCCTTAGCTCGTATTTGATTGTTTATTCTTTCGCGCAATTTGTATGAACTCTGAGAGTAAAACAGAGCTTCTATAATATAGCTTATTCGCCTTATAAAGTCAATTTTCACGAGCACCTCAAACGACTAGCTAAAATGTGATACTATAAACCTATGTCGCATTATGCAGAAAATAGAAAAGCGAGATTTGATTATGAAATCTTGGAAAAATTCGAAGCAGGCATCGAGCTCCTCGGCACGGAAGTAAAATCCGTCCGCGGCGGGCGTATGTCGCTCGAAGGAGCTTTCGTGATTGTCCGCGGTGGGGAAGCGTTCATCATCAATGCGCAAATTCCTCCGTATCAGATAGCGAATGCGCCGAAAGACTACGATCCGCTCCGCAATCGCAAATTGCTTTTAACGAAAAAAGAAATTACCGAGCTTGCCGGAAATGACAAAAACAAGAGTTTGACGATAGTGCCTATTTCAGTGTATAATAAAAACAGAAAGATCAAGGTAGAAATCGCTTTAGTCAAAGGAAAAAAGAAACACGACAAGCGCGAGACGACAAAAAAGCGCGAGACTGATCGCGAGATCAGAAGAACTATAAAAGAACGTTGATAATAAAATTTGGGACTGCAAGGCATAGACAGGAGACCATTTGCCATTGACGCATGTCGAGCATGAACGTAACTCGTGAAATTTCGTTCAATAGCTTAATTGCAAAATTAGCTTCCAAAGCCAAGGCAATAGCTTCTCCGTACTACAGTGCGGATAAGTTTGCTTTCGCTCCAGCTTTCGCCTAAACGGCCCGGCTGGTGTCTCGCTCATAGACTTCCGATATATGAGTTGAGGCATAATATTATCGGGATAGGAAAAAGACTTTCTCGACTTTCTTCCAAAACAAAGAGAATCGATCAGGACATATTTCGCGCGCTTAAGAATGTTTTGATTTAAACAAAAAAGCTCGCTACACATGTAGACCTCTCTGCAAATACCTTCTGCACTGGAGTTCAATTCTCCACAGTTCCACAAATTTTTTTAACTCATTTTATTTAGTGGGTTTTTTATGTTATATTTCAACTATGGATTTAAATTTTATGAACAAAAAAGACAATAAGAAAAAACAAAAAGGAGGAGGTTTTTCTCGTAGTATTGCGGGAGGAGTTTTTATTTTTATGCTCATCACTGCACTCTATCTTGCGATCTCAGGAGACTATAAAGAAACACCTGAGGTTTCAATTTCTGACCTTGCAAAGAGCGTATCTGCTGGAGAAGTGAAAAATATCCAAGTGGAAGGGGAGAAACTCGTTATTACTTACAAGAACGATGAAATAAAAAATGCAAAAAAAGAAACAGAAGCTTCGCTTTCGCAGACACTTTTCAATTACGGCGTAAAACCAGAAGCACTTGCGACGACACAAATAGAAATCAAAAACGAAAGTGGTTTTGTTTATTGGCTCGTAAATATTTTACCTTTTGCATTGCCTGTAATTCTTTTTGTACTTTTCTTTTGGTACATTTCTCGTTCAGCCAAGGGTGCTGGTATGCAAGCATTTTCTTTCGGTCAGTCAAAAGCGCGCATCACCGACCCGAATGATAAAAACAACAAGGTCACTTTCAAAGATGTCGCTGGCAACAAAGAAGCAAAACAAGAACTCTCTGAAATCGTGGACTTCCTAAAAGCACCAAAGAAATTTCTCGACATCGGCGCGCGCATTCCAAAAGGTGTGATGCTCAACGGTGCACCAGGAACAGGCAAGACTTTGCTTGCGCGTGCAGTCGCAGGGGAAGCAGGTGTGCCATTTTTCCATTTGTCTGGTTCTGAATTTGTCGAGATGTTTGTCGGTGTCGGTGCGTCTCGTGTGCGTGATCTTTTCAAAATGGCAAAGAAAGCTGCACCAGCAATTATCTTCGTTGATGAGATTGATGCAGTTGGTCGTGTTCGTGGAGGCGGATATGGCGGAGGCAATGATGAACGCGAACAAACACTCAACCAAATTCTTGTAGAGATGGATGGCTTCGAGCCAAATGAAAAAGTCATCGTTATGGCAGCAACCAACAGACCCGATGTTCTCGACCCAGCGCTTCTTCGTCCAGGACGTTTTGATAGAAGAGTGATGCTTGATTTACCAGACAGAGCAGATCGCGAAGAAATTTTAAATATCCACGCAATTAAAAAACCACTTGCTGAAGATGTGAATTTGAAAGTCATTGCAGAACGCACACCAGGATTCTCTGGTGCTGATCTTTATTCACTTATGAACGAAGGTGCGATACTTGCAGCTCGTGAGGATCGCAAAAAAGTTTTTCAATTCGATCTCATTCGTGCTATTGAAAAAGTTATGCTTGGTCCCGAAAGAAAAAGTCATTTGCTTTCAAAGAAAGAAAAAGAAATCACTGCGTATCACGAAGCAGGTCATGCGCTCGTCGCATCGGTCTTGCCATATGCTGATCCTGTGCACAAAGTCTCGATCGTTTCTCGCGGAAATGCAGGAGGGTACACGATGAAAATCGCTTTGGAAGAAAAGAGACTTCACGCTAGAAAAGAATATATCGATGATATTGCAATGTCTCTCGGTGGTTATGTTGCAGAGAAAATGATTTTCGGAGATATCACCACAGGCCCATCGAGCGATTTACAAATGGCGACGAACTTAGCAAAAGCGATGGTCACACGTTGGGGAATGTCGGACGTCATCGGTCCTGTTGCACTTGCAAATGATAGTGGAGCATCTCAATTTGGAATGAGAGAAGAAAAAGGATATTCAGAAGCTGTCTCTGCAAAAGTAGATGCCGAAGTATTACGCATCATCACTGACGGTATATCTTCAGCCGAAAAAGTCCTCACAGAAAATAGAAAGACGCTCGACGCCATAGCTCACAAACTTATTGAAGTAGAAACTCTTGAACAAGAAGAATATGAAAAAATTATCATTGCGCACGGCATCATGCCAAAAAAGAAAGAAGCTATTGTTTAAATGAAAAATATTTTCCAAAGATTTTTTGATTGGTATAAAAGAAATTATAAATTAAATCTCTACATCACAGCTGGGCTTTTTGTCTGGCAACTCGTGCACCTCTATTGGATGGGAACTGATATTATAGGTTTGCGTCTTTTTGGTCACGAGTTTTGGAATGTTGGGAAAATAGGAAATATTATTATTTCGCTCGTTGATTATACAGAAATTCCTGCACTCATACTTGGCTCACTTTTCTATATTCACGAATTACAGAAAAAGTTTTCTTGGAAGAGTATCATCTTTTTAATACTCCTCAATTCTCAATGGATACATCTTTTTTGGCTGACTGATGAAATAGTAATTGCGCAATTTACTGGAACAGCTGCAATACTTTTGCCTGCGTGGCTTTCTTGGAGTGCGATCCTTATCGACTATCTGGAGCTTCCAGTCATTTACGATACAATCAAGAAGAGTATTTTTTCTTTGCGCAAAAGTGATTAATTTTGTATAGTGAAAATAGCATTTCTGTCGCCGTTAGCTGTTTTGGTTAGTCTAAAAGTGAAGATTTCCGCCCTTAGCTCAGTTGGTTAGAGCACAGAGCTTATACCTCTGGGGTCCATGGTTCGAATCCATGAGGGCGGACAAAAATAAAAACACCCAACTTTTTAGTTGGGTGTTTTTTGGAGCTTAGAAGCTCATTCGTAACTGCATAGTAGGTTTTGTTTTTGGAAGCATAACTTTAACAATGGGTTTTTGTTTCTTTTTTGGTATTTTTTTTATTTTTAAAATACTATGCACAATATGCGAAACAAATCCTATACGCTCTTTGCCTTTCAGTAAATTGTGAAAATATTTACCAAGCCCTATTGTCATTATTTTTGCTTCCCAGTCCGCTCCATTATAGGTTGGATTACATCCTTTCAATGTACACTCCGTACGGTGCACTTTAATGATGTTTAAAACAATCTCTGTTACTTCGTTGCGATGATAGCTTCCAGCTTTTCTCCAAAGAATGAAAAAATAAACTTTTGTCATGTTTTCAAGGTTTTGATTTAACTAAATTATACACTCTTTTGCTAAAAAAGCAAGTTTTTGGCTTATTATTTAGGATTTATGAGTATATTTGACTATTTTGCATTAAAAGAGTATATTTAGAGCATAGCCCTGAAGGGGGCTTTTTTAAAAGGAGGATTTATTTTAAAAAATATATGTCAAAATTCACTGAATATTTTAAAGAAACAAAGACAGAATTAAAGCAGGTAAACTGGCCAACACGGACGCAGACTATTTTCTATACGCTTATTGTGATAATTCTTTCTGTTGGTACAGCGTATATTCTCGGATTTTTCGATTTCCTTTTTTCTAAAGGTCTAGAAAAAATAATTTCATAATTTATTATGTCAAAACAAGAAACACAAGGAGCACGAAATTGGTACGCGATCCACACTTATGCTGGATATGAAAATGCGGTTCTTCGTAATTTGAAACAACGTATTGAATCTCTCGGTATGCAAGAAAAGATTTTTAATGTTATCGTCCCGACTGAAAAGAAAATAAAAATCAAAGCCGGTAAGCGTGTCGAAGTCGAAGAAAAGATCTATCCTGGTTATGTCCTCGTTGATATGATCGTGACAGATGATTCTTGGTACGTTGTCCGCAATACACCTCGTGTTACAGGATTCGTCGGAGCAGGAGTAAACCCAGTTCCTTTGAAAACTGATGAAGTTGAATACTTGTTTAAGAAAATGGATACTGATACATTTAAACACAACATTGACCTCGCTATCGATGAGATGGTTATGATCAATGATGGTCCGTTCAAAGAGCTTGAAGGTAAAGTCAGTTCAGTCGACCAAGAGAGAGGCAAGATTAAAGTCCTCGTTTCGATGTTCGGTCGCGAAACACCAGTCGAACTCGACTTCTTGCAAGTTAAGAAGATATAAGCTAATATAACAAACACAAATGGCAAAGAAAATAACTAAAAAAATAAAGCTACAAATTATGGGCGGAAGAGCAACACCAGCTCCACCGCTTGGACCTGCATTGGGACAGGCTGGTATTAACATTGGTGACTTCGTTACCAAATTCAACGCAGCTACTTCATCTATGATGGGTGAGAAAGTCGGATGTTTGGTCTACGTATACGAAGACCGCACATATGATTTCGTTATCAAGACTCCTCCTGCAACGGACCTTATCTTGAAAGCTGCTGGTGTAGAGAAGGGATCTGGAAAGCCAAATACATCAAAAGTAGGCAAGATCACTCGTGCACAAGCTCTCGAGATCGGAAAGAAAAAAGCAGCTGACCTTACTGCAAAGGATGATGAAGGACTTATCGCTATTATCGCTGGTTCTGCACGAAGTGCTGGAATCGAAGTTAAGGGATAAAAAAATAGACTCAAAAACCCCCGCCGGACCTAGGTCCGGCGGGGGTTTGTTTTTATCTTTTTTGCGCTATACTAACGATATGTCAGAAAACTACAAAAGACCAAGTTGGGATGAATACTTTCTAGAAATAATGGATACTGTCGCCAAGCGAGCGAGTTGTGATAGGGGACGGTCTGGTTGCGTGATCGTCAAAGATAATAGAATCTTGGCTACTGGTTATGTCGGCTCTCCGGCTGGTACGAAACATTGTGATGAAGCAGGTCACGAAATGCACACGATTATTCATTCCGATGGGACGCAGTCTATGCATTGTATTCGCACAGCGCACGCCGAACAAAATGCAATCGTACACGCTGCGAGAAATGGTGTTGCGCTTTTGGATGGGACGCTTTATTGTAATATGACTCCGTGTTATGCCTGCGCAAAAATGATTATTAATTCAGGTATCAAACGCGTTATCGCAAGGAATTATTATCATGGTGGAGCACGAGCGAAAGATATTTTTGCAGAAGCAGGAGTAGCTTATGAGCTTTTGAATGAAGAAGTGGTACAATACGAGAATCAATAATATGGTTGACCTGAAAGAATTACAAAAAGAAATATACAGGAATAAATTGGAAAAAGGTTTCAGTACTGAAACAGCGTATGAATTTTGTCGTGCATACGAAGAGCTCTCTGAAGCATTTTCAAAATACAACAAAGGACAAGATGGAGTCGCCGAGGAGCTCGCTGATGTAGCAATATTTCTTCTCGGTATGTGTGAGCGTATGGGTTTTGATCTTGAGAAAGAAATCGTTAGAAAAGTGGAGATAAATAAAAATAGAAAATATAAAAAAGAAAAAGCCCCAGACGGGACAGACGTATTTATCCGCATTAAATCTGATATAGATCCATAAAAAAAGCCTCACTTTTGTGAGGCTTTTTAATTTAAAACTTTTTATATTCTACAAATGAATACGAGTGTTGATTTTTCGTGTCATCTTTATGAAATTCGCGTTTCTCTTCTCCAAAAACTATTGGAATAATTTCAGGGAAAAACGCATCAGCTTTTTTGTCTTCAGCTTCAACTTCTGTGATGTAGAGCTTGTCTGCGAAAACCATTGCTTGCTTGTAGATCTCTGCTCCGCCGATAATGAAAACTTCATTTCCATCTTTGCATATCGTAAGAGCTTCTTCGAGAGAGTGAGCTATTTCAATTCCTTCTATTTTGTAATTTTTATCACGAGTGACAATGATATTTCTCCTATTCGGCAAAGCTTTGCCTATTGATTCGAAAGTCTTGCGACCCATAATGACAGGATTTCCAGAAGTAATTTCTTTGAAATGTTTCAAATCCGCAGGCAGATGCCAGAGCAACTTGTTCTCTTTTCCGAGTTCATTATTCTTGCCGATTGCTGCTATGATAGAAATTTTCATATTAGACAGCTATAGGTGCCTCTATTTTTGGATGTGGATCATAACCAACAAGTTCAAAATCTTCAAAAATAAACTCCTCAATGTTTTTCCTTTCAGGGTTTATTTTCATTTTTGGCATTGGACGAATATCATTCCTTCTTGAAATTTGTAATTTTGCCTGATCGAAGTGATTGTTGTAAATGTGAACATCACCACCGGTCCATATAAATTCTCCAAGTTCAAGGCCGCAAACTTGTGCAATCATCATTGTTAGGAGTGCGTACGAAGCGATGTTGAATGGAACACCCAAAAAAGTATCACAACTCCTTTGATAAAGCTGACATGAAAGTTTCCCATTAGCTACATAGAATTGGAAAAAGCAGTGACAAGGAGGAAGTCCAGATTTAGACATTTCATCTAATTGTCCGACATTCCATGCAGACACAATTATTCTTCTTGAATCTGGAGAATTTTTGATTTGATCGATAATTATTTTGATTTGGTCGATATATTCACCATTTGCCTTTGGCCAACTGCGCCATTGATAACCATAAATTGGTCCCAAATCTCCATGTTGTTTTGCAAAATTTTGGTCATTTTTAATCTTTTCCACAAATTCAGCAATCCCTTTTTTCCATTCTTCGCTTTTTGTGTTAGGAATTTCCAAATTTTGTTCTTTGAGATAATTTTTGTAAGGCCATTCATCCCAAATGTGAACATTATTGTCTTCAAGGTATTTCAAGTTTGTGTCACCGCGGAGGAACCAAATTAGTTCATGGATGACTGATTTAAGAAAAACTTTTTTAGTAGTTAGAAGAGGGAACCCTTCATTTAAGTCGAAGCGTATCTGATAACCAAAGATACTTCTTGTTCCTGTGCCAGTACGGTCTGTTTTGTCCTCACCATTTTGTAAAATGTGTTCAAGTAGATTGAGGTACTTGGTATCAACATGCTTTTCTATGTTATTATCCATTGTTTCCATTGTAGTATTTTTTATTGTTAATGTATATGATTTCTTTCAACAGTACCATATTGGAGATTTTTAAGTAAATTTGACAAAATACTCGCATAATGCTATTCTTAAGTTATCAATCTCACTCTTATTTAACGAGACTGACCCCGTGGAAATCAATTATGACTTTTGTGTCGTGCGATTGGTTACCATGACACAAAAACAATATGATGAAAACACGCAGTTTCGCGCGCGGTGCCACAGCTGGCTCACACGCTCCTTCTCGTTTTGCCGGGAAGAAACCATCTTTTGGAGCTAGAAGCAATTCCGGTTCTACTGGTGGAAAATTTAACAGACCAAGCTCAGGCGGACGACCAAAATTCGGACCGAAGAGAGGTGCTGGTGGTAAAAGATTTGGCGGAGAGAGAATAGATTATTCTCGCTTCATCCAGAAAGCAGTGAAAGTAGAAGAGAAGCCATACATTTCAAAACATGTATTCGCTGATTTTCCTTTCGCTCCACAACTTCAGAAAAACATTATTAAAAAAGGATACGTGAACCCTCGCCCGATCCAAGACCAAGCTATTCCTTCTGTACTCAAAGGCAAGGATGTTTTCGGTATGGCAAATACAGGACAAGGAAAGACAGCAGCATTTCTTTTGCCATTGATCGATAAGGTTATGAAAGATAAATCTGAAAAGGTTCTCGTCCTCGCACCGACACGTGAACTCGCAATGCAAATCGAAGAAGATCTTCGTTCTATGGCAAGTGGTTCAGGACTTTTCGGAGTCTGTGTTGTCGGAGGTATGCCTATTATGAAACAAATCAGTGAGATCAAACACGGAGTTTCTTTTGTTATTGGTACTCCAGGACGCGTTACTGATTTAATTAAAAGAAAAGTACTCGATCTTACGCCATACAAATCCGTCGTGCTCGATGAAGCGGATAGAATGCTAGATATGGGATTCCGTGATGATATGGTTTTCATACTTGGAAAAACTGATAAAGAAAGACAAACACTTTTCTTCTCAGCGACGCTTTCTCCAGAAATTAAGAAACTTACTACAGACTTTTTGAAAGACCCAGTATTTATTTCTGTCACAACAGGGGAGACTTCAAAAAATATTGATCAAGATATCGTAAAAGTTACGAAAGATAATCGCCTTGATACACTTATAGAAGTCTTGAAAAAAGATGGTTCTGATAAAGTGCTTATCTTCCGTGAAATGAAACATGCGTGTGATACTTTAACAAAAGAACTTGCAGCATCTGGTTTCAAAGTTGGTTGTATCCACGGAGACAAGAGAAGTCGTGATCGTATTCGTACACTCGATCTTTTCAAGCAAGATAAGATAAATATCTTGATCGCGACCGACGTCGCTGCTCGTGGACTCGATATTCCAGATGTGACACACGTCATCAACTACGATATTCCGCAGACTTACGACACGTACGTCCACCGCATCGGCCGAACTGGTCGTTCTGACAAAAAGGGAACAGCGCTGACTTTTGTGCCAGCTTAAAAAATAAGTTTCTTTGAAAACAACCTAGCTTTACAAGTCGGGTTGTTTTTGTTATAATATTTTCGAAATAGTAACATAAGTTAAACCTTAAATTTGAAAACATGAACTTAATAACAGCACTGGAAATTTTTACAAATCCATATGATTTGGAGTTTGTAATTGGGGAAGACCCAGAAAAAAAGAAATGGGGTCTCATGATTTGCCGAGGACCAGAACACAGAGGTAAACTTCTTCTTTCTGGAGAAGGCTACGATTCAAAACAAGATGTAATTAACACGATTATTACTCAAGTTTTAAATATTTGTGTTGAGAAAGGTAATGAAGTGAGTTTTGGGAACAGTAAAAATGGAGCAGAAGAGCTTTTAAAAACGGTGGCAAATCCTAAGAACGGGACACCAGAAAAAGCGATGAATGCCCTTACTTCCCAAATGGTTGAACAAATCAAAAAACAACTTGAAAAAGATGACTCCTGTAGTACATGTTCCTGGTTGCTGCTTTTACAGAAAAAAGACACTTTCGCAATTGCTTTGACCGACTGGTCGAATGTTTTAGAAAAAGCAAAAGGCGAAGAAGCAGCCAAGGAAATGATAAAGCGTAATGTTCCAAGATTAACCCAAGGAAAAGCGGATCTTTTCTTAAAAAAAGTTGCAAAAGTTTATGCTTAATTTTAAAAACACTCTAAAAAAAGTCCTGAAATTTCAGGACTTTTTATTTTGTGCTAAAATAGGTTTATGTATATCGAGCAACAGGACGAAGAGGTGATGAAAGCGATTCTTGGCGAAGAAAAGCGTGAAGAAGATGGACTTGAACTTATTCCATCTGAAAACTACGTTTCCCTTGCTGTTCGTGAGGCGAACGGTTCTGTTTTTACTAACAAATACTCAGAAGGTTACCCAGGCAAGCGCTACTACGGCGGGCAGGATTTTACCGATGCAGTCGAGCGTCTCGCTATCGAGCGTGCTTGCACACTTTTCAAATGTAAATTTGCAAATGTACAACCTCACTCTGGTGCACCAGCCAATCTCGCTGTGTACTCTGCGCTTCTCGAACCGGGCGACACAGTACTCGGTATGGATCTCTCTCATGGCGGTCATCTCACACACGGACATCCTATGACATTGCCTGCAAAGATTTATAATTTCGTTACATACAAGATGAAAGATCCGGAAACAGGGGAGATCGATTACGAAGCACTTCGCCAAGTTGCTCTTGAGAAAAAGCCAAAGATCATTCTTGCCGGATTCTCTGCTTATTCTCGTACACTTGATTATAAAAAGTTCGTGAGTATTGCTCGTGAAGTCGGAGCTATTACTGTGGCAGATATGGCACACATTGCAGGACTCATCGCAGGTGAAGCACTTGAGAATCCATTTGATTATGGTTTTGATGTTATAACAACAACGACGCACAAAACTTTGCGTGGCCCACGTGGAGGAATGATACTCACTCGTGAGAATGAAGACATCGCAAAGAAAATCGACAAAGCTATTTTCCCCGGCATCCAAGGCGGTCCGCATATGCACACGATCGCTGCCAAAGCTGTCGCTTTCGGTGAAGCCCTTCGTCCTGAGTTTAAAGAATATGCAAAACAAATTTTGAAAAATGCGAAAGCAATGGAAAACGTTCTTCGTGAAGAAGGTGTACGAATGATCGGCGGGGGAACAGATAATCATTTAATACTTGCGGATGTTTTTGGATCTTTAGGAGTGACTGGTAAAGAAGCTCAGACTGTTCTTGACGAAGTAGGTATCACACTCAATATGAATGCTATTGCAAATGATACACGCAAACCTCTCGACCCTTCTGGTATCCGCTTCGGTACTCCAGCCATAACTACAAGGGGATTTAAAGAAGAAGATTGCGCCGAAGTCGCACGACTTTTAATTGAAACACTTCGAAATAAAGATAATACTGAAAAGAAAATTGAAATTAAAAATAAAATAACATCTCTCGCCCACAAGCATCCAATACCGAAGAGTTTTGTATAATTATGAAAATATTTATCTGCACAAGTAAACATTTATATAACAAGATTCCTCCTATAAAAGAATTTCTTGAAAAGAAAGGACATACTATAACTTTACCAAATAGTTATGATAACCCATTAAAAGAACAAGAAATGAAATCTGTTGGAACAACAGAGCATTCACAATGGAAAGCAGAAATGATTCGTTTACAAAAACAAAAGGTAAATGAAAATGATGCTATTATTGTTTTAAATATGGAAAAAAATGGACAGAAAGATTATATAGGTGGTGCTACTTTTTTAGAAATTTATATGGCTTTTGAATTGGGGAAAAAGATTTTTCTATATAATCCAATTCCAGAAAGTTTTCTGAAAGATGAATTACTCGGAATGAACCCTGTAATAATTAATGGAGATTTAGATTTAGTTAATTAGATTTATGAAAAAAGGAAAATTGATTGTTATAGATGGTACAGATGGAAGTGGAAAGGCGACACAAGTTGAACTTCTAGCTAAAACCTTAAAAGAAAAAGGTTATGTTGTTAAACTTGTTGATTTTCCTGATTATTATAATAATTTTTTTGGTAAATTCATTGGTCATTGTTTAACTGAACAATATTTTAATTTTGTAAATATTCATCCTAAAATAGCATCTGTGCTTTATGCAGCAGATAGATTTGAAACAAAAGAAAAAATAAATGAATGGCTAAAGAAAGGTTATATTGTTTTAGCTAATAGATATGTTTCAGCAAATCAAATACACCAAGGAGGAAAAATCGCTAATGCAAAAAAACGTGAAGCATTTATTGAATGGTTAGATGAAATGGAATATGGAGTTTTTAAAATACCTAGACCAGATGTTGTTCTTTATCTTAGTTTACCAATGCCTATAATCTTGAAATTAATAAAAGAAAGAAACAAAAAAACAAATCGTGCATATGTACAAAAGAAAAAAGACATTGTTGAAGGAAATATTCCATATCTTACTAATTCTACAAAAAGTGCAATATGGCTTGCGAAAACTCAAAAAGAATTTGTGAAAATAGATTGTTCTGAGAAAGGACAAATACTTACTCGTGAAAAAATTCATGAAATGATTTATGGGGAAGTTAAGAAATTTTTGAAATAATATGAAAATATATTTTGCAGGATCAATACGTGGAGGAAGAGATGATAGAGAAATTTATGGTCAAATTATTACTATTCTTCAAAACTATGGACAAGTTCTTACAGAACATATCGCTGACTCAAAGATTTCTAGTTATGGTCAGACGAATATGACTGATGTGGAAATTTACACAAAAGATACTGATTGGATCAAAGAAGCAGATATTGTAGTTGCTGAAGTTACAAATCCTTCTCTTGGTGTCGGTTACGAATTAGGTTTTGCTGAAGCTTTGGGAAAGAAAATTATTGCCTTATATAGAAAAAGTGAAGATAAAAGACTTTCAGCTATGATTGCAGGGAACAAAAATATAAATTGTGTAGAATACAAAGAAGTTTCTGATTTACTAGAAATTTTTGTTAATATATTAAAGTAATGCAATTAAAAATTAAAAAATTACATACTGATGCAAAGATACCGACACACGGACATCCTGGAGATGCGGGGATGGATTTTTATGCTATTGAAGAATGTGTATTTTCTCCTGGAGAACAAAAAAAAGTTCATTCAGGTGTTGCTATGGAAATACCACAAGGGCACGTCGGATTGATTTGGGATAAATCAAGTATTTCTTTTAACCAAGGTCTCAAAAGTGTCGGTGGGGTTATTGATGCAGGGTATCGTGGAGAAATTATTTTCTCGCTTTTAAATACTACGAATAAGGAACAAAAAATAGAGAAAGGTAATAAGGTTGCACAGATGATTATACAAAAATTCGAACATTGTGATATTGTAGAAGTATCCGAGCTCTCGGAGACTGCGCGCGGTGAAGGCAGGGAAGGAAGCACAGGGCATAAATAATGAAAGAAATAATAGAAAATTTAATACGACAAGCGTTGAAAAATCTGGATATTGAAGTCGGTAATTTTTCTGTGGAACATCCGGAAGATTTTAAGAATGGGGATTATTCTACGAATGTGGCGATGGTATGTGCTAAAAATTTAAAGATGAATCCGAAAGAATTAGCAGAAAAAATTTCTGCGGAAATTTTTTCTGCTAAAGACAACCAAATCGAAAAAGTAGAAGTCGCTGGTGCTGGATTTATCAATTTTTACTTATCACCAGAGTTTTTTAGTAATGAATTATCAAAAATGGTTGAGTAAATATTTACACCCGGTGCGCAAACATCAACCATATAATTGTAATTTGAAAAACTTGCCTTAACATCATTATTATTGTTTGTGGCACCAACA
>JAZKCM010000004.1:0-6919 GCA_040388095.1 Patescibacteria group bacterium | reverse complement strand
GGCAGGGCGCCGGGTGGTGCATGAACAGCCACATCAAAAATACTTTCACTTGGTAATGATTATGGTGCTTCAAATGTGCACAAAGGCAAGAAGATTTTAGTCGAGCATTCGAGCCCAAACCTCTTCAAGCCATTTCATATCGGACATGTGATGAATAATGCAATCGGGGAATCTATAACTCGCCTGGCAAAATTTTCTGGCGCAGAAGTGACAGCTATATCTTTCCCATCTGATATTTCTCTTGGTGTAGCGAAAGCAATTTTTGTTATTTTAGAGAAACAAATAGATGGTCATGTTTTTGAACCGAAAGATATTGTTCTGTTGGGTGATGCGTATGTGGAGGGTACGAAGCACTATGACGAAGATGAATCAATCCATGCTCGCGTCAAAGAAATAGCTGATAATTTATATGCAGAAAAGGATTCACTAGAGTTCAGGGCTTTTGTTGCATGTAAAGAATTCAATATGGGTTATTTTGAAAATATCGTTGAACGTCTTGGTTCACAGTTTGTTGGATATATCTACGAAAGTGAAGCGGGAATCGTCGGTAAAAAGATTGTTGAGGAAAACACCCCAAGTATTTTTACAGAAAGCGAAGGCGCTATCGTCTATATTCCAGAAGAAGAAAAGAAATATATCAATACAGCCGTTTTTATAAACAGCCAAGGGAACCCGACATACGAAGCAAAAGATCTCGGTCTTCTTGATCTCAAATTTGAAAAATATAATCCTGATCTCTCTATTTTTATCACTGACCATCAGCAAGTTTCTCATTTTAAAGTCGTGCTCGATGCTGCAGAAAAAATACATAAAGATTGGGTTGAAAAGAGCGTGCATCGCACCCACGGACGCATGACTTTCAAAGGACAAAAAATGTCTTCACGCCTCGGTGGAGTCCCTCTTGCGGAAGATTTACTCAATGCAGTCTTGGATGATGTAAAAGAAAAGTCAGCGGATTTGGATGATGCAACAAAAGACAAAGTTGCCATTGCAGCACTTAAGTTTTCAATACTTCGTGCACAGGCAGGGAAGAATATAGATTTCGATCCGGAAACTTCGCTTTCATTTGAAGGAGACTCAGGTCCATATTTGCAATATGCTGGTGTCCGAGCGAATTCTGTTTTAGAAAAAGCAGGTGTATTACCTAAAGCAGAATCAAAAAATACAAAGAGAGAAATTTCAGATGTTGAAAAATTACTTGTTCATTTCCCTGAAGTTGTAGAAAATTCTATCAATTCCTGGGCACCGCACTATCTCACTACATATCTCTTAGAACTCGCTCAATCTTTTAATAGCTGGTATGCACATACGAAAATAATAGACGAGACAAATCCGAATATGCCATACAACCTCGCAATTACAAAATCTGTTGCACAAGTCATCAAAAACGGCCTAGAACTCTTAGGGATTTCTTTACCGGAGAGGATGTAGTAGTCTTAAACTATATGAACTTAAAGAAAATGTTTGAACGAGGAACTGCAGTACTTGCGACAAGTATTGTTTTAAATGCAACGGAAGTAAAAGGGCAAGTTCCTCAGTCACCAGACAAAAACCAGATTGAAAATTCCCATATTCAACATAATAAGGATCAAAACATGCCAAATGGTTTCCAGCGTGATTTCGTTGTTGGTTCTATGAATAGTCATGAAAAGATAGTTGCTTCACTTTTTTATTTTGAAGAAGGGAAAACAAAAGCAGAGTTTCTGTCGAATGATTTACACCCAGAAGCATTTTCTCCAGAAATAAATTATGACAAAATACGTAGAATTGTAGAAAGTAAGGGTAAGGATTTTGTTATTGCTTTTGCTGGCGCATATAAATCTCCATCAAATAATATTGAAGGTGTTGCACTCGAAGAAGGTATTTCTGTTGGTGAACAAAATTTTTCAAAATGGTCTGGTTTCGTGTACATTACACCTGACGGAAATATTGAGCTACTTCGACTGAAAGATGCTCAGGAAAATTTTGATAGAGGCGCTGCAGAGAATCTCGTACAAAAAGCTGAACAAGAACAAGGGTCTCTTTTTCAGCAGATTCCGGCTATTTGGAATGGAGAGAAAAAAATGACTTCAAGTAGTCCAGATAAATTTGAATATAGAGCAATTTGTGAAACGAAAGATGGAAAGAAATTTGTATTGAATTGCAGTGAGAAAATAACCTTGAACGATTTCCTTGATATGGCTTTGAATCTCAAGAGTGAAAATGGAGGACAACTCATCAAAACGCTGATGCTTGAAGATACTGGTGTATATTCTTATGGTGTTTTTGAAGATAAAGATGGAAAACCATATACTATGGTTGATGAAAATTATGCTGACAATAAAAAAGGTTATACAAACGTTGTTGTGATTAGTAAATAATAATTCTCCATCTTTAAATTACCTTTTGACAAAAATTCTAAATATATTAAAATAAAAATGAAGAGGCAAAAGGCCTTGAGAACGTAAATTCTTTCACAATAAAAACTTGTACTCATGCTACCAGATGAAAATGCTCACAGGAAAAGTCATTTTTTTCAAGCGTTGATTGAAGAGAATCCAGATTTCCTTAAAAATCCGGAAAGATATCCAAGTGATATTTTTTCTTTGTTTACCTTATTCTTTGGAAAAGAAAAGTTGTTCAATAACTATGCCATTTTTAATGATGTTGACTACGGTGTCAATTATATTTTTTTGATGACACGAGGAGAAAATCCCCAAAATATTTATCAAATCAATGAAATTAGAGGCCAGAAAACTGATTACAGAGTAGTTAGGTCAACTCAGCTTGGTATCCAATATTTAAAACTTACTGTTGAAAATATTTTGAATCGACATGTAAGTCGAAGTATTGAAGAAATCTTGCACGACTTAAAGAAAGAAAAAATGGAAAAACTTGAACATTACTTAAGATTTAGAAGTAATGTCCCTGATTACTCAATCAAAGAAAGAATGGTGATGACCGGTATTATTTTCTACTCCTTTTTTGAGGGGAGAGATACAAAAATAAGTTTTGATGAATATTGTATCGAAGTACAGTATCGAAAAGAACATTTTACTTGTTCTTTTTTAAGAGAAGATTCATGTGAATTAAAATTCGAATTTGATGAAAGTACAAGAATAATGAAATTAAACACCTTTAAAGGATCTAAATATAAAGGTGCTCTAAAACTTCAGGGAAAAATCGCAGAGCATGTTTTTAATCTGTAATAAAAGTAGTATTAAATAGCTGTCTTAAATGATGGCTATTTTTTTACTAATTTTGACAAAGCTAGTTTTTTCTGCTATAAATATATCTAGAAAATATAAAATATTCACTCATTAAAAACAAAAGAAAATGGTAGTAAAAAGAAAGTATGTATTATCTAAATCTAGAAAAGATGCGATAACATTTAAGCAATTGGATAAAAATCTTCGAAAAATAGGCTTGCGCTTATTGACACAAAGGGTAATAAATCAATGGATTATACGATTTAATCTAACTGAACCCGAAGCGAAACGATTGAAACAAACACTGGGACAAACTTCGTACTATATCTGTTTTCCAGACGGATATAGTATCGTGATCCACACTTCATTTAATCCAAAACTTGGAAAGTATGGAGAATTTACTACGAAAGGTGGAAGTGGGTGGATAATCATTTCTGGTGGAATTGTAAAACGTAAACTTTCTATTCAAATTCATCGCAGGAAAATCTTTATGGAAAATTTTATTCGTAAGATTTCCAATCTTGCAGAATTTTTTACTGGTTTATTGGAAAACCGTCCATTGTCTGAAGAAGCTAGTGTTTTGATGGATTTACAGAGAATTGATGGAGAATTATTTTGGTCTTGTCCTATTGATACTGATGTAAAAAAACCTATTTTATCCGGGTCAATTTGGAATGTGGTTTCCAAAGATGCAATTAACGAATTTATTATGTATGAATACTGTAAGAAGTATTACGAACAAGTGTTGCGTCCCAAAAAGGGAATCACAAAGAGAGTTAAAAGAAAGAGTTGGAAAAAATAAAAAAGTTTAAATAAAAACCTCGTTAATATAGCGAGGTTTTTTTATTTGCCTTTTTTTATAAATGAAGTATGATACATATACAAGCGTTGAAAGGGAAATCACCCTGGAGCTTTGGGAAGAAACCTTCGGGGAGTAGAACCTAGTAAATGAGAAGTAAGCAAGGTGGTACCACGAGAAACTCGTCCTTGTATAGCAATTTTAATTGTTGTACGGGGACGAGTTTTTTTATTTTTAATTAATCAATAAAATTTTATGGAAGAAAAAAAGGAAACAACTAAATCAGAAACAGCACTTCGTGAAGAAATAGTTTTGCAGTTTTGGCGTGATAATAAAACTTTTGAAAAATCTTCGGAAAAAGAATCACCAAATGGTGAGTTTGTCTTTTTCGAAGGTCCACCGACAGCGAATGCAAAACCGGCTCTTCATCACCTCGAAGCTCGTGCTTTCAAAGATGTGATTCCTCGATATAAAACGATGCAAGGCTATCATGTCCGCCGAAAAGCAGGCTGGGATACGCACGGTCTTCCTGTCGAGCTCCAGATAGAAAAGAAATTAGGGCTTAACTCAAAAAAAGAAATTGAAAAATACGGTGTCGCGAAGTTCAACAAAGAATGCAAAGATAGCGTGCATGAATACATCGGGCTTTGGAAACAATTTTCTGAACGTATGGCTTTCTCGGTGGATTTTGATAATGCTTATTACACATATGACAATTCGTACATAGAAAGTCTTTGGAATATCGTCGATCATGCAAATAAAAAAGGGCTGATGTATAAGGATTATAAAATAGTGCCTTGGTGTGCTCGTTGTGGTACAGCACTTTCTTCTCATGAACTAGCGCAAGAATACAAAGATATAAAAGATTTGTCAGTGATTGCAAAATTTCCGATCGTAGGATTTCCTAAAGCATATTTTCTCGCTTGGACAACGACACCTTGGACACTTCCAGGGAATGTCGCTCTTGCTGTCGGCGCTGATGTCACATACGTCGAAGCAAAAGTCGGCGAAGAAATTTTTGTCTTGGCGAAAGACAGACTTTCAGTCTTGGGGACTCCATATGAAATAATTGCTGAACATAAAGGAAATGAAATGGCTGGTATGCAGTATGAGAAAATTTATGACGCATCAGCTCTTTACTCTCCAAGTGAAAAAGAAAAAATACTAAATGCACATAAAATATACGTTGGGGATTTCGTGACGACGACTGATGGTACAGGTATCGTGCATATCGCTCCGATGTATGGCGCGGACGATTTCGACCTTGCGACAAAAAACAATTTGCCAAAAGTGCACACTGTAGATACTACAGGAATATTTTTACCAGCAATCGAGCCACTTTCAGGTAGATTTGTGAAAGACGAAAACTTCGACATTGATATTATCAAAGACCTCGCTCATCGCGGATTACTTTTCAAAAAAGAAAAATACGAGCACAATTATCCTCACTGCTGGCGCTGTAAAACCCCGCTTCTATACTACGCCCGAGACTCTTGGTATTTCGCAGTTTCTAAAATAAAAGACAAACTAATCGCGAGCAATGAAAATATTTCTTGGGAACCGTCGCATATCAAAGAAGGGCGTTTTGGTGAATGGCTTCGTGGTATCAAGGACTGGGCTATTTCTCGCGAACGATATTGGGGAACGCCGTTGCCTGTATGGCAGAAAGCTGATGGAAGTTATAAAGTAGTCGGCTCGCTTGCGGATTTGAAAAAATATACAAAGAAAAGTGGAAATAATTATTTCGTGATGCGTCATGGCGAGACAGAAGCAAATAAAAAAAGTATTATTTGTTCGATTCCTAATGGGGAATGGCACTTAGATGCTGATGGTATTGCACAAGCAGGAAAATCTGCAGAAAGTATGAAAGATAAAAATATTGATTTGATATTTACATCAGACTTTATTCGTACTCTTGAGACAGCAGAAATCATGCGTGAGAAACTTGGTTTAGGAAAAGAAAATGTCATTGTGGATGAAAGACTTCGTGAAATGGGAATAAAATCTTTTGACGGAAAAAATTGGGATGAATATCATAAATCTCATATAAAAACTTCTGAGAATTTTAATTCTCATATAGCAGAAGATGAATCATATCAAGATGTAAAGAATCGTATGACTGCATTTGTGTATGAAGTAGAAGAAAAATATAAAGATAAAAATATTTTATTTGTGACTCATGGTGGACCAGCGTGGCTTTTGTTTGCGGGAGCACAAGCGAAAAATGTCGAAGAATCACTTGCGATGATTCGCGATGTAAAAGATTTTCATTATTTCCAGAATGCAGAAATTAAAGAGCTTGATTTCGTACCACTTCCACATAATGATAATTTCGAACTCGATTTTCATAAGCCATACATCGATCAAGTAGTTCTTGAAGATAACGGAGAAATAATGACGCGTACACCAGAAGTCATGGATGTGTGGTTCGACTCTGGAGCTATGCCATATGCTCAAGATCATTTTCCTTTTGAGGGTGAAAAAAATAAGCCGGCATATTTCCCAGCTGACTTTATATCGGAAGCGATAGACCAGACTCGCGGGTGGTTCTACACACTCGTCGCTGTCGCAGCACTTTTTGATAAAGAAACTCCTGTAAAAAATATCATCTGTCTCGGACATTTGCTCGATGCGCAGGGACAGAAGATGTCCAAATCAAAAGGTAATGTTATCGATCCGTGGGAAGAGATGAATAAATGGGGAGCGGACACGGTGCGTATGTGGATGTATTCAGTGACTTCGCCAGGGGACAGTAAAAATTATGATGAGAAAGTCGTACGTGAACTTCATGGGAAGATTTTCACCTTATTTGGCAATATACTTTCTTTCTACGAACTCTACAGAGATAAAAAACTAGAAAATAATGAAAAACCGAATTCTCAAAATGTTTTGGATCAGTGGATACTCCTCCGACTTGAAGAATTCACACGAC
>JAZKCM010000003.1:65412-99178 GCA_040388095.1 Patescibacteria group bacterium | reverse complement strand
ATATGGACAGTTACAAAGTTTTTGAATCTGCTCGAGGATTTCGAGATTTCATCGATGACCTTTCCACTTGGTATTTGCGCCGTTCACGAGAAAGAATAAAAGATGGAGATGAAAATGCAAAAAAGACTTTGTATTTTGTTTTGAAAAATTTAGCACAGCTCATTGCACCATTTGCACCTTTCATCTCTGAAGAAGTTTGGCAGAAATTAAAAATTGAAAAAGATGCAGAAAGTGTACATTTGAGTGAATGGCCGAAAGCTGTCAAAAAATTCAGTTTGAGAAATCTTTTTAGAAAAGAGAATACCAATCCAGTTTTAGAAAATATGCAAAAGACTCGAGATATCGTTTCTTCTGCGCTCAAAGAACGCCAGAAGGCGGGGATAGCTGTGCGTCAGCCACTTGCAAAGCTTACAGTAAAGAGTGCACCACTTGAAGCATCATACTTAGAACTTATAAAAGACGAAGTGAATGTAAAAGAAATTTCATTTGATGAAAAATTAGAAAATGACGTAGTACTCGATGTGGAAATAACAGCTGAGCTAAAAGAAGAGGGGAATTATCGCGAGCTCGTGCGTGCTATTCAAGATATGCGCAAGAAAGCAGAACTTACTCCTTCGGATGTCATTTCACTTTCTATCGACACAGACGAAGCTGGAAAAAATCTCATCAAAAAATTCGAAGTTGATTTCAAGAAGACTATCTTGGTCAGTGGAATAAAGTTTGAATCTAATGATGGGGAAGAAGTAAAAGTAGACGCGTTGAGATTTAAAGTGAATATTGAGAAATAATTGACTTATTACAGAAAAGATAGTATTATTTGACTGAATAGAAAAATATAATGTTAAATCAGATTCCTTTTAAGGGGTCATAATTTCTTTAAAAATGAAAAATAAATCTTTAGTTAAAGGATTAAAGGCTGGGTTCTTAAGTCTACTAGGGTTCTTCGTGTTCTCGTGTTATCTGTTTAAAAACTTTTTACCTTCAACCTGGGAACAAGCAGCTCTTGCTGCATTACCACTTTCATTGTTTTTTGCTTTTATTATGTTTCTTGTTGTGTGGCGGACCGGAAGTGTTTTTGGTGAACTTGAAGATAGTTTAATAGAAAAACTTTCTAATCCAACAATTCATCAAGAAATAAAAATTCTTGAACTTAAAAATAAAGATGAATCATGTAAAGGTAAATAATTTTTTTAAGAGCAGTGTGTTTAAAACATACTGCTCTTTTTCTATTCAAAATGCAATTCTAGATGCTTTGTGGAAAGTATTTTTTTGAGGAGGGGATAGTCGTGCAGGTCTGGATCGGAGGAAATGAGATTTGTTGCTTCATTGCGGGCGGCTTCTACCATTTTTATATTTTTTATCGCTTCCATACCGAGGTCGGTGATGCCCCATTGCTTCGCACCCGAGAGTTCACCTGCTCCACGGAGTGATAAGTCGAGCTCGGAAAGTTCAAAGCCGTTTTTTGCAGTTTTTAATGCTTTGAGTCTTTGCATTGTTTTTTCTGTTTTTGCATCAGCAAATACATAACAATATGCTTGGTCATTGCTTCGGATCACGCGCCCGCGGAGCTGGTGAAGCTGGGCGAGGCCGAATCGTTCTGCACCTTCGATGATGATGATCGTTGCGTTGGGAACATTCACTCCGACTTCGACGACAGACGTGGCGACCAAGATATCGATCTTGCCTTCACTGAAATCAGCCATAACATCTTCTTTTTTTTGTTTGGTCATCTTGCTGTGGAGCACATCGATCTCGCAATCTTTGAACACTTCTTTCTTGAGGCGCTTCGCTTCGGCAACGGCTGACTTCATATTGAGCGCTGTTTCTTTTTCCGGATCAGGCTCGTCGATGCGTGGGCAGATGACGTAGAGCTGCCGGCCTTTTGCCATTTCTACTTTTATTTTTTCATATGTTTCGTCACGCTTGTCGGGAGTGATGATCTCGGTAATGACCTGCTTCCTACCTGCCGGCATTTCATCGAGAAGAGAAAGGTCGAGATCGCCGTAGATCGTGAGCGCAAGCGTGCGAGGGATAGGCGTCGCCGTCATTGAAAGCAGGTGTGGAGCACTGATATTTCCATTTGCATCTTTGCGAACTAAATTCCTCCTTTGCATCGTGCCGAAACGATGTTGTTCATCGATGACGACGAGCGAAAGATTTTTAAATTTTACTGATTTTTGGATGAGCGCATGCGTGCCGATCAATATCGGCATCTCGCCATTTGCTGTCCATTTCAAAAGCTGACTACGAGAAATGTTTGTCCAACCATCAGGATTTACTTTTGATGGAAATTTTCTACAACCAGAACCAGTGATAAGCCCGATGTTGATCGGTAGATGACGGAAATATTTTATGAAGCTTTCGAAATGTTGGGTCGCGAGAATTTCAGTCGGCGCCATGTAGGCGACTTGAAGATTGCCGAAATTTTGGCCATTCGGCCGTTGCGTCACGGCGCTATATGCAGCTGTCGCAGCGACGGCTGTTTTCCCTGAGCCGACGTCGCCTTCGAGTAGGCGAGACATTGGTTGGTCGAGAGACATATCTTTGAGTATTGTTGCGATCGCATCCGTCTGTCCTTTTGTCGGTTCGAAAGGGAAGCGCTTCAAGAATTCCTGCACGAGTGCATCTTCTGTTGTTACTTTAAAAGATTTATTATTTTTATATTCTCGTTTGTCCTGCTGACGTCTGAGCTGGATGAAAAATACTTCTTCAAATGCAAAACGCTTGCGAGCGGACATAGAATCTTTTTGATTCTTTGGTGTGTGGATCCAAATGAGCGCAGTTTTCAAGCTCGGTAGATGATATTTTTCTATTATTTCTTCAGGTATATAATCTTCAATTTCTCGCAAGGCGCCTGCATTGAATATTTTCTCTATCGTGTAATAGAACCATTTGGATGTAATACCACTTGTCTCTCGATAAATAGGATATGAAAGACCATTGTCTTCTGAATTTTCTTTTTTAAATAAAGTATCGTGCGAGTCGATAGGGAGGTTTGGCGTCTTTTCAAATTCTGGATTGGCAAGGTATGTGCCACTCTTGCTCTCGGTCACTTTGCCTGTAAGTTTTACATTATCACCTTCACGGATCATTTTGGCGAGGTATGCTTGGTGGAACCAGATGATTTTTATTTTACCAGAAAGATCTTCTATCTCGGCTTCGCCCATCGGGATTTTTGATTTAAAACCTTTCTTTGTTTTTAGTTTTGAGATTTTTCCGTAGACTGTTGCACTCTCACCGACTTGCAGGTCTTTAATCTGCTTGATTTGGCTCATATCAGAATAGCGAAGCGGGAAGTAGAAGAGCAGATCATGCACAGAAAAAAGCCCGAGTTTCCTGAGCGCTTTTTTTTGATTCAGATCGAGACGAAATGTCTCTTCTAGTTTGTCATGCAGCTGCATTTTATTTACGCACCGATGAGGTCTTTGATTTTTTTGGTGAGCTCATCGAGTGTGAAGTTGGATTTGACCATGAATTCACTTATGCCGAGCTTCTGTGCACGCTTGATGTCTTTATCTTCGGATAGGTTGGAAAAGACGATGACTGGAGTCGTGACCATATCTTTGTTCTCGCGGATTTTTTCGAGGATCATAAAGCCGTCGACTTCAGGGAGGAGAAGGTCGAGAAGAATCATATCTGGTTTCATTTTTTCTAAAATTTTAAAAGCTTCCACACTATTTACTGCAGTCTCTATTTCGTAGCCGTCTTTTTTGAGCTTGGTAACTTCCAAGCCTTGTAGGAATAAATCATCTTCGATTATAAGTATTTTTTTGGACATACGTATATTGTACTACATCACAAAAGCCTCGCAAGTGAGCTATCTTGAGAGTGGTAAAGACACAAAAAAGGTCGCACCTTCGTTTTCTTTTGATTCGAACCATATTTTACCGCCATGATCTTCGACAATTTTCTTTGTTGTATATAATCCGATACCAGAACCCATCGCTTCTTTTTTCTGTGCATTTTCTGTACGATAGAACTTTTCAAATATTTTTGCTTTGGATTCTTCGCATATTCCGATACCTGCATCTTTGACAGAGATCTCTATGTTTTTATCTTCAGTTTTCACTGCGACGAAAATCTTTCCGTGATACTTGCTGTACTTGATGGCATTTTCTATTAAATTTTGCAGGACAACGAGGATTTTTTCTTTATCGATTTTTATTTCAGGTACTTGTGTTTGAGGTTTAAGTAAAATAATTTCAATACCACGCCAGAGTGACTCGCCAGAGAAATCAAAAATAGTGTTTTCGATCATTTCGATAATATTTGCTTTTTCAAAAATATATTTTTTCTCGACAACTTCTTCGGATTTATTGACCAAGAGGATTTCACTCACAAGATTGATCGCTTTGTCATTGCCGTCATACGCTTTGCGTAATAAATTTTCCTGTTCGGCTGTGAGCTTGCCCAAGTCGCCGTCGAGGAACATCTTGATGATCCATTTGATCGCAGAGAGGGAGGTGCGTATTTGATGTGCACCCAAAGAAACCATTTCTGATTTGGCATTCAGTAACTTTTTTAATCTTTCATTTTCTTCGTCTGTGTTTTCTCCAGATTTTGTGCGCTTCCTAAATAACATAATTATATTGTAGCATTTTATCGTTTATGGAAAAATAGCGCTGAATATGATAAAGTCAAAGCGGTAATGCAGTATGGAACCGTGTCTGAGTGGTTTAAGGTACCTCCTTGCTAAGGAGGCGAGCTGTAAAAGGCTCCGTGAGTTCGAATCTCACCGGTTCCGCAAAATAAATCAAGTTAAAATAAAAAGAAGCATACTCTATCGAGTTGCTTCTTTTTTTGTTTTTGCAATTAGTCTTTTTGTACTTCAATTTGATTTACCCAGCAATTTTGGACAGTTATGAGTAAAATGTTGTTCTCAAATGATTTGTACTTACATTTGAGGTTTATAATCAGTTCCAATAGATCTACCTTTAGGCTTTCTTTTGTTTTGCCGATTTTTATTATCGTCAGAAAGCATTCTTCTTCTTTCTGTAAAAATTTTACATGTTTCTCTAAATCCTCCGGTGACATAAATTCTATAGATAGATGATTGGCATCTGATTTACATTTTATTGTGAAAGAAGATGAGTGTCCTGTTTGGTTCTCATCCTTATTTTCATAACTGACAAAAGTTCCAGACATTGGATTTTGCAAAAACCCGAGTACTTCTGATATCTTTGTCATCTTTAAAGAATTAATTGATTTACTTTGATTATACCAGATTTACTTTAAAAGTAAATACTAGTGTGCCACGGCAAATGCGATGACTTTTTTAGCTCCGTTGGCTTTTAATATTTTCTTCGCTTCATTAAATGTTGCGCCGGTAGTAGTGACGTCGTCTATGAGAATGATATTTCTCCCTTGTATTTTTTGTTTTTGCTGTACTGCAAATGAACCAGTGAGATTTTTCAATCTTTCACTTCTATTTTCAATTTGCGCTTGATGTTTTGTATCTTTCGGTTTGATGAGAATATTATTTTCTAATGTGAAAACATTTTCTGTATCCATTTTTTTTATTTTCCTGCAGATGAGCTCGGCTTGGTTGAATCCGCGCTCGCGCATTCTTTTGGATGAAAGGGGAATGGGGATGAGTATCGGCTCGCGGAAATTTTCGAATACTGCAAGTTCGGAGAGTTCTTCCGAAATCCTGCCGTATATGACTTCACCGAAAATTTCCGCGAGCCTACGCTTGCCTTTGTATTTGAGAAGCCAGATCGCTTTCTTGATCGGTGGGTGGCGGTAGTCGAAGAGGGGATAAATCCAAGAACTCGTCTCTCTTTCAGCTGGGCGAGATTCATAAAGACAACTCAAACAGAAATCTTGCCCTTTTTTGCCGCAGGCGACGCAATTCACAGGAAAAATAAGGTCTAAGATAGTGTCTAAAAAAGTCATATATGGTATACTTGTATAGTATTTTATCATAATTTTAAATTTTCCAATGGATAACCCTTTTCAAAAAATAGTAGATATGGGCAAAAATATGTTTGCTTCTAGTTCATCATCAGATAGTGCTGTCGGTATTGATATCGGTACTTCAGCTATTAAAATTGTTCAAATAAAAAAGAAAGGTGGTAGAGCTGTACTTGAAACATATGGCTCTATTGCACTTGGTCCGTACGCTGATCTTGAAATTGGTAAAGTCACAAATCTCGAAATCGATAAGACTATAGAAGCTTTGAAAGAAGTTTTGAAACAGTCAGGCGTTACAACAACAGCATCAGCCCTTTCTATTCCTTCGCAATCAAGCCTTATTTTCCTCGTTGAGCTTCCTGCGACAGTTAAAGAAAGTGAATTAAAAGCGATTATTCCGACTGAAGCTAGAAAATATATTCCTGTGCCGATCGACGAAGTCTCGCTCGACTGGTTCGTTCTTCCAAAAAAAGAGGCATCTTTCGAGGAATCAAATAATCCCGATCTTCCTGTAAAAGAAGCAGAGAAAATAGAAGTCCTCGTCGTCGCTATTCAAAATGATGCAATTTCAAAATATCAGACGATCGTGAAGCAATGTGGTTTCGATGCTGGTTTTTTTGAGCTTGAGATTTTTTCTTCTGTCCGTGCAAATTTTGAACACGAACTCTCACCAGTGCTTATGCTCGACTTCGGTGCATACAAAACAAAAATTTCTATTATCGAATTCGGTTCTGTAAAAAGTTTCCATACGATAAATCGTGGTGGGGCAGAGGTTACTGAATCAATTTCAAAATCTTTGAGTATTCCTTTTACAAAAGCAGAAGAAATGAAAAAAGAATATGGTATGTTCGACAATCCTGTAGAAAAAAGTCTCGCAGACATTATAAAAATACACATTGATTATGTCTTTTCTGAAACGAATAGTGTATTATTAAATTACGAGAAGAAATACAACAAGACTATCAGCAAGATTATTTTGACTGGCGGAGGTTCACAACTCAAAGGGTTTAAAGAAATGGCAATGAGTGCTTTTCCTGTAGAAATAGAAGTAGGTAATCCTTTTTCAAAAGTTGGTGCGCCAGCATTCTTGGAAAAAGTTTTACTTGCGACCGGACCTGAGTTTGCAGTGGCTCTAGGTCTTGCACTTCGAAAATTGCAATGAGATAATATAAAGGAATAGAAAAATATAGCAAAATAATTAATGGAGCAAAATTTTCAAACATCATTTATACCAAAAGCACCAGTCGCCGACACTCGGACTGTTAAAGCTCGCCCAACGAGCTTTCTTTTGGTTTTGTCTATTTTTGTTTTTCTTTCTGTCGGTATTGCATACGGTAGTCTTTATCTTTACCAAGATGTTTTGCAAAAGAAAGTTGATAGTATGAAAAACGAGCTCAATTTAGCATCAAATCGTTTTGAAGGAAAAAAAATAGTTGAGCTTCAGGAACTCGATAAACGCCTTAATGCATCAACACAGATTCTCTCCAAGCACTTGGCTATTTCTCCTATTTTTCAAGCCCTTCAAAATGTTACTTTAAAAACAATAAGATATACAAAATTTAGTTATGTACAAAATGAGTCAGGTGACGCAAAAATTGCAATCAAAATGAGTGGGCAAGCAGTCAATTACCGTGCCGTAGCACTCCAAGCAGACCTTTTTAATAAAGATAAAAACATTATCGATCCAGTATTTTCAAATTTATCCCTCGACAGTAAAGGCAATGTTATTTTTGACTTAGATTTTTCAGTTAATCCAGATTTCGTAAATTATCAACAGCTCATAAAAACAAATACATTAAATTAATATGAGATTCGTACTTCCAATTATTCTAATAGGTGTCGCAGTTGCAGGATTTTTCATGTTTTTAAGTCCTGCCTATAATCACATTCAAGAATTGCGTGTACAATCTGATTCATATGACCAAGCACTTTCCAATTCAAAAGCACTTGAACAGGAGCGTGATAAATTAGTAACAAAATATAATGCAATGTCAAAAGAAGACCTCGATAAACTTGCTGTACTCTTACCTGACAGTGTAGATAATATTCGTCTTATACTTGAAATTGAAAAAATAGCATCACCATACAATATGTCTCTTAGGGATGTGAAATATAGCTCAGAAGATGATAAAACAAAAACTACTTCTGGTGCAAAAATTGTAGATAAGAATGCTGCATCACGAAGGGAATATGGCAGTTGGGATCTGCAATTTTCGACACAAGGTTCATATGCAAATTTCAACCGTTTCATTGGAGACCTTGAGAAGAATCTTCGGATTGTCGATGTTGCTTCTATAGAATTTTCTTCCGAAGGTGGCGTAACGCAAGGTTTGGCACTTTCACAGAATCAGAGTCAATCTGATAATTATAAATATACAGTAAAAATAAAAACATACTGGCTTAAAAATTAATCATTATGTCTTCAATCATTAAAACATTTGTAATACTCATCATCTTGGCAGGAATCGGTTTCGGTGTGTATTTTTACTTTTTCAAACAAGACGGGACTATACCAGTAGTTACTCCTGTTACCCAAAACACAACACAATCAGCTACTCCATCAAATGCTGTTCCTCAAGATTTTCTGACAATACTTCTTAGTGTTAAGAAAATTAATCTCAATCAAGAAATATTTAAGAATCCAGCTTTTGCAACATTACAAAACTCTACTATCGTACTCATACCAGATGGTAACGAAGGACGACCAAATCCTTTTGCTCCAATCGGTGTTGATCCAGTGGAGTCTGTACAAATAAATACAACAACACCGACTACTCCAGATATCACTGTTGATACGACAACATCTCCTGATACAGCGTCTACTGATTTTGTATTACCTCAACAAAAAGCACCGACCATCACAATAACACCTACAAAAGGTAATTAATTATGAGTTTCCTAGAAGAACTTGCTAAAAAAGGCTTGATACAAGAAAGCCAAATAGCTCAAATTAAAAGTAAAGCAGATGAAAAATATGCTGGTGAAATTGAAGATGCACTTCCTGATTTCGGTGTTGATCTTGATGAAGCTCTAAAAATAAAAGGTGAGTTTTTTTCTATTCCGATTAAAAAAATATCAACAAAATCTCTTTCTTTTGAAGCACTCAAATATATACCAGAAGATTCTGCAACACATTATCATTTTGCTCCTATTACTATGGCCGACGGAGTACTTGAAGTCGGTATCACTGATCCAGAAAATATTCAGTCGATGGATGCATTGCAATTTATTTCAGCAAAATTAAATATACCTTTTAAGATTTTCCTTATCTCAAAAATAGATTATCAAAAGATAATGGAAAATTATAAAGGCATCGTCGGTGGTATTACAGAAAATTTGGATAAATTTGATGATGAGGATACTTCAGACATAAAAGATCTCGGTGATTTGTCTCTAGACAAGAGTTTGAAAGATCTCAAGTCAAATGATGAAGCAAAAATTGTCGAAAGTGCTCCAGTAATAAAAATAGTTGCAGTCATACTTCGTAATGCTATTGAAGGTGGTGCTTCTGATATTCACATAGAATTTAATGGAGAAAAAGTAAAAGTTCGTTATCGTGTCGATGGGACGCTTCACACGACTATCGTGCTTCCTCCAAATATTTACAATGGTATTGTTTCTCGTATTAAGATCCTTTCAAAACTCCGCCTCGATGAAAAGAGAAAACCTCAAGACGGAAGTTTCTCAATGAGTATCGATGGTAGGAAAATAGATTTTCGTGTTTCGACGATGCCTGCGTATTATGGAGAAAAAGTCGTGATGCGTATTTTGGATTCTGATCGCGGAGTCAAATCACTCGATGCGCTTGGTCTTTCAAAAAGGAATCTCGATATGGTTCGTGAAGCTATCAGCAGACCATATGGGCTTATTCTCATCACTGGTCCGACAGGATCTGGAAAATCAACAACGCTCTATTCTATGATAAACGAACTCGATAAAGAAAAGAGAAATATCGTCTCCCTCGAAGATCCAGTCGAATATCATATTCCTGATATCAACCAATCACAAATGATGCCTGAGATCGGTTACGATTTTGCTTCGGGACTTCGTTCTATTTTGCGACAAGACCCAGATATTATTCTTGTAGGAGAAATCCGCGACAAGGAAACAGCACAGCTTGCGATTCAAGCAGCACTTACTGGTCACCTTGTTCTTTCAACTCTTCACACCAACAATGCGATCGGTGCTGTACCGAGACTTGTCGATATGGGAGTCGATCCGTATCTTATTGCACCAACACTTATACTTTCTATGGCTGAACGCCTTGCGCGTCTCACGTGTGAAAGTTCTAAAAAGCTTTCACCAATGGACCCAATTATTAAAGGACAGATTGAAAAATCACTCTCCGACCTACCAGAAGAATTTAAAAAAGATATTAAACTGACTGATCAATATTACGAAACTGTGCCATCAGCAGAATGCCCGTCAGGGACACGTGGACGTATTGCTGTTTTTGAAATGTTTAAAGTTGATAAAGAAATGCAACAAGTTATCCTTAAAAATCCTGTAGGTGCTGAGATTTACAAAGTAGCCCGTAAAAACGGCATGATGACTATGCAAGAAGATGCAATGCTTAAGTCTATAGAAGGTACGATACCGTTCCAAGAAGTGTACAATTTTACTAGTGATATTGATTAATTTGCACTTTTTATCAGATTATTTGATATAATAAAAGAGTTATGGAAACATCAAAAATGAAAATCTTAATAGTTGACGACGACGCTTTCCTTATCGATATGTATGCTTTGAAATTTACTCAAAATAATTTTGAAGTATCAACTGCATTTAATGGAAAAGAAGCAATAGAAAAATTACAAAAAGGTCTCATCCCAAATATCATTCTTCTCGACATTATGATGCCAGAGATGGATGGATTTCAAATGATGCAAAAAATGAGCGAAGGGAATATTGCTCCGACTGCAATAAAAATTGTCCTATCAAACAAAGGTCAACAAGAAGATATTGATACAGGACTCAAACTCGGTGCTTCTGGATATATCATCAAAGCAAGCAATACTCCAGCAGAAGTTGTTGCTCAAGTATTAGAAATTGTAAATAAAAAATAAAAGTATAATATGGATTATCAAAAAACACTTGAAGAACTTATTTTAACAGTTATCAGGGAGTCTGGTTCAGACCTGCATTTAGGTGTCGGTCGTCGTCCCGCAGTCAGAGTGATGAGTGAACTTACTTTTCTCCTCAAGTATCCGGAACTTTCGCGTGATGATATGATGGGACTTCTTTCTCTTATTGTAGATAAAGAAAAATTGAAAAAATTTATGGAGAAACAAGAAATGGATTTCTCTTATGATTTTCGTGGAGAAGCTCGTTTTCGTTGTAATGCTTTTTTTCAAAAGGGAAGTATTAGCCTCGCTATGCGTCTCATTCCACAAGTTAAAACTCTTGAAGAATTGCGCCTTCCACCGATTATCGCAGAACTTACTCGTAAGAAACAAGGATTTTTTCTTTGTGTTGGATCTGTTGGTCAAGGTAAATCCACTACACTTGCTTCGATGATTAATCTCATTAACAATGAAGAGGCAAGGCATATCATAACTATTGAAGATCCGATAGAACACATTTATACACCAAATAAAGCAATTATCGATCAGCGTGAAGTCGGTATTGATACAGAAGATTTTCAGGTTGCACTTAAATCAACATTTCGTGAAGATGTGAATGTTATTATGATCGGTGAAATGCGTAATATAGAAACGATTGGTACAGCAGTTACTGCTGCAGAAACTGGTCACCTCGTTTTATCAACTCTTCATACAAATAATGCTTCACAAGCAATTGACCGTATTATTGATTCATTTCCAGGAAATCAGCAGGACCAGATTCGTATTCAGCTTGCATCGAGTTTGCTTTGTATTTTCTCTCAGCGTCTTATTCCGAGAATCGCTGGAGGTCTCGTACCAGCCTATGAAATATTACTCAACAACAATGCTGTAGCAAATTTGATCCGTGAAAAAAGAACAAATGAAATAGATGTCGTTATCGAAACTGGCTCTGAACACGGTATGGTAGATCTCAATAGATCACTTATCGATCTTGTCCGTGCAGGGGAGATATCAATAGAGTCAGCTTATCAATATTCACTTAATCCAAAAGGCCTAGAGAGGCTTTTATAATATATGCTTTTTAAATACAAAGTCGTAGATGACAAAGGAATAAATAAAGAAGGTTCGATCGATGCACCGAGTAAAGATGTTGCTATTTCTGGTCTCCAGAGGCGCGGGCTGATCGTCCTTTCTATCAAAGAGGAAGGAGAGAAAAAAACAATTCTTCAAATTTCTTTTTTTGAAAAGATTTCTGGTAAAGATGTCGTTATACTTTCTCGCCAGATTTCTACACTCTTTGAAGCACAAGTCTCTGCGCTCAAGGCTTTCTCGATGCTTGCAGCAAATTCCGAAAATAAATTGCTCCGTACAAAATTAAATCAAATCACCGATGATTTACAGAGTGGTATTTCTATTTCAGGAGCGCTTTCAAAACACGATGATGTTTTTTCTGATTTTTATGTAAATATGGTGCGTGCTGGTGAAGAATCAGGAAAGTTGAGTCAGATTTTCTCATATCTAGCAGATTATCTTGATCGACAATACTCATTGAATTCTAAAACACGTAATGCTCTCATTTACCCTGCATTCGTCATCGTCACGTTTTTTGTCGTGATGGGTCTTATGTTCGTCATCGTTATTCCAAAGCTTTCGGCAATCATCGCTGATTCAGGAACAGAAGTCCCTTTTTATACAAAAGTGATTATTGGTTTATCAAACTTTTTTGTTCATTACGGTTTTATCTTTATTATCTTCCTCGTTATTGCTGGTATCTGGGCTTGGAGAGCAACTTCGACAGAAACTGGAAAAATGTATTTAGACAGAATGAAATTATCTATTCCTGTCGTCGGCAATCTTTACACAAAACTCTACCTATCTCGTATTTCAGACAATATGGACACAATGCTCTCTTCAGGTATTCCCATTGTTCGTGCAATTGATATTACTTCTACAGTCGTCGGTAGTCAGGTGTATAAAACTATTTTGAAAGAAGTTGCAGATGGAGTAAAGTCTGGACTTTCTTTTTCAAACTCACTCGAGAAACATTCAGAAATGCCGGGTATCTTGGTGCAGATGGTGCGAGTCGGAGAGGAGACAGGGTCTATTGGAAATATCTTGAAAACATTAGCGCTTTTTTATAAGCGTGAAGTCGATGATGCTGTCGATACATTGGTCGGATTGATCGAGCCAGTGATGATCGTCGTCCTCGGTTTCGGCGTCGGTGTACTCCTTACATCTGTCCTTGTGCCTATTTATAATATCGCTGGTAGTATTCAGTAAAATTAGATTTCCACAGGGAATGGTTTTATTTACTTTATTAGTGATATAATAGATGTATTAAAAACAATTGGAAACAATTACAAATAAGTCGAATTATTTATATTAGAAAATTAAAATTTATGAAAATGTTTAAATCAAATAACAATAAAGGTTTCACATTGATCGAACTTCTCGTCGTCGTTGCCATCATCGGTATTTTGGCGTCAGTCGTCCTCGCATCACTTAACAGCGCTCGTTCAAAAGGTAATGATGCAAAAATAAAGTCACAACTTTCAAGTATTCGTGCTGCAGCGGAGATATATTACACAGAGAATAATGGTTATGCTGTTAGTGCTGGTACTAATGATGTATGTCATCCACCATCTGGTGATACTACAGGCTTAACAGGATTATTGGCAGCTTCAAGTTATCCTGGTGGTGTTGCTATGAGTGGATGTAATGCTACTGCTAATACATGGGTAGCAGACCATCCTTTAAGTAGTGATCCAGCTAAATTCTGGTGTGTTGACTCTTCTGGTACTTCAAAAGAAGAAATAGGCGGTATTGATGTTGCTGCTGTTTCTTGTTCATAAAGATAATTTTTTAAAAAACACTCCGGTTTTCCGGAGTGTTTTTGTTTTTGGTGTATGTGATATAATTAAACTATGACTTTGGCAATTACTATTATTTTATTTATTTATGGTCTTGTGATTGGGAGTTTTCTTAATGTCGTTATCTGTCGTTATAATACACAAAAAACTTTCGGTGGCAGGTCAGCCTGTATGTCTTGTAATAAAACTCTTTGCTGGTACGAGCTCATCCCACTCGGTAGTTTTCTTATTCAAGGAGGGAAGTGTCGAGGATGCAAATCAAAGATCTCTATTCAATATCCGATGGTTGAAATGATTGTTGGTTTTATTTTTGCAGTTATATTTTTAAAATATCAAGATCTTTTTTGGAATAACACATTTAATTTTTCTGTTTTGCTTGCTTACTATGCGACGCTCTTCTCTATTCTTATAGTCATATCAGTATATGATATTAAACACAAAATAATCCCAGATCTTATGTCTCTTATTTTTAGTATTATTACTTTTGCTGGAATATTTTTATTTTCTGGTGAAAATCTAAGTTTACATATTCCGACATTGTCTGCATTTCTCGCTGGTCCACTCCTTGCACTTCCTTTTGCATTTTTATGGTTTGTCTCTCGAGGGACGTGGATGGGTTTTGGTGATGCGAAGCTTGCACTCGGACTTGGTTGGATGCTCGGCATAACTGTTGGTTTCTCCGCAGTACTTATGTCTTTTTGGATTGGTGGAATTATCAGTGTCTTTTTACTTCTTTTTTCAAAAAAATATAAAATAAAAAGTGAATTACCTTTTGCACCATTTTTAGTACTAGGAACTATTGTCGTGTTTTTATTTAATCTTAATTTTTTTAATCTTACATTTTAACCTCCTCATATGAAACTTTTTTCACAAAAAAATAAAAAGATTTTATGGAATAGAGGAATGACCTATGTCGAGCTTATTGTAGTGCTCGCTATTTTCGGTACAATGTCTTCGATACTCCTTTTCAAGTATGGAGATTTTGAAAAACAAATTGATATTCAAAATACAGTTCAGGATATAGCTTTACAAATAGTCACTGCTCAGAAAAGTGCAGTTTCTGGAAAGATTCCTAATGCAGAAGGTTTGGCGTCGCATATTGTCAATAATCTAGTCAATCCAAGTTATAATCCGTCCGACCTATCTCAAACACCCTGGAAACCAGCTTACGGAGTTTATTTTAATGTATCTTCTCCAACACAGTTTATTTACTTTCTAGATAGTAGTCTTAATGACGGTCTGTATGATATTAACTGTCAGTTGAGCGCAGATACTGAATGTTTAAAGAAGATAAATTTAGAAAAAGGGAATATGATTACTGATATCTGTGTCTTCAATACTCCACTGTCTACAAGCTGTGATAGTAATACAAAAACAATAAGTATTGTTTTTACGAGACCAAATACGAGTGCTTTTATGTATGATTATGACAATGCTTCACCTGTAGGATATAAAACACAGATCACTATTTCAAATGCAGAAGGTCGTCTAAAGAAAACTATAAGTGTATTTACTTCAGGTAAAATAGAAGTCAATTAATATGAAAAACTTTTTTGCAAAAAATAAAAAGAATTCTGGGTTTACGATTATCGAGCTTATGGTAGCGATATCTCTTTTCACAATTCTTATTATTATCGGTATCGGAGCATTACTCAATGCTAATTCTGTGCATAAGAAAAATCAAAAAATAAGATCTCTTATGGACAGCTTGTCTTTTATTATGGAAGATATGTCTACAAACATTAGAACAGGTACAGAATATAATGGAAACATATCAGATACTGATTTGTATACATTAACTTTTAAAAATCATAACGATGTGTCCAATCCTACATGGCTCTATGCTTTTGTTGAAGAGTCCGACCCAGATCATCATGTTAATTTATATAAATCAACAACTGGTACTATTACTGATGCAACATTACTCAATTCTTCAGAAATTGTTTTTGATTACGGTTCTGGTTTCGATGTTATCGGGTCTGAAGAGGAAAGTGTTGCAAAAGATGGACAACAACCATATGTCATAATCAGACTTAGTGGATTTATAAAGTATAAGGAGGATGTAATTCCATTTTCACTCGAATCTTCTGTATCACAGAGGCTTGTGGATGTAGATTCAAATTAATATGAAGAAATTATTTAAAAAAAATAATAATGGTTTTACCCTCGTAGAGACATTGGTAGCTTTGTCTATCTTTACTGCATCTGTGCTTGCAATGTTGATCATTCTTTCACAAGGTTTAACACAAACAAGTTTTGCAAAAAATAAATTGGTCGCAACATATCTTGCTCAAGAGGGAATAGAATATTTCAGAAATACACGAGACAATCATATGCTCTATGGAACAAATGGCTGGGATACATTTCAGAAAGTATTAGATCAAAAATGTTCCCAAGCAGAAGGCTGTGGTTTTATTGACCTGTCTTTTCCTTTTGATGTGAATAATGATGTTTTTTCTTGTATAGACAAAAATAATTGTGAACTAGGGTTACTTGAAGGAAAATACAGTTCACTTAATTTTAATCCTCAGACAGGAAATATTGATTCTGGTTTTAGGCGTGTGATAAATACTATTTCATATAATAAAGACACTATCCATATACTTTCGACAGTCTACTGGTATCAGAGTTCGGTTGAACACAGTGTTTCATTTTCAGAAGATTTATTTAATTGGTATTAATTATGAAAAAAATATTTCAAAAATTATATAGAGATAAGTATCAATCACAAAAAGGCTTTGCTTTGCTTTTCTCTGTTATTATCGCTAGTATTATTTTTTCTATCACACTTGGTATTTCAAATGTTGCATATAAGGAAAATCTACTGACAACAACAGGTAAGGATTCAAATAATGCTTTTTTTTCAGCTGATGCCGGGATAGAATGTGCACTTTATATAGATAAAGTTGCAAATGGTGATATGAAATCATATCTAAATGAATGTGCTGGTTTTGGAATAAATCTTCCTGCGACTACACCACTTGTCGATAATTTTGATTTTATTATTTCTAATCCTAATCAATCTATCAGCAGTGGTTGTGCAATTGTGAATATTGCTAAAATACCTGACAGTATTGATCCAGCTGTCATTAATACGGTCATTACCTCACACGGATATAATTCTTCTGATGAGCCCAAGATTTGTCTTTCTGGGTTCAATCGAACAGAGAGAGTTTTGGAAGTGACATTTTAGTTATGAATGAAGTACAGGCAAAAAAGAGAATACAAAAACTTCGTGATGAAATAGCACGTCTCCGAAATGCATATCATATTGAAAATGCTCCACAAGTCACCGATGATGTGTATGAATCTTTGACTCGCGAATTAAAATCTTTACTTTCTGATTTTCCACAATTTGAAGATGAAAATTCTTTTGAAAATCGAGTAGCAGGGAAGCCACTCGATAAATTTGTAAAAGTAAATCATAAAAGCCGAATGCTTTCTTTAAATGACGTTTTTTCTTTTGAGGAACTCGAAACTTGGGATAAAAGAATAAAAAAATTACTTCTCCAGAACGAGAAAATAAATTATTTTTGTGAAGTAAAATTCGATGGTCTCGCTGTTTCTCTTATTTATGAAGATGGTATTTTTATTCGTGGTGCGACGCGTGGTGATGGAAGTATAGGTGAAGATATTACAGAGAATTTAAAAACAATTCGTTCTATTCCGCTTCATCTAAAATCTCCATTTCCTCAATACATAGAAGTGCGCGGAGAAGTATTGATGGCTAAGAAGACATTGGAGAAATTAAATAAAGAGAATATAAAACAGAATAAGACACTTTTTGCGAATACTAGAAATGCTGCAGCAGGAAGCGTGCGCCAGCTTGATCCACAGCTTGCGAAAGAAAGACATTTGGATTTTTCTGCATACGATATAGCTGAAATCGTAAATGAAACAAATAATTTACAAGGTCCTCGGGTCGCAAAGCTCAACCAGACCATTGAAAATTCTTTGTTTCATTTACTCAAACATTCTGATAAGCATAAGTTTTTAAAACAAATTGGTTTCCCTGTGGATATAAATGACGCAATTTGCAAAAACTTAAATGAAGTAGAAACTTTCATAAAGAAGTTTGAAAAGATACGCGAAAAATTCCCGTACGGCACTGATGGCATTGTTATTTCTGTTGATGATTTAAAATTACAAGAAACTTTAGGTGTAGTAGGGAAAGCACCTCGTTATATGTCCGCTTTTAAATATCCAGCAGAAAGAGCGACGACTATCGTAAAAGATATCCGAGTCAATGTCGGACGCACTGGTGTGCTTACTCCACTTGCGATCTTTGAGCCGACGCTCGTCGCTGGATCGACTGTCTCGAAAGCAACTTTACATAATATGGATCAGATAGAAAGACTTGGTTTGAAAATAGGGGACACTGTTGTTATTCAGAAAGCAGGGGACGTTATTCCTGAAGTTGTCGAAGTGTTAGTCGGTATGCGTACTGGTAAAGAAAAGAAATTTAAGATGCCGGAATTTTGTCCTGCGTGTGGAGAAAAAATCCAAATAAAAGAAAAGCTCGTCGCATCTTTTTGTCCGAATAGAAAATGTCCTGCAAAGAATGAGCGATATCTTGATTTCTTTGTTTCTGTATGTGGTATTTACGAACTTGGCCCGAAGATTTTGCGAAGGTTCAAAGATGAAGGATTAATCACTGATGCTGCGGATATTTTTACTCTACAAAAAGAAGATATTGTGATTCTCGAACGCTTTGGCGAGAAATCTGCAGATAATATCATCGCTGAAATAAAAGATAAGAAGAAAATATCGCTTTCACGATTTCTCTGGGCACTTGGTATTCTCCATGTCGGAGAGGAGACGGCTCGTGACCTAGCATCTACGTTTGGAACTTTAGAAAAAATTATTTCTGCAACACAAGAAGAAATGAATGAAATAGAAAATATAGGACCTGCTGTATCAAAAAGTTTATCTGAATTTTTTTCTGATAAACATAATTTAGATTTTATAGAGAAATTAAAAAATAATGGCGTTGTAATAGAAAAAGCTGATAAGAAAAAAGCAGGGAAATTTACTGATATGACTTTCGTACTTACTGGCACACTTGCTACTCTCTCTCGAGAGCTTGCAAAAGAAAAGATATTAAAACTAGGTGGCAAAGTTTCTGGCTCTGTCTCAAAAAACACGACATACGTTGTCGCAGGGGAAGAAGCCGGTTCAAAACTCAATACTGCTCAAAAGCTTGGAGTAAAAGTACTTACCGAAGATGAGTTTTTAAAGATGCTTTAAATAAAAGCCTGATTTTGCTATACTAAAGCAATGGAAATACAGGATGTGGAAAACTTGGCAGAATTGGCGAAAATTGAACTTTCAGAGGAAGAAAAGGCAAAAGTCCTTTCAGATATGGAAGGTATTTTAGGCTATGTGAAAGTTATCGAAAGTGTTGAAGTTCCTGACATACGACCTGATTATGCTGTACGCAATATTTGGAGAGAAGATAGTGTGGAAAATGATATAGTAGAATTAAATTCTATAACCTTACCAGAAGGATGTGCACCAGGTGATTTGTTTAGTTCAACGACAGGTGTACCATGCACATCATCAAGTGCTGTTATTAACAGTGTTACTAATGAATTAGTTAATCAATTTCCAGATGCGCAGGATGGTTTTGTAAAGGTAAAAAAGATTCTCTAATATGATCGATATAAAAAATCTCACAATAGAAAAGGCGAGTGCAATGCTACAGAACAGAGAAATCACTTCTGTTGATCTTGTTTCTGCTTGTTTGGAAAATATTAAAGAGAAAAATGGAGAGCTCAATGCATTGCTCGAAGTTTTTGATGATGTGCTCGATCAGGCAAGGGCATCAGATGAAATGATAAAGAATGGTAGTGCAGGGAAGCTCGCTGGTATTCCGATTGTTATCAAAGATAATATTTTGATTACGGGCAGGAAAGTCAGCGCTTCTTCAAAGATGCTTGAGAATTATGTTGCGAGCTATGATGCATTTGTCATCAAAAAATTACGTGAAGCTGGCGCTGTATTCATCGGTCGTGCGAATATGGACGAATTTGCGATGGGCTCATCGACTGAAAATTCTGCATATGGTCCATCAAAAAATCCGTACGATACGTCTCGCGTCCCAGGTGGTTCTTCTGGCGGTTCTGCTGTGGCTGTCGCTTCAGGTATGTGTCTCGCTGCCCTCGGCACTGATACAGGTGGCTCGATACGCCAGCCTGCGAGTTTTTGTGGGATTGTCGGTATGAAGCCTTCATATGGTGGAGTGTCTCGAAGTGGAGCAATAGCGATGGCTTCGTCGCTTGACCAGATCGGCCCACTTACTAAAACATCTGAAGATGCAAAAATAATTTTTGATTGTATTTCAGGCAAGGATGAAATGGATTCTACTTCTATACAATTACCTAGTTCTAGTGAACATAAAAAAGTAATCGGCATTCCTCGTGATTGGCTTAAAGAGGGAATTGATGCAGATGTTATGAAAAATTTTGAAGAACAGGTAGAGAAATTAAAAAATCTTGGTTATAAAATACAAGATATTGATCTGCCTTATTCAGCACACTCTCTTGCTGTATATTATATTTTGATGCCAGCGGAAGTATCCACGAATCTTTCACGTCTCGATGGTGTACGATATGGCTTACGTAAAGAAGGCGAGTCTATGTTCGATAGTTTTAAGAAATCACGTTCTTTAGGTTTCGGTCTTGAGACTCGTCGCAGAATTATTCTTGGTTCTTATGTTCTTTCACACGGTTACTATGATGCGTATTACAATAAAGCGTGGAAAGTCCGTCATGCGATCGAAAAAGAATTTGAAGATGTTTTTAAAAATGTTGATTTTATTCTTACTCCGACTGCTCCGACGACAGCTTTTAAGTTTGGTGAAAAGAGTGATCCATTACAAATGTATCTTTCCGATATTTTTACCGTCCCAGCAAATATTGCCGGTATTCCAGGTATCTCTGTTCCGACAGGTATGTCGTCTGACGGCTTGCCATACGGTATTCAGTTTATGGCACCAATGTATAAAGATCAAAGCCTGTTTGAAGTAGCGAAAGACATAGAAAAAAATATATAATAGAGTTATGAATTCATTCACATTATTTTCTGCAAAAAAAATACCACTTTATGCAATTGCTCCGGTATCTTTGAATTTGGAATATATTTTTAATAAAATTCTCGAATTGTTTCAGACTATTTTTGATTATTTGTCGCACATTGAATTTGGATCAGCTTTTTATTCTATTTTATCCCTGCTTTCAATATATTTTATTATCATCATTTGTTATGCAATCGTGAGGATTTTGGAAATACGAAAAGCAGAGCATGAACATCTGCGTCACGAGATAGCTGAGTATAAACATAAGCATGTCGAAGATGTAAAAGAAAAAATAAAAAATATTCGCTGGCAAAATGTCCTCAAGTACCTTGATTCAGAAAGCCAGAGTGACTGGAAACTCGCAATCATTGAAGCTGATTCTATTCTTGAAGATCTCACAGATACCCTTGAATTTCAGGGTGATAATTTGGGAGAGCGACTTAAGTCAGTAGGGAAGGATAGATTTAAAACACTTGATGATGCATGGGAAGCACACTTAGTACGAAATCGCATCGCTCACGAAGGATTAAAATTTGAAATTACAAAACGTGAAGCACAGAGAGTTATATATCTCTACGAAAAAGTATTTAGGGAATTCGGGCACATTTAATTGTTGCGGGGTCAGGAATTGAACCTGAGTCCTAAGGTTATGAGCCTTATGAGATACCACTTCTCCACCCCGCGTAAGGTAAAAGCATTATACTAAAACCTCTAGGAATTGCAAGATTCTATTTTGAAAAAGATACTTATTTTAAATAAAAAAGAAGGCGAGACACCACTACAAGCATTGGAGGTTTTTCGTGGTAAAAATAAAGTATATGAAAATATACCAATGACCTATGCGGGAAGGCTCGATCCGATGGCGAGCGGAATTCTTTTGATCTTGGCTGGAGAAGAGACAAAGCAAAAAGAAAAATATTTGGATCTAGATAAAGAATATGATTTCAGCGTACTCTTTGGTTTTACTACTGATACATATGATATTTTGGGAATCATAACAGATGCTAAAAAATATGAAATAGACAAGATACAATTACAGAAAAATATTTTAAAAATACTTCCAGAATTTATAGGAAAAAGAAAACAAAAATATCCTATGTATTCATCTAAAACCGTGAATGGTATTCCACTTTTTGAATATGCTCGTAATGATGAGCAAGTTGAAATTCCTGAGAGGGAAGTGGAAATCAAAAAATTGGAATTGATAAAAATACAAAATATCAATATAGAAAAACTTTTACAAAATATTGAATTAAGAATTAATAAAGTAAAAGGTGATTTCAGGCAGAAAGAAATATTAAAAATTTGGAAGAAAGAATTAGGCCACAAAAAATCTATGCATAGATTTTTTGTGGCCAGTTTCAAAATAAAATGTACTTCTGGCACATATGTGCGTTCTATTTCAAATGAAATGGGCGAAAAACTTGGCATTCCAGCACTTGCATATTCAATAAAACGCACTAAAATCGGCAGATTTAGTCTCCTCTAAAAAAGTGCTATAATTTACTCATTATGATTTTTTCAGCGATATTTACTATATTAGGACTAGCGATATTTGAAGCGATTTCATCTATAGATAATGCGGTTATAAATGCAGAAGTGCTTTCTACTATGGGTAAAAAAGCTCGTAAGTGGTTTTTATTGTGGGGTTTTTTACTTGCAGTGGTTGTGGTCCGAGGAGTTCTACCTTTTGCTATTGTTTGGGCTTTCAATCCATTACTCAGCATTTCTCAAGTATTATCTGCTGCATGGTCTTCAGATCCCATCGTCCATGAATCAATAGAAAAATCTGCGCCAATACTGCTCGTCGCTGGGGGAGTATTTCTTTTGTTTCTTTTTTTGCACTGGCTTTTCTTGGAAGATAAAAATTTTGGTTTACCAAAGACAGAAAAGTTTTTTATGAAAAACGGAGTTTGGTTTTATTCTATTGTTTCTGTACTCTTAGCATTTATCGCATGGTTTGCTTTGAAAGAAAGCAATCTTATGGGCTTTGGTGCAGTTGTCGGTTCGACACTTTTTTTCATTACTCACGGCTTCAAACAAAATGCTGAAGAAACAGAGAAAAACTTGGCGAGCTCAGCTCGTTCTGACCTGAGTAAATTATTTTTCTTAGAGATTATAGATGCAACTTTTTCTATCGATAGTGTCTTAGGAGCTTTTGCATTTACATTGTCCGTTCCATTGATACTCCTTGGTAATGGGCTTGGTGCGTATCTTGTGCGCAAACTTACAATGAGTAATATTGAAAATATTAAAAAATATGTCTTTTTGAAAAATGGGGCAATGTATTCTATCTTAGTGCTTGGAATGATTATGATTCTACAGAGTTTCGGTTATCACATTCCAGAATTTATTTCTCCACTTGCAACTATTAGTATTATTTCTTTTTTCTTTTTGAAATCTAAAAATGTTATTACAACTTAATAATCATTTAAGGTCCTCGGTTCTCCTCGCTAAAAGCTCGGCCAGACCATTAAATAATTATTAAGTGAATGTTGATTAAAATGGAAAAATTTACTGAAGAATATAAAAAATTAAATACAGCTCAAAAGGAAGCAGTCGATACACTCGATGGGCCAGTGATGGTTGTCGCAGGGCCGGGGACAGGCAAGACGCAGGTGCTTGCTCTTCGTATCGGGAATATTTTGAAAAAGACGGATACGAAAGCTGACAGTATTTTATGTCTCACCTTTACGAATTCCGGCGTCAAAGCAATGAAGAAAAGACTTGAAGTTTACGGCATTGATATGGGCAAAGTTAGAGTCTCTACATTCCATGCATTCTCCATCTCACTCGTTGAAAATAATTATGAGCTTTTGGATTTCAAGATGATGCCGAAACTTCTCGAAGAAGATGAAGCGGTTTTTTTAGTAGATGAAATTATGCAGAACAATACGTGGGAGCATCTGCGACCTCGTGCGAATCCTACAATGTATTTCAATGATCTCAAGAGTCTTATTTCTATTTTAAAACGTGAGCGTATTAGTGATATAGATTTCTTAAAAGAAGTCGAAAATGAAATAAAATTTTTAGAAAATGATGAAGATAGTATTTCAACTCGTGGTGAAAGTAAAGGGAAATTAAAAAAAGAAATTGAAAAGAAAATAGAATCACTTGAGCGTACGCGCGAAGTTGTCGAATTCTACCGCATCTATGAAAAAGAAAAGAAAGAACAAGGATTTATGGATTATGATGATGTACTCGAATATGCAGTGAAGCTAGCCGAGGAATATGAAGATGTACGCGCTGACATTTATGAGAATTATCAATACGTACTCGTCGATGAACATCAAGATTCATCTGGAGTACAGAATAATTTCTTGAAAGCTGTGTGGAAAGATACTGACAGGCCGAATATTTTCGTCGTCGGAGATGACCGCCAGCTTATTTATGCTTTCTCTGGTGCGAAGCTTGATTATTTTAAAGAATTTGCACATTTTTTCGGCAAAGCAAAACTTATTACGCTCGTAGAGAATTACCGCTCCACGACAAACATCCTTTCTCTTGCCGACAATCTTCTTGGCAGTTCTATTACAAAAGAAAAGTTAAAGAGCAATACAAAAGGTGAAGAGAAAATAATCCTCGGCGAGTATCAGTATCCTCGTGACGAGATCATTGGTGCTGGACTGTATTTTAAAAACAAGATTGAAAAAGGAAGCTTGGCTGAAGATTGTGCGATCCTTGTGCCGAGGAATTTTCATGTGCGTACAGCGATGAGCATTCTTTCCGATATGGGTCTACCTGTCTCCACGGGTAAAAGCATTTCACTTTTCAATGTTAAAGAAACTCATAGTTTTTTGCGGGTATTGCATATTATCATTGATCCGTATAATGCAGTTCTGCTTTCACAATCATTGCTCGACGATACGAGCAATGTGCCAGCTTTTGAAGCTCATACATTTTTGAAAAGTGTGCGAGCGGATAAATTAACGATTGATGATATGACTGAATACGGGAAAGGTGACGGATTGTTTGCAGTAGAAAATCCAGTTTCAAAATGGGGGAATAGATTAAAAAATTGGGTAGAGACTTCTCAATCAAGGCTTTCGGCTATTGTCAGTACTATTGGTAATGAACTTTTAATTAATAATTCTGAAACGCATACTGAGCTTTTAAAAAATGTCGAAGTAGTACGGAGCTTTATTCATCAATCATTTTTGTTTGAACAGAAACATCCGCAAGCAGGATTGAAAGAATTTTTAGAGTATATAAGCAGGCTTGAGGAATACGGAAATAGCATCAGCTTGGCGACATTCGGCGCTGATACTGGTATACAGGTTATGACGCTTCATAAATCCAAAGGTCTCGAATACAAGCACGTTTGGATCGCGCATATGAATGAAGAAATACTGATGTCTGAAAAGAAAAATAGTTTCACCTTACCTGAGAAAATAAAAGAGCATATTCACGAGCGTGATATTGAAAATGCGAAGCGCGAACTTTATGTGGCGATCACTCGTTCGAAAGAAAATTGCGTCATTTCATATGCAGGAGAGAATTACAATGGCGCAGAGATGGAGCTCGCGCAAATCGTCCGCGAATTGCCAGGAGAGCATTTTACCAAGAAAACAAAAGAAGAAACAGAAAAAGAAATAATGGATAGTGATGCAGGAATAAAGATTTATACGAATGTTGTAGAAAAGAAAGAAGGAAAAATTGTTGATGAGATTAAAAATTTTGTTAAAGAGAATTATAAAGATACGAAAGTTACTGTAACACTTTTAAATAATTTTTTTGAATGCTCTTGGAAATGGTATTTTAGAAATTTCTTGAAACTTCCAGAAGTCAAAGGTGTTTCTCTTGCACTTGGTTCTGCTGTACATTCGACTATTGAATATATTTTAAAAAATAAAGAAATACCAAGTGATAAACAAATAAAAGAAAAGATAAATGAATCTTTAGTAAAAGAAGGAGTGACCGATGAAAAAGAATTGAAAATTCTTGCCAGTGATGCAGAACGCGCCGTCACGGGCTGGGTTAAGAATTATTTTGCTAATCTTGCTAAAGATTATGAATCTGAGAGATCAGTGCAATTTACTGATCCAGCTTTTGCTGATCTCCTTATGTATGGCAAACTCGATTTGACGGAGAGGGAAGAGGGAAATATCACAGTTACTGATTTTAAGACTGGTAAATCGAAGACGAAAGGCGAGATAGAAAAGATTGATGATGACGGCAGGCTTTCTTCACTCATGCGCCAGCTCGCGATGTATTCGTATCTCGTCGCTGGAGCTGAAAAAGGGAAGAGTGTGAATGCTTCACGACTTCTTTTCCTTGAAGCTGGAGAGCATGACAAACATGCGCTCTACTCGACTCATATCGATGCAGAAAAAATTGATTTATTAAAAAGAGATATTGGAGATTATGTGAAAAATCTTGAAAGCGGTGAATGGGTAAACAACATCTGCCACTACAAACCTTGGGGAAGTGGCAAGGATGAGTGCGAGTATTGTGCGTTAATAAAAAAAATCTCCCTGTAACATTCGTCACAGGGAGATTAGATGCAAATGAAATTCATCATGTTTTGCATCTAGATTAAAAATTAATTTAATAAACTTAATTCAGAAGTTAGCCTTACCGGATGGTGCCGGTGGATTCCCACAAGATTTCTTAGGTCTCGCGGTACTCAGGAATAAAAGTTTTTGTTGCCCTATTCGGACTCGCTTTCGCTCTTTTATCCTACAACCCCGCTTGTGATAAGCGGTTTGGGCTTTTCCTTTTTCGCTCACCACTACTTAAGGATTGTTATCTTCTTCCGGGTACTTAGATGTTTCAGTTCTCCGGATTATAGCTTTCCTTTCGGAATAGTATTACTTCGTAATACTGGGTTACCCCATTCGGAAATCTTTGGATTGTCTCTTATTTGCAGATACCCAAAGCTTATCGCAGCTTATCGCGTCCTTCATAGCTTTTGAATTTTTAAATTAATCTTAATTTTTGTTGATGACCTCAATATGTCAAAGAACGCGCCACTTACTCAAAAGTTAAGTGCGTATGCATAATACTGAATTTTTAGTCAAAAATCAATTAAAACAAACTAGGTCCATTATCGAGCCAGCCGAGGAATATGCCGATTGTGAGACAGACGATGATACAAATAAGTATTCTCTTTTTCATATTTTGATTATACTATTTTCTTGCAAATAAAGCCTTTTGCCGTTAAGATGAAAAATATGCTAGAGAAAGTAAATAAGAAAAATAAAGAAGAACTCAGAGCTGATTTAGTGCGGGAAAACTTTAACCGCAGGACTCTTTCTTTTTATAAATATGTAAAGATAAAGGATCCGAAAATGATGCGAGATTTTTTGTTTGATGCTTTGTCCGAATTTAAATGCTTGGGCAGGATCTATATTGCACACGAAGGTATTAATGCCCAGATGAATGTGCCGGAGCACAAATGGGATGCTTTCAATACATTTATTCAAAATATTCCGGAATTCGTGGGTGTGCCTTACAAGATCGCCGTAGAAGAAAAGGGTAGTAGTTTTCTTAAACTCATTATAAAAGTACGAGAAAAAATAGTTGCTGATGGGCTTGATGATGAAACATTTGATCCGGCGAATACAGGCGAGTATGCACTTGCGGAAGAAGTGAACGATATGATCGATCGCGGAACGACAGTGATCGATATGCGCAATATTTATGAAGCAGCGATCGGGCATTTTGAAAATGCAAAGATTATGGATGTCGATACATTCCGCGAACAGATACAGAAAGTACAGGATATGTTCAAAGATAAGAAAGATGAAGAAGTCTTGTTGTATTGCACCGGAGGCATCAGGTGCGAGAAAGCTTCGGCTTGGATGAAGCACAATGGTTTTAAAAATGTGAAACATATCAAAGGAGGAATTATTGATTATGCACATCGCGTGAAAGAACTTGGATTACCAAATAAATTCAAAGGTAAGAATTTCGTTTTTGATGAGCGTATGGGTGAGAAAGTAGGCAATGAGATCATTTCATATTGCCAGGTTTGTGAAAAAGAAAAGTCAGATGATTATGTACATTGCAAAAATCTTTCTTGTCATATTTTATTTATCGCGTGCAAGAAGTGCGAAGAAAACCTCGCTGGTTACTGCGGGCGCATCTGTCAGATTTGTGATAAATTTCCTAAAAAAGTAAATCAATTTTTGATCGGCACTTCGCGCCAGAAACACCAGCATCAGTACAAGAAGAATTACAAGAAAATGAAAAATCTAGTATAATTACGAAATGTCAGACGATAAAGAAACACAGCAAAAAAAAGGCACAGAGCACCCTATCTCGCTCATCATAGATGAAGTCGTTTCCATCTTTTCTGGTATGGGTTTTGAAGTAGCGACTGGCCCAGAGCTCGAAGATGAATGGCATAATTTCGATGCACTCAATGTTTCTAAAGATCATCCTGCTCGCGATATGCAGGACACTTTTTTCATAAAAGGGAATTCTCTTGATGCTTCTGCTCAGGTCCTCGGGGGAAGTCAGCCAGACCATTCACAAAAGCATGCAAGAGAATCTTTCGTCTTGCGCACGCATACGTCCGGTGTGCAGATTCGTTATATGGAACAATTAGTAAAAGATGGGAAAAAACCACCATTTGCTATCGTCGTACCTGGGAAAGTCTTCCGCAATGAATCCACTGATGCAGGGCATGAGATGCAATTTTTCCAATTGGAAGGACTTATGATCGGCAAAGATATCAACGTCGCAAATTTGAAATACGTGCTCACGGAATTCTTCAAAAAGTTTTTAGGTGAAGATGCGGAAATACGTTTGCGCCCGTCTTTCTTTCCGTTCGTCGAGCCGGGTTTTGAAGTCGACGTGAAGCACAATGGCAAATGGATGGAGCTCCTCGGCGCTGGCATGGTGCATCCGAATGTTATAAAGAATTGTGGACTCGACCCGAAAGAATGGCAAGGTTTTGCATTCGGTTTCGGCATCGACCGCCTCACTATCGTAAAATTCGGTATTCCCGACATCCGACTTTTTTATCAGGGAGATTTGAGACTTAATCAGTTTTAATTTGCAATTTTAATTATGAAAATATCTTACAACTGGCTCAAATGGTATGTTCCTGAAATTCCTGAAGCGGAAAAGCTTGCAGATATTTTTACGATGCATTTGTGTGAAGTCGAAGACATCGAGAAAAAAGACGATGACAGTATTTTTGACTTAAAGATTTTACCTGACAGAGCGCATGATTTACTTTCACATAACGGTATTGCTCGCGAGCTCGCAGGGCAGTTGGGAATCACTTTTAATGACCCGACACCAAAATACAAAATCCCTGAATCAAAACCAACAAATTTAAAAATAGAATTACAAACAGAAAATTGCCGAAGATATTCAGGAAGAATTGTTCGCAATATAAAAGTCGGTCCTTCGCCGGAGTGGGTCAAAATGCATTTAGAATCGATAGGGCAGAGAAGTATCAATAATATCGTTGATGCGACGAATATCACGATGTATGACTGTGGCCAGCCGTGCCATGCTTTTGATTTGGACAAATTAGTAAGTGAGAAATTGATCGTCCGCTATGCGAAAGCAGGGGAGAAAATAACCACACTCGATAATAAAGAAGTCGAATTGAAAGAAAGTGATATGGTTATCGCTGATGAAAATAATGTCCTCGCTATTGCTGGAGTGAAGGGTGGCAAGATTGCAGAAGTAGATGAAAATACAAAAAATATATTAATAGAAGTTGCAAACTTTGACCCTGTTTCTGTTCGTAAAACTTCACGCAAAATGAGTATTATTACTGATTCATCAAAGAGATTTGAGAATGATCTAACACCCGAGCTCTGCAGTTTCGCAATGGTGGAACTTTCAGGATTGCTCGTGGAATTTGGTTTCACAGATTTTGAAGATGTTGTTGATATTTACAAAAACAAACAACAAGAAAGAAAAGTCACTTTTTCTGTGAGTTTGGTAAATCAAAAGCTCGGCGCAGATATTTCTGCAGATGAGATCGAGAAAATTTTGAAACAACATAACTATGTGTACACGAGAACAGGGGAGGATTTCGAGATCACCCCGTCAGCAATGCGACTCGACCTAAATATTCCAGAAGATATGGTTGAAGAGATCGGCAGGGTGTATGGTTACGATAAAGTTACTCCACAAGCTCCAAAGATTGATTTCATACCAAGTACGAATGAAACGTTTACAAAGATTATGTATGCGAGAAATAAATTGCTTAGTGAAGGATATAACGAAGTAATGACGTATTCATTTTGTAACAAAGGAAAAGTTCAAGTACTCGCAAGTGCGTCAGACAAAAAATATTTGAGAGAAAATCTAAATGATGGTTTAAAAGATAGTATAAACTTGAACAATCTCAATATGCCGTTTCTTGGCTTGGATGCTGTGAAGATTTTTGAAATCGGTACGGTTTTTCTTAAAGACATGGAGGAAATACATGTTGCATATGGAACTAAGAAAGAAATAAAAGAAATGACACTTGATGAATATTGTAAAGATGCTTCGCCAGAAATATTTTCAGAAAGGTCCTCGGATTTCCTCGCTATGCTCGGCCAGACCGTTTCCGAAAATACCTCTGGCTCCACTAATCAAGTTTTCAAAATGTGGAGCTTGTATCCATTCATCGCGCGCGATATTGCTCTCTGGGCTGACGAAAATGTTTCTCCAGAATCAATACAAAATATCATAAAAGAAAATGCAGGTGAGCTCTTGGTAAAAGAACCTCGACTTTTCGATACATTCAAAAAAGAAGGAAAAATCTCTTATGCTTTCCGCCTCGTGTTCCAGTCAAAAGACAAAACTCTAACAGATGAAGAAGTGTCTATTCCTATGACCAAAATCACTGAAAAGCTTGTATCTATGGGTTTTGAAATACGTTAGTGATGTTTAGTTAATATTATTGTATAATCAGTATATGAAAAAATATCCTAAAAGTAGTATTACTCTCGGTGTTCTTGTGATTATTTTACTCACAATTATTTTATTAAAAATAGTTTTTAATATTCCTCCTTCAGACAATAGTGCTGCTACAGTACTTTCTCAGACTCAAATAAAGACTACAACTCAAAAAGTTTTTCTACTTGGTGGCACTAATGATTCATTAACACCATTAGAATTTAATGATGTTTATTCTTCTGTTGATGGTAAAAATTGGAAATTAATTTCTCCACAAGACAATCTTTCTACTACAAAATGGTCACCTAGAAAATATTTTGGATCAAATACTGTTTATTTTAATAATAAAATTTGGGTTATTGGTGGAGTCGGTTCTTCTAATGCCTCTGGTGTTAGTGAAGTCTGGTCATCTCCAGATGGAATAAGTTGGAATCTTGTAACTAATACTGCCCCTAAAGCTTGTGATCATAATGTTGTTGTTTTTAACAATAAAATGTGGATGATTTCTTCAACTGGTAATCAAACACAAAATAATTGGTATTGCGGAAATACACCTCTTTATCCAACTCAATCACAAATTTATTATTCAAGTGATGGTATTTCTTGGACAGCAACGAACATATCTCCTTGGGGTTATTTGGATTATTCTTCTGCTGTTGTTTTTCAAAACAAAATATGGGTAATGGGTGGAATCGGGTACAATAGTATTTATAGTCGAAAAACTATCTGGTCATCTCCAGATGGTATAACATGGACACATGTTGATACAAATCCAACCTTAGCTGGGATACAAGATGCACCATGGGAAGCAAGAGATAGTCACACTTCTTTAGTTTTTAATAATAAAATTTGGATTTTTGGAGGACGTGGGGCGAATGGAAGTATATATAATGGGGTTTTGAATAACGATATTTGGTCATCTCCAGATGGAATAAATTGGACTTTGGTCTTATCAAATCCTCCTTGGTCAACTCAATATCAATACGTTGGAGGCCCATCTTTTAAAGGGAGTCTTTTTGGACATTCATCTTTTGTATTGAATGGAAAAATGTTTATTGTGCATGGAGAGGAGCCTAGTCAATCTTGTAATATTTCTGGGTGTACTGGTTTGTATGGACAAATTTGGTCATCTCCAGATGGAATAAATTGGACTAAAGTCATTCCAACAGGAGACTCAATCGCTCCTCGTTATGGACTTTCGACTGTCGTTGTTCCTGTTTCTGACCTTCAAAAATAACTAAAAATCCCTCATTAAAACGAGGGATTTTTAGTTTGGTTTTTATCCTAAAAATGCTATACTATAACGACTTATGGCAAAAGAAAAAGAGGAGAAAAAGGCTAAATATGGTGCTGATCAGATCTCTGTTTTAGAGGGGCTTGAGCCTGTTCGTCGTCGACCTGGTATGTACATTGGTACGACGGGTATCGATGGTTTGCACCACCTCGTTTGGGAAATTTTCGACAACTCTCGCGATGAAGCGATGGGAGGACACTGCGATGAAATCGAAGTTGTTATTCTTCCTGGAGATATCATTCGTGTCGCTGACAACGGTCGTGGTATTCCGACAGACATCCATCCAAAAACAAAAGTTTCTGCATTGGAAACTGTTATGACGACGCTCCACGCCGGAGGAAAATTCGGTGGTGAGAATTCTGGATACAAAGTTTCTGGAGGTCTGCACGGTGTCGGTGCATCTGTCGTCAACGCACTCTCTACACATACGAAAGCAGAAGTGCATCATGATGGTGCGAAGTTTATACAGGAATACGAACAAGGTAAGAAAAAATATGCTGTCAAAAAAGTTGGTTCTTCAAAAGCACACGGCACTATCATCACATTCCAGCCTGACCCAGAAATTTTCAAAGAAGGAGTTGTTTTTGATTACGATACGATCGTCAACCGTTTCCGCCAACAGGCATATCTCGTCAAGAAGCTCCGTATCCGTATTATGGATGCTCGTAAATATGAAGGAAAAATAAATGTTGATGATGCAGTGTATTTGCAAGAGCTCAATTTGGAAATTCCTTCTACGACATTTTATTTTGAAGGTGGGCTTGTTTCTCTCGTCAAATATACTACACGACTTCAGAAATCTTTAAATAGCAAAATTTTCTACGTAGAAAAAGAGCAGGACAATGTCGGTGTTGAAATCGCGCTCCGCTATGTGGACGACATAAACGATAAGATTATTCCATTTGCAAACAATATCTACACACCAGAAGGTGGTACACATGTGACTGGTTTTAAAACTGCACTTACTCGTACTCTAAATACATACTGCAAGAAAAATGAAATGATGAAAGAATCCGAAGGAGGATTCACTGGTGAAGATGTACTCGAAGGACTTGTCGTGGTCGTTTCTGTGAAGCTTCCTGAAATCCAATTTGAAGGACAGACGAAAGCAAAGCTCGGCTCTATGGAAGCTCAAGGTGCCGTCGCTACGGTCTTTGGAGAAGCTTTTGTAAATTTCTTGGAAGAAAACCCTGACGAAGGGAAAGTGATCATCAATAAAGCAATTCTTGCGCTCAAGGCTCGTAAAGCTGCAAAAGCTGCAAAGGACTCGATCCTCCGCAAGGGTGCTCTCGAAGGTATGACGCTCCCAGGAAAGCTCGCAGACTGCCAAAGCAAATCTGCTGAAGAATCAGAAATATTCATCGTGGAGGGAGACTCTGCGGGAGGTACAGCAAAAATGGGACGTGATCGAAAGACTCAAGCGATTCTTCCGCTCCGTGGAAAGATACTCAACGTCGAACGCGCGCGTCTCGACCGTATGCTTGGTTCAGAACAAATCAAGAACTTGGTTATTGCTATGGGCACATCTATCGGCGATACATTTGATTTGGAAAAAATCCGCTATCATAAAATCATCATAGCAAAATCCGTAGAATTGTCAAGGATTTTATGATTATTTTTCAGCTTGGTACGTTATATTAAAAATAATGGCAGAAATTTTACCGGCAAGATGTCCCGACCAAGGCGGAAACAGGCT
>JAZKCM010000003.1:27951-65402 GCA_040388095.1 Patescibacteria group bacterium | reverse complement strand
CAGCCACCGCTCTATAAGATCAAAAAGGGAAGAGAAATATTTTATGCATATTCTGATGAAGAGAGAATAAAAATAGCAGGGGAACAGGATATGGAAATAGAAGAAATTGCAGAAGGAGAAGCTGTTGAAAATACTGAGGAAGAAGAGGGTAAAGAGGATACCAAAAAGAAATCAAATAAAGTACACATTCAGCGATACAAAGGTCTCGGAGAAATGAATGCCGAAGAGCTCTGGGAGACGACTATGGATCCGAAGAACCGTGTTCTTAAGAAAGTGAATATCGACGATGCTGAAGAAGCGAATAAAGTCTTCGACATCCTCATGGGCTCTGAAGTCCCACCTCGCAAATCTTTCATCCAATCCAACGCCAAGCTTGCAGAGATTGATATATAACTTTTATGTTTAGTGAATCTAATTTCAATAAAACACCAAGTGATCATGAGAACCATGAAGATATTTTATTAGCACACAAAGCTTGTGAAGAATTTAATCTTTTTATTGCTAATACAAATGCCCCTGATCATTTATCTGAGAGTTTAAGTTCTAATTCTGAAAACGATCTAACAATGAAAGGTCATGATGCTAAGCAGATTGAAGAATTACGCAGTATACTTTCCCATCAAAATAATCAAATTAAGTCTGAAAAAAATGAAATATATAATAGTAATTTTCTAGATATAAATAATAAAATAAGTGAGTTTGGTTTTAAAGCAGAACAGTTTTCTAATGGAAATACAGGTTTGTCTATTTTAGACAAACAAAAGTTTTGTGATTTTTTAAAGAATAATGAAGTATATGATGTAAAAAACAGTACTAATACTCTTATGACTTTTATTAAAATACTAAATGATAGCATTATGAATTATGATGACGAACAATCTGATGCTAGACTTGAAGATTTTATTGGTGCAAGTTCTGATGTTATTAATACTTTAAAAAATGTTAATTTTTATAAACCACTTTTATTTACTTTAGAGGAACAAGTTGATGCTCTAAAAAATGGCTATTTTAAAGAATATAAATTGTCTGATAAAAATCACTTAATCCCATTACCTTTTTCGTATACCAATGATGGTAAGGACCTTATTATGGAGGATATTGATAAATTACATTATCCTGAAGTTTTTCTTGATAGAACTAAGTTTCTTGTTAAATTATGTAAAAAAATAAACGTTAATCCAAAAGCTACAGGTTTGATTTCATCATTTAATCAATCCATAAATGATGAGATTTCAAGTTTAAGATCCTTGTTAAAAAAATATAAATTAAATGATAAAGATCATGCTCATGCTCAAGAAGTTTTTAATCAAATAGAAGATTTAGTAAAAGAAATTTAAGAAAATAAAAAATCCCCAATGTGGGGATTTTTTGTGATTAATTTTTTGGTAGAATTTTCACTATTTTTATTTTTTCTTTCCTAATCAGTTTTTTTTGACGAGGACCATAATAAAAATGAGCTATTAGTTTGTGTCCTGATAAAATTATTGGCAACCATTTTTTGTCTGCAGGCATTAATTTTTTAAATGGCAATCTATTAATGAGGAATTTTTTAGGGTCTTTCATTTCTTTCGTTTCCTTTGGTTCACCCTTATATCCTTTGATTAAATAGATATCAACTTCACAGACAAATTTTTTACCTTCTTCTGTTTTATTGTGGAAATAGATTATTCCCATTTTTTCATAATATTTAGGGCCTATGACTTTCTTTGTTTCTCCTCTCAACTCTCTTTTTAAACACATCTCAGAAGTCTCTCCATTTTTGAAACCGCCCCCATATCCGTTACGGCAACCTTTACCTATATGTCTTGTCTTTATCGCAAGCCATACTTTGTTTTCTTGTATTATGAAACCAAGAGTTGCTTTTGGTAATATCTTTTCTTTTTCCATTGTATTTATTTTTTTAGTTCTTTTAAGACTATACAACTTCCAGGCAAAATATCAAGTAAAAGAGAATTACAATTCCAAAGACTTACCCGAGATTTTTTCTGTGATTTCTTTCAAGAAATCTAGAGCAGAGATGTTTTCTATTTTTGAGCCATCACGTTTTTCAATAGTGAGTGTGTTTGCAGCTTGTTCTTTGTCACCGAGCACGATGACGTAGGGGACTTTCGCAGACTTGGCGTGATTGATGCGTTTTCCGAGAGAATCATTTTCATCGAGTACTTCTACTCTGATATCTTTTTCTTTTAACATATCAGCAATTTCATTTGCTGAAGTCTGGTGATTTTCTCGTACTGGTACGATTGCAACTTGCACAGGAGAGAGCCAGACAGGGAAGTTGCCAGCAAAATGCTCGATCATAACACCCATAAATCTTTCAAGTGAACCAGAAATAGCTCTGTGGATGACGACAGGGCGCTCTTTCTTTCCCTCATTGTTCGTAAAACCTAAATCAAATCTTTCTGGAAGATTGAAATCACATTGTACTGTTGCAAGTTGCCATTCACGGCCGATAGCATCTTTGAACATAAAGTCTAATTTTGGTCCGTAAAATGCTGCTTCGTCTTTTGCTGGTTTGTAAGGAAGTTTTTCTTCTTCACACACTTTTGTCAAAGCTCCTTCTGCTTTCTCCCATACTTCATCAGAACCTAAGTATTTTGTTTTATCATCTCCACGGAGAGAAAGGCGCACCCAGTAGCCGTCGATGAGGCCCATCGTTGTATAAAATTCTTTTATGATGCCGACAATAGTCTTGATTTCATTTCCTATTTGGTCGCTCGTACAGAAAAGGTGTCCATCGTCTTGAGTGATAGAACGGACGCGAGTAAGTCCTCCGAGTTGTCCTGATTTTTCATCACGGTATACTGTCGCTGGCTCGAAATAACGGAGTGGCATGTCTCGGTATGAGAATTGGTTATCAGCAAAGATTTGCATATGATGAGGACAATTCATTGGTTTTAAAATGAAACTATCTTCTTTGCCTTGGACACGGAAAAGCTCGTCACCGAATTTCGCAGCGTGTCCTGAAGTTTCATAGAGTTCTACTTTTGCAATGTGTGGAGTCCATACACGCTGATAGCCTTTCTTTGAATGTAGTTTCCAAAGGTATTCTTCTATTTCTTTTCTGATGATCATACCGCGAGGTTGCATGAGAGGAAGCCCAGGTCCGACGAGTGATGAAATAGTAAACAATTTCATCTGTGGGCCGATGATTTTATGATCTCTCTTTCTTGCTTCTTCTCTTTGTGTGAGATATGCATCGAGTTCTTCTTTCGTTTCGAATGCGAGGCCGTAGATGCGAGTGAGCATTTTATTTTTCTCATCTCCACGCCAGTATGCACCAGCGATACGGTCGAGACAAAATCCATCAGGAGCAATATCTTTTACCGGATTCTCTACGTGTCCGCCTCGGCATAAGTCAGTAAAAGTACCAGCAGTATAAAATGTTATCTTTTCTCCTTTTTCAGAGATTTCACTGATGAGCTCTTTTTTGTATTCATTATTTTTGAAATACTCTTTTGCTTCATCGGCGGATTTTTCTTCATTTTTGAAATCATTCCAATTCTTCAAAAGCTCGCGCATCTTTTTTTCGATCGCAGGCAAGTCTTTGTCGGAAAGGGAAGAAGGAAGTTCGAAATCGTAATAAAAGCCGTCGTCTATAGCAGGGCCGATAGTGTTTTTCGCACCTGGGTAGAGCTCGAGCACGGCAGCGCCCAAGAGGTGGGCTAGGGTGTGTCTCATATTGTGCATTTTTTCGATATCGTTCATAGGTTCAATAATATCATATCCTGCTCCTTTTACCAGTTTGCTTTTTAGACAGGGTATGCTAGAATGGTTTCATTATGGTAGTACGAATGAGACATACAAAATCACATACAGCGAACCGACGTTCACATCACGCGCTCAAAACAGCAAGTTTTGTGAAATGTACGAACTGCTCCGCACTCAAGAAGAGCCATCATGTCTGTAAGACTTGTGGTTTTTATAACGGCAAGAAAGTTTTAGATTTGGTAAAAAAAGCAGAAAAGAAAGTCACGAAAGCAAAAGCGAAGACAAAGAAAGACGATAAGTAAGAGGCATTAGTTTAAACACTAAAGCCTTAATTTTTTTAAATTTTAATTTATGGCTAACAGGCACCTTTCCAGATCAATAGTTCTTCAGACACTTTTCGAGTGGGATTTCAACGGCGCAAAAGACGCCGATATTAAAGACGCACTCAAACGTAATCTTGATGAATTTGGTCCTGGACTTGAAGACGATGTTTTTGTTGCAATGCTGACAGAACAAGTATTGAAGAATCGTATAGTAATCGATGAGATCATAGAAAAAGCTGCACCAGAGTGGCCGATAGATAAGATTTCGATAGTAGATAGAAATATTTTAAGAATAGGGCTCAATGAGCTTCTTTTTGGTGATCGTACACAGGTGCCTCCGAAAGTCGCTATCAATGAATCTATCGAGCTCGCTAAAACATTTGGTGGGGAAAATTCTGGCAAGTTTATCAATGGCGTGCTCGGCGCTGTTTACAAAGAAATAGGCGAGCCAGGCAAAGATGAAGTAAGTAAGAAGAAATTCAAAGATGATGAACCTGTCGATATCACTAAACTTCCAATAGAAAGAAAAGGAGGAGGTATTGTGTATGCTCGAAAAGAAAATAATTTATACTTTGCATTCGTGCACGATGTCTTCGGTTACTGGACGCTCTCAAAAGGCGGAGTGGAAGAGGGTGAGAGTGACGAAGAAGCTACAAAAAGAATCATGAAAGAAGAGATCAATCTTGATGTAGAAATAAAAGCAAAACTCGGTGAGAATGAATACGTTGCCAAGCATCCGGAAAAAGGCAGGATTTTGAAAAAAGTTACTTACTTTTTAGCAGAGAGCGAATACAAAGAGCTTATGTTAGCGGAGTCAGGCGGGCTCGACGGTGCACGATGGTTTTCACTTTCTGAAATTCCAGAATTAAAAATGTATAACGACATCATTCCACTCATTACCAAGGCAGTCGAAATCATAAACACTCAAAAATAACATGGTTGATTTTTCTATTTTCGAAAATAAAATAGGCGTGTCATTCAAAGACAAGAATCTTTTGATGCAGGCATTTATACACCGCTCATATATCAATGAGAATCCGAATACAGGTATGAGCCACAACGAGCGCCTCGAATTTCTCGGTGACGCCGTGCTCGAACTCGTGGTGACGGATTATTTATATAAAAAATATCTTACACATACAGAAGGCGAGCTTACTGCGCTTCGAAGTGCACTCGTTAACGCTATCATCATTTCTGAAATTGCTTCAAAGATAGGTATGAATGATTATCTACTTCTTTCAAAAGGTGAATCAAAAGATATGGGTAAAGCTCGGCAATATATTCTTGCAAATACCTACGAAGCATTTGTCGGAGCACTTTATATGGATTCCGGCTATGACATTTCAGCAAAATTTATTACTGAGACACTTTTGCCGTACACAGAAGAAATTGTTTCAAAGAAACTTTGGCGTGATGCAAAAAGTTTGGTGCAGGAAAAAGCGCAGGAATTCTTCAGCCTCACTCCTGCATATAAAGTGCTCTCTGAGTCTGGCCCTGACCATGACAAGCATTTTACTGTCGGTATTTTCTTTGGACCAGATATGATCGGTGAAGGTAAAGGCAAATCAAAACAAGAAGCTGAACAATCCGCTGCACAGAATGCTTTAAAAGTAAAAAACTGGCTCGATTAAATATTTATGATGCGATTAAAATCTCTAGAAATTAACGGTTTCAAATCTTTCGCAAAAAAAACATCATTAGAATTTCAAAGTTCTATTACGTCTGTCGTCGGACCTAATGGCTCTGGTAAATCAAACGTCGTAGAAGCGATACGCTTCGTTCTCGGAGAGCAGTCGATGAAATCAATGCGTGGACGCGCTGGCCTTGATCTTATTTTCAAAGGCTCAAAAACATTACCGAAATCTTCCCGCGCCTCAGTTTCTATTTGTTTTCACAATAAAGACAAAGTTTTCAAATTAGAAAATGAAACAGGAGAAAAAATAAATCTCAATTATGATGCGATCACTATCACTCGTGAAGTATTTGCTGATGGTCTAAATAAATATTCATTAAACGGCTCTGAAGTGCGTTTGAAAGATATTATGACATTGCTCTCGTCCGTAAATGTCGGCTCATCTGGGCACCACATTATTTCACAAGGTGAAGCGGACAGAATACTCAATGCGTCAGCAAAAGACAGGAGAGAGATGATAGAAGATGCACTCGGCCTCAAGATCTATCAATACAAAATAAAAGAAAGCGAGCGCAAACTTGAGCGAACAGGGAACAATATGAAAGAAGTTTCACTACTTCGTAAAGAGATTGCTCCGCATTTGAACTTCCTCCGCAAGCAAGTGGAAAAATTAGAAAAAGCAAAAGAGCTCAAAGTCGAGCTTCTTGACCTTTCGCGTGAATATTTGAAAAAGGAAGCATTGTATTTGGAAAAGCAGAATACTTCTTTTGTCGAAGATAAAAAACGAATACAAAGTGAGATTGAAATTATTTCTGCCAAAATAACTGAGATAGAAAATACAACACCTAATACTGAAAACTTAAAAAACATAGAAATACGCGATCTTGAAAGAAAGATTACAGAGATCAGAAATATAAAATCTGAGCTTTCTCGCAAGCTCGGCCGTATCGAAGGTATGATAGAGATGGAAGCAAATCGTGCGCCAGATGTCGCGCCTATTTTGCATCAAGAAAATCATTCGCATGAAAAAGTTTCTCTTTCAAAAGAAGAATTCGATTCTTTCTATAAAGAAATGAATGAATATATTGAAGAGGCGATGTATATCGACGTTGTTGAAAATATTATGCCAATGTTGGGCAGAATAAAAGATATTTTGGATCGATTTATTAAATCTACGGAAAAGGCAAATGATTTTCCAGCATCTACTGACGCTTCTGTTCAAGTCCTCGGATCTCTTCGCTCTGCTCAGCCAGACTATGAACATAAGCATACAGCAGAAGCTACACTAGAGAATTTGAAAAATACTCAAATAGAAATCTTGAGTGAAATGCAGAAGATTGAAGATGAAGAAACGAATATTGTTGCGTCATTGGAAAATGTGAAAATAGAAATACAAAAAGATAATTTTTCCTTCCAGGAAGTGCAGAAAAGTAAATTTGATCTTGCAGTAAGAAAACAAGAACTCATTTCAATGCTCAATACTATCGCTATCAAAGAAGAAAATTATGCTCGTCTAATGACGAGCTTTGAAGATGAAATACAGCAAGGCTCGATATTCCTCGGAGCTGATATTTTGTCATATAAGAATTTTGAAATAGAAAATATTGATGAACCAAGAGAGAATCAGGAAGAGCGCCGAAGGAAGATGGAGCGTATAAAAATCAAGCTCGAAGATGCTGGTATTGGAGGAACTACTGAAGTGCTTAAAGAATATGAAGAAGTGACTGCGCGCGACAGTTTCCTTGCGAAAGAGATGGAAGACCTTGCGACGAGTATCGAGTCGCTCCGCAAGCTTATGCTCGACTTGAAAGAGAAAATTGATACAGAATTTAAAGTTGGAGTCACGAAAATAAATAAAGAATTCCAAGAATTCTTTGCGCTTATGTTCGGCGGGGGATCAGCTTTCCTTTCTGTCGTCGCAGAGCAGAAGCGAGGGAAGAAAGACGAAGAAGAGGTTGATGAAGATGCTATCGTCTTTGAACACGGCATTGAGATCAGCGTCTCTCTTCCGCACAAAAAAGTAAAAGAACTTCATGCACTCTCTGGAGGGGAGCGATCGCTTACATCTATCGCACTTCTTTTCGCTGTCTCACAGGTAAATCCTCCACCATTCCTAGTACTCGATGAGACAGATGCCGCGCTTGATGAAGCGAATTCACGTAAATACGGAGATATGCTTGAAAAGCTCTCGCACCATTCACAACTTATCGTCGTCACTCACAATCGTGAGACTATGTCTCGTGCTGGTGTTCTTTATGGTGTCACTGTCGGCTCTGACGGAGGTTCAAAACTCCTATCTGTAAAATTTGAAGAAGCTGCAGCTATTGCGAAATAGTTTAGTTTGTTTTTATTTCTTGAAACTTTACTTTCTCTGGTTTGCCTTTGACTATCTGTGCTGGCTGGAAAGATGAATTTAATTTTACGATATTTTTTGTTGTTTCCATAAGTCCATTTTTGTGGAGCTTGATTTCAAGAAGCATACCTTCCATCGTATCTTTGGAGAATTTCTGATCAAAGATGAAGTTGCCGAGCGAGTAGGCGATAAAGCTATTTTTATACACTTCAAAATCTTGTATGACGTGAGGATGCGCACCAATAATAATCTTTGCGCCATCATCGACTGCACGATGAGCAAGATATGATTGTCGTTCATTATGTATTTTCTGATATTCTTCGCCGAAGTGGAATGATACGATGAGATAGTCTACCTGTGTTGAAGCATTTTTTACAATCTCATCAAAACGAGGATTGTTTGTGAGGAGTAATCCTGCTTTATCATATGTCACAGCGAGTCCATTTGGACCTTTGTCTGAGAAAGCCAAGTATCCTATTTTCATTCCATATTTTTCTATGATTGCTGGTTTTTCAGCTTCACTGGAATTTATGCCTCCGCCAGTATAAGAGATTTCATTTTCTTTTAGTCTTTCGAGCGTATCTGCGTATGCTGTGCGTCCCCAGTCGCCGACGTGGTTATTGGCAACAGAGAGCATATCAAATCCTGCGCCTTTGAGCGCTGGTATTGTAGACGGATCCATTCTAAATGAATATAAACTGTGCATATCTTTCCCGACATCAGATGCTGGACCTTCGAGATTTGCAAATGAAATGTCTGATTTTTTAAGAATTTCTAAATTATTAAAAAGTTGTGAATAGTCTCCACCGAAATTTTTCCTAACTGAACTCTTTACTCCACGATCGAGCATAATGTCTCCGACGAAAGCGAGGTTTACAAAATCTTGCTCCACTTCTTCTGCAGTATTTTCTTTTTGTTTCACCCAATCAAGGTCAGCATCAGATTCTTTTCCAAAGTACACATTCTTTTTTAAATATGCCAATATACTTTCCACATCCTTTTTTCTATCAGGGCTATGGAGTAATGTGATAGCGATATGCCTGACACCTGTTTCACCCAGAGGAATAGAAAATGTCGATACGACAGTCTGAAGCGCTGGATCTGTATAACCACTTTTCCCACCCTCATACTCTTTTTGTCTTAGGAATTGATTGTTGCTGAACCAATTATGTTTCTTTGTTATATAACTTTGTTTGATAGTTCTTTCAAAAATATCTTTCCTATTGTCTTTGATGTATTTTGTTAATTTGAAAAGTTCAAATGCTGTGGATTGATTATTTATAGAAAGCCCACTTGGGTCTTCAAAACTCGTCGATACGAGCCCGAGACTTTTTGCTTTTTCATTCATAAGTCCTATAAATGAACTTCGGCCTGCATACGAAGCGATAGCTTCGGCAGCATCATTACTGGATTCTAAAAGAAGTGGATACAAAAGATCATTTAATACAATTTTTTCATTTAATTTAAAATCACCATTTTGTCCATAAGTATTTAAAACTTTTTGTGAAATAGTCGTCACATCATCCTGATTTAGATTTTCTTGTGATACAGTCGCTGTCATTAGCTTAGAGACTGATGCGATAGGTAATTTTTTATCAGAATTTTTTTCAAGGATCATTTTTCCATTTTCTACATCGCCTACATAATATGCTTGTGCTAACACTTTTGGTGTTTTTTCTTTATTTTTAAGGAAATAGAAATCTTCCACTTTTTGGTTTTCTATAGAAGTACTTTGTAATACTTGAGCCCCTATGTTCTCTGTGACATTTGTGTCGTTTTGGATTCTTCCATAGCCAATAGTTTTTGTAATAGCAAATGCAAAAAAAATCCCTATTACAATAGTAAGTATTATCCAGAATATATATTTTATTTTAGGATGTATATTTTTTATCATATGAGCACGTAGTCTATCGTCTTTTTTATTTCATCAACACTTTTTACTTTTATTTTTATTTTATCACCAAGCTTATATTTCTTTTTGTTTTTTTGTCCCACAAGCTCGACTTTTCTTTCGTCGAAAACATAGTAGTCATCAGAAAGATCGCTCACACGTATGAGTCCTTCACATTTTGTTTCGACTTCTTCTACATAAATGCCCCAATTAGTGACGCCACTAATGATACCAGTGAATTCTTCACCGACTCGTTTGCTCATATATTCCACTTGTTTGTACTTTATAGATGCGCGCTCTGCATCAGCTGCGCGTTTTTCTTGTTCAGAAGATTTGATAGAAACTTTTTCAAATTCTATCCATTTACTCTGATCGATCTTTTTGTTTTTTGTATAATCTTCAAGAAGTCTATGTACCATCACGTCTGGGTATCGGCGGATAGGGGAAGTGAAATGTGTATAATATTCAAATGCGAGTCCATAGTGTCCGATATTTTTTGTGGAATAAATGGCTTTTGCCATAGAACGGATAACGGATTTTTGTATTGTTTCCTTTTCATTTTTTCCTTCGAGTTTTTTCAATATTTCATTTAATTCATATGAAGGAATAATGCCATCTTTGAGCGATACTTTATAGCCGAGACTTTTTAAAAGCATTGCCAGGTCTGCCATTTTTTCCTTATTTGGTAAATCGTGTATTCTGTAAACAAATACGCCTCCTTGTGGAATTTTAAGTTTTTTCCCTTTGATATCTGTCGACATCGTCTCTGCAACTTTTTTATTTGCGAGCAACATAAATTCTTCGATCAATTTATTTGAATCGCCACGTTCTTTCAGGATTACTTTTATCGGTACTGCATTTTCATCTAAAACAAATTTCACTTCTTCTTGTTCGAGAGATATTGCTCCATTTGCAAATCTTTCTTTGGTGAGTTTTTTTGCCAAATCATTGAGAGTTGAAAGTTCCATATGCAAGACTTCATTTTTTTCATGAATTGCTTTTTCTGCTGTCGCATAAGTGAAACGATATTTTGAATGGATGATAGTCCGCCCGAACCATGATTCTTTTACTTGTGCATTTTTATCCATAAGAAATACTGCAGACATACAAAGGCGGTCTTGGTTTGGAACGAGGGAACAAAGGTCATTTGAAAGAGTTTCTGGAAGCATTGGTATCGTACGATCGACGAGATAAACAGATGTGCCACGCTTGCGGGCTTCTTTATCTATCTCACTTCCAATCTTTAAATAGTGCGATACATCAGCAATATGTACGCCGATTTCAAAAACCTTGCCAAATTCTTCATGAGTAATTTCTCTGAAAGAAATTGCATCATCAAAATCTTTTGCATCATCTGGATCGATGGTGAAGGTGAGAATGTTTCTGAAATCACGTCTGTCTTTGAAATCTTTTTCTCCGATACCAGCAGTTTTTATTGCATGAGCTTCTTCTTCGACGATCTCTGGAAACTCAGCTATGAATCCGCGTTCAATCGCTATCGAATACATCTCTGTATTATTTTCTCCTGGAAGACCCATAACTTTGAGCACTTTACCGATGGGGGATTTTGAAGCATCTTTCCATGAAGTCATTTCTACAAAAACTTTTTCACCAATTTTTGCATTAAGTAAATTTTCTTTCGGTATTAAGATGTCAGTATACATCCGTGTATCATCTGGTTTCAAAAAAATAACATCATTCTCTTGTTCCAAGATACCAACAAAACCGCTCTTTGCTCGAGAGATGATTTTTTCTATTTTTCCGGTAACTCTCCCTCTTACTTTTTTAGGATTTATGGTTATTTCAACTTCATCTCCATGGAGAGCAGTGTTTAAATCAGTAAAATCTACTTCTATATCTTGGTCTTTATCTCGATCTTTTTTTAACTCCCCGATAGCGACGTAGCCTGTACCCTTGGAATTGATTGAGATAGTACCTTGTAGAACCTTTTCTTTCTTATTTGGATGGTTGTCTTTTTTGGAATTCATACAGATAATATAGCATAATTTAGGTTATTTTTGGTATAATGAAATTCTAGCAACATATCTATGTCACATCACATTTATCATACAGAAGGGTTTATATTGGGCAGTCATTCGTATGGAGAGGCGAATAAATACTATGCAATACTCACCAAAGACCTTGGTCTTATTAATGCCTCAGCACAAAGCGTACGAAAACTTTCTTCAAAATTACGTTTTGTATTAACTGATTTCTCTTTTGTAAAAATTGATCTCGTCAAAGGGCGAGAATTTTGGCGTCTAACCACAGCATCGAAAACAAATAAGTTTGAAACGATAACAAAAACTCATGAGTCGTTAAAAATGCTTTCCAATGTATCGCGACTTTTAAAAAGGTTGATGCCAGAACAAGAAAAAAATCTACCACTTTTTGAAGATGTCCTCGGTGGGATTTCAATTTTAGAAAAAAGTATAGAAAAAAAAGAAAATCTTGATAATGCAGAAATGATTCTTGTTTTGCGTATATTGTATCATCTCGGATATTTTAGTAGTGAGAGTAAATTGGGTCATTTGATTTTATCTCCTTGGGAAAGTGAGGTCCTAAATGAAGTACAATCACATAAGAATTTAATTCTAAAGGAAATTAATAATGCGCTCAACGAGACACAAATGTAATATGGTATAATAAAACAATGAAACCTGAAGAAGAAAAACTTCATCGACTTGAAGATATGAAAAGCAGACTCTTTAGTAAGAGCTACGAATCTCTCCAAAGAAAACGTTTTGGTATCCTTCACAAAAAGGAATATCAAGTGAACGAAGATTGGGAAGATGATACAAAACAAGAAACTATGTCAAAGAAATTTTTTATGAAAACATCATTGTTTCAAAAATTCTTTATCTTTTCGATAGGATTTTTTGTATTGGCTGTTATTTTTGCTCTATATAGTTTTCTTTTTGGCGGTAATACAGTGTCGAATGACAATATTGAAATAGCGGTTTTGGGAAATACTTTTACTGCAGGAGGGGAAGAGTTGCCATTACAAATTGAAATTACTAATAAAAACAATACTGCACTCGAACTCGCTGACCTTGTGCTCGAATATCCAAAAGGATCCTCGACTGATTTAAAAGAAGAAGTAGAAAGACTTCGTGATTCTCTTGGTACGATACCCGCAGGACAAGTCCGTACAGATAATATAAAAGTAACTTTGTTTGGTGAACAGGGTAGTATTAAGCCAATTAAAATATCTCTTGAATACAGAGTCGAAGGCTCAAATTCTATTTTTGTTAAAGAAAAAGATTATTCTGTTACTGTATCTTCTGCACCGATCGATTTGTCTATTCAAGCTCCAAACACAGCAACTCCTAATCAAGACATAACTTTTAATTTAAAAGCTACACTTAATGCTACGAAACCAGCTTCAGGTTTGGTCATTAAAGCGGATTACCCAATAGGTTTTGTTTTTAAAAGTTCAACTCCAAGCCCTTCTATCAATAATAATGTTTGGGATTTGGGAGATATGTCTCCTGGTGCTGTGCAAGATATTACCATCGTCGGTACGATGACGGGAGTAGAAGATGGTGAAGACAAAACATTTCATTTTTTTGCTGGTTCACAAAGTACTAGTGACAAGGGAGTTATCGGAGTCATATTTAATTCTATTGGACATACTATTTCTGTACAAAAACCTTTTATTCAAGCACGACTTTTGGTCAATGGAGAATATAAATCTGAGTATTCAACAGATTCAAAAAACAATACCAGTGTGCAAATACAATGGGCTAATAATTTACCAACTAATGTAAATGATGTAGAAATTCGTGCAAAAATATCTGGTAATGCATATGATCGTAAAAAAATATTTGTTTCAAATGGATTCTATAGTTCTACAGAAGACACTATTATTTGGGATAAAAATTCAAGTTCTCAATTTGCTGAAATAACTCCAGGTGAGACTGGGCAAGTTGGTTTCTCATTTGCACCGAGCGCTCTCTTTTCTTCAAACGGACTTATTCCTGATCCGTATGTGCAAATTGATATTTCTATCGTAGGTAAACAAGCACTCGATAATGATGCTGTGCAGACTGTCACTGATACTGAATCAAAGAAAATCAGAGTGACTTCTGATACAGGTTTTTCATCAAAAGTTTTCCATCTCTCTGGACCAATTGTGAACACTGGCCCAATACCTCCAAAAGCTGAAACTGAGACGACCTATAGCGTATCTTGGAATCTTTCAAATACAGTAAATGCTATTTCTGGTGCAAAAATAACTGCTCAATTGCCACCATATGTAAAATTCACTGGTACAACTTCTCCTACATCTGAAGATATAAAATATGATCCAATAAGTCGAAAAGTAACTTGGAATATTGGTTCAATACCGAAAGGTACTGGTATAACAGGAGCTTCAAAAGAAGTTTATTTCCAAATAGCTATTACTCCATCATTGTCTCAATTAGGAACGTTGCCAATACTTGTCGGTGAAGCTGTTTTGACCGGGCACGATGATTTTGCTAATGTAGAGATGAGAGTAAGTAAAGCTGCTTTGAATACAAGACTTACAGGAGATGCGAATCCAGTGCTTGGTTCAGAGAAAGTCACTGAGTAAATTATGGCAAAAGAAAATGAAAAAAATCAAAGAGAAGATACAGTAATGGAAAAAGTCGTCAGTCTCTGCAAGAGACGCGGTTTTATCTTTCAGGGATCTGAAATATATGGTGGACTTGCGGGAACATTCGACTATGGCGACTTGGGTGGGGAATTGCTTCACAATATAAAAAATTCTTGGTGGAAGAAATTTGTTTCTGCTCGCCGAGATATGTACGGCATTCGGGCTGCGATACTTATGAATAGTAAAGTCTGGGAAGCATCTGGCCACGTCGCTGGTTTCGCTGATCCGATGGTGGAATGCGAGAAATGCAAGAGACGCTTCCGTGCTGATCAGATAGAAGATAAAGAAAAATGCGCAGAATGCGGAGGAAAATTGAGCGATCCTAAGCAATTCAATATGATGTTCAAAACGCAGATCGGTGCGATGGAAGATAGTTCATCGACTGTGTATCTTCGTCCCGAGACTGCACAAGGAATATTTTCTAATTTCAAAAATACTGTCGATGCATATCATCCAAAGCTTCCTTTCGGTATGGCGCAGATTGGTAAAGCATTTCGGAATGAAATAACTCCTCGTGATTTTATTTTCCGTTGTCGAGAATTCGAGCAAATGGAAATAGAATATTTCGTACGTGAAGCAGATTGGCAAAAATATTTTGAATATTTCAAAGATCAAATGAATGAGTGGATGGAAGATATTGGTATTGATATGAGCAAAGTCCACGAGCTCGAAGTAGCACCAGAAGACTTAGCGCATTATTCGAAGAGAACAGTTGATTTTGAATTTGATTATCCTTTCGGAAAGAAAGAGCTTTTCGGCTTGGCATATCGTGGTAATTTTGATTTGACGAATCATAAGCTTGAATACGTAGATGAAGAAGCAGGGGAGAAAATAACTCCACATGTCATCGAGCCATCTTTTGGTGTCGATCGTGCATTTCTTGCGTTGTTCTTGTCCGCATATAATGAAGATACTTCCGGTGACGAGCCTCGTGTGTTTTTGAAATTCAAACCAAAAATGGCACCGATACTTGCTTGTGTTTCTCCACTCCTAAAAAATAAACCTGAGCTCGTAGAATATGCGAATACAAAAGTTTTCGCTTCACTCAAAGCAGAATTTGGAAGAATTGCATATGATGACAACGGAAATATTGGTAAGCGTTATCGCAGGCAAGACGAAATCGGTACACCTTGGTGTATTGTTGTAGACTTCGATTCACTTGGTGAAAATCCAGAACTTCTTGATACAGTAACAGTTCGAGATCGAGACACTGGAAATCAAGAAAGAGTGAAAGTTTCAGAGCTAGTAAATTATATAAAAGGAAAGTTGAACTAACCAATGATGAAATATAGAAAGCTTTGGAAGCCAAAAGAATCAGCACTAGAAGATACTAAAAGTTTAATAATTCTAGCTAAATCAATTTTAGAAGCAAGGGATGTTATAGAGAAGCACAAAAAATATCTTTTAGATGAAATAATCTGGAAGATTACAGAGGTTCATGGTAAATATAATCAAAGATTTGTTTCAGAATGTGTTTGGAATGATGAATTACCGATTCTTGAGCATGTAATAGAAAGAAAAAAATTAATAAAACAAATTCTTGAAAATCCTTATGAAGTTGAAAAGATTTTAATCTCAGCAAGGACTTGTTTAGTCACAAGAGAAGAACATAAACGTTTAAAAGAAGCTGATGGTTGGGATAGATATAAATTAGCTCAAATAAAAGTTTTTGATAGACTGAAACAGAATTGGTTCGATTTTAATGAATAAACAACATGAAAGCTAAAAAAACTATTTTAAAGAATGGTCTACGGGTTATCACTGTGCCGATGAAAGAGTCACCGACGGTGACGGCTTTGGTATTGGTGAGTACAGGAAGTAAATACGAAACGAAAGAGATCAATGGTCTTTCGCACTTTCTCGAGCATATGTGTTTTAAAGGAACAAGCAAAAGACCAACTGCTCGTGACATTTCGACTGAGCTCGATACGATGGGTGCACAGTACAATGCATTTACTGGGCAAGAGTATACAGGATATTATGCAAAAAGCGATGCAAAGCATTTTAAAAAGATCTTTGATGTTGTGAGTGATATTTATTTAAATTCAACATTTCCTGAAGCAGAAATGCAAAAAGAAAAAGGTGTCATCATCGAAGAAATAAATATGTACGAAGACCAGCCGATGCGTCACGTGCAGGATTTGATAATGGAAATAATGTATGGCGACCAACCAGCTGGCTGGAACATCGCCGGTCCGATAGAAAATATTAAGAAAATGAAGCGTGATGATTTTGTAAAATACAAAAAAGAACAGTATGTACCAAAAGCGACGACTGTCGTTATTGCAGGTGGGGTGAACGAGAAAGATATGATGAAAGAAATAAAAAAAGCTTTTGGTAATTTGAAGAATGACAAGAAATCTGGAAAGTTAAAAACAATAGAAAAACAAAATACTCCACAAATAAAAATAAAACACAAAGCTACAGACCAGACACATTTTGTGCTCGGTTTCCGCGCCTTAAATGTTTTTGATAAAAAAAATACAATACTTTCTGTATTAGCAGGAATACTCGGAGCGGGGATGAGCTCTAGGCTTTTTCATAAGCTCCGTGAAGAGATGGGCGTCTGTTACTATGTTCGTGCAAATACCGACCCATATACTGACCACGGAGTATTTCAAATATCTTCGGGTGTAGATAATAAACGAGTCAAAGAAGTCATCACAGCTATTTTGAAAGAATGTGAAAAACTAAAAGATGAGCTAGTTTCCGAAAAAGAATTGGCGAAAGTAAAAGAGATTTTTATTTCTGGAATAAAGATGGGCCTCGAGGCGACTGATGATATTGCCAATTTTTATGGCGGACAAGAAGTGATGGTTGGAAAAATAGAAAGTCCTGAAGAGAAAATAAAGAAGATAAAAATAGTTACTGCAAAACAAGTCCGTGATATGGCATCTCTTATTTTCCAACAAAATAAGCTCAACCTCGCCCTCATCGGTCCATTTTCTAAAAAAGAAGAATTCCTGCCTATTTTGAAAGTTTAATACTTTTAGTGCTATAATACTTGTATGTCAGATCCACACAAACATACAACTATTTCAATCAGCACGGGGACGATGATTCGTGCAGTATTGCTCGGGCTCGGAGTTTTCCTTGCTTGGTATTTGCGTGATTTAGTTTTAATTATGATGACATCTATCGTCATCGCTTCATTCGTAGAGTCTGCAGTACGACGAATGGGAAGACTACACATAGGTAGAGTTTTTGGAGTGGTGATTATTTATGCAGTCTCACTTTCATTTTTAGCGGGAATGTTTTATCTTTTTGCCCCGATACTCATCACAGAAGTTTATAATTTCTCATCATTCCTTTCATCATATTTCCCAGATATAAATTTCCTTGATTATTTCAACAATCAAGCTTTCTCTGGTGCAAAAGATATCGTAAATAGTCTATCCAATAATTTTTCTGTGGATGCACTTCTCTCTACTTCAAAAGCATTTATTACAAATCTTTCTGGCGGACTTTTCCAGACGCTTTCAGCCGCATTCGGTTCATTCTTCAATGTCGGTATGATCATTATCATTTCTTTTTATCTTTCAATTCAAGAAAATGGTATCGAGAGTTTCTTGCGCATTGTTATACCTCAGAAAAACGAAGATTACGCTGTCGACTTGTGGCAGAGAGTTCGCCGTAAGATCGCTCTTTGGATAAAAGGTCAGATGCTTTTAGGCTTGTTAATCGCTGTACTCATTTATCTCGTCCTTTCTCTTATAGGAATACAATACGCACTTCTCCTCGCTATACTTACTGGTTTTATGGAACTCGTCCCATACGGTATGATCGTTGCTATGGTCCCAGCGCTTTCTTTCGGTTATCTCTCTGGAGGATTTTCAAATATGCTTATGGTGCTCGGTGCGTATCTTATCATCCATCAATTTGAAGTTTATTTATTTACTCCGCTTATCGTCAAAAGAGTCACTGGGCTTTCTCCGCTTGTTGTCATCCTTGCAGTGCTTATTGGTTATGAGCTTGGTGGTGTTTGGGGTATAGCACTTGCTGTACCTGTCGCTGTCGCTATTATGGAATTTATGAATGACGTAGAGAAGAAAAAAGTATTCTCTCGAGAAAACGATGAAACAAAATAGTTTTTATATTACTACCACACTTCCATATGTAAACGCTGAACCGCACGTCGGGTTTGCTATGGAAATCATCCGTGCAGATGCTATTGCTCGTGCAAAAAAACTTCAAGGCTTTGATGTATTTTTTAATACAGGGACGGATGAGCACGGACAGAAACTTTTTACTGCTGCAGAAAAAGAGGGAAAAGATGTAAAAATATACGTAGATGAATATGCAGAAAGGTTCCGCGGATTAAAAGATCTTTTGGGAATCAGCGATGATGTGCATTTTATTCGTACGACAGATGAACATCATATTCTTGCAACGCAGGAATTTTGGAAACGAGTTCAGGCTAATGGATATATTTATAAAAAGAATTATGAAGCAAAATATTGCGTTGGTTGTGAAGAAACAAAAACTGATTCAGAGCTTGTAAATGGAGAATGTCCTATACACCCAGGCAGAGCAATTGAAACGATCAAAGAAGAAAATTACTTTTTTAAGTACAGTGCCTTTCAAGATAAATTATTAGAATTTTATGACAAGAATCATAAATTTGTAGTTCCTGATTTTCGTTTTAATGAAATAAAATCTTTTGTCGCAATGGGATTACAGGATTTTTCTATTTCACGATTAAAATCAAAAATGTCTTGGGGTATTCCTGTACCAGATGATGAAGACCATGTTATGTATGTGTGGTTTGATGCACTCGTAAATTATATTTCGACACTCGGCTGGCCAACCAATACAGAGACATTTGAACAGTTTTGGAAAAATGGAAACCCTACCCAGTATTGTGGTAAAGATAATTTACGTTTTCAAGCTGCGATGTGGCAGGCAATGCTTATGGCTGCTGATTTGCCGAACTCACATCAAATAATCATAAACGGCTTTATTACAGGTGATGGGGGAATAAAGATGTCTAAATCTATCGGTAATGTCATTAATCCATATGATGTTGTGAAAGAATATGGCACTGAAGCACTTCGGTTTTTCCTATTATCAGAAGTTTCTTCTTTTGAAGATTCTCCATTTACAATGGAACGTTTTAAAGAATCCTATAATGCAAAATTGGCAAATGGATTGGGGAATCTCACGAGTCGTATCATGAAAATGGCTGAGACAAATTTAGAAACAGTAACTGAAATCCCAGCTATGGGACTCAGTGAAGATTGGGTGCCGGCGATTACTGCGATGGAGAATTTTAATATTGGAGAAGCGATGAGCATCGTTTTTAAACACGTGACGGAATTGGATGAAATTATACAAGACAAACAACCTTTTAAACTTGTTAAAACAAATAAAGAAGAAGCTGTAGAAATAATTAAAGACCTAGTTATCAAATTACATAACATTGGGACTATGCTAGCGCCAGTAATGCCACAGACGAGTCAAAAAATCATAGCTATTGCAAAAAGTGGAAAGATGCCAGAACAATCTCTTTTCTTAAGGAAAGATTAATATGTCTAAATACATCGACATTCATTCCCACTTAAATTTATCTCCGCTTTCTGAAGACCAGGATGCGGTTATTGTGCGTATGGTTGAAGCTGGTGTTGGCACGATTACAATCGGTGTGGATTATGAGACATCACAAAAGGCGGTAGAGATCGCTTCAAAATACGATTTTATCTGGGCTGGCGTCGGGCTTCATCCGACGGACAATATGGAAGAGGAATTTGATATAGAAAAATATAAAACACTCGCAGAGAATCCAAAAGTCGTATGCATTGGTGAATGCGGACTCGATTATTTCCGTGATCAGAGAGAAGAAATAAAAATAAAACAAAAAGAAATTTTTAAAAAACACATAGAGCTTGCACTCGAAATAGGGAAGCCATTGATGATTCATGCACGACCGAGCAAGGGCTCGATGGATGCATATGAAGATGCGCTTAATATCTTGGAACAATACAAAAAAGAAAATGACACATTAGCAGGGAACTTTCACTTCTTTGTTGGTGATATAAATATTGCACAAAGAGCACTTGCTATAAATTTCACGATGTCTTTCGATGGCCCGATCACTTTTGCTCGTGATTATGATGAGGTTATAAATTTTTTGCCGCTTACATCAATTATGGCAGAGACCGATTCACCCTTTGCTTCGCCAGTGCCATACCGAGGCAAGACCAATGAACCTGCATATGTTATTGAAATTGTTAAAAAAATCGCAGAGATTAAAAATCTTTCAGAAGAAGACGTTGCTCAAGCACTTTTACAGAATGTAAAAAGAGTCTTCAATATCTAAAAACGAGCCTTAAAACAAGGGGTTTACTTTTAAAAAGCTTTCTGCTATTATGGGGGAATGGAAATGAACGAAGAAAAAACCCTTAATAATGCATCTGATGCCCGTGTTTACGAGGTTTCGTACCTTTTGAGCTCGGCAGTAGAGGAGAATGACGTACCTGCTGAATACGGCAATTTGAAAGAGCTTATAGCATCTCTCGGCGGTGAATTAATTTCAGATGAAATGCCAAAGAATATCGAGCTTGCGTATACAATAAGTAAAGTTATCAAAAACATCAGATATAAATTCGATAATGCTTACTTTGGTTGGTTCAAGTTCACTATGGATGCTGACAAGGTACTTGAGCTCAAAAAGAAACTTGATCTTGATCCTAAAATCGTTAGACATCTCATAATTAAGACTGTTCGTGAAAACACTATCTTCACAAAGAAATTTGTAAAAAGTACTTTTGTTGCAAAAAGAAGTAATGACAACTCTAGTGAAAATGCTGAACCTGTAGAAATAAATAAAGAAGAGATCGATAAAGAAATCGATGCTATGGTAGAAGCTTAATAATAACTATATAAAAATATGTATTTAAACAAAGCAATCGTCATAGGAAATCTCACTCGTGATCCAGAATTAAAATCTCTCCCAACTGGTATCAAGGTATGTAGTTTCTCTCTTGCGACTAATCGTGTCTGGAAAGACAAGAACGGTGCAAAGCAAGAATCTGCTGATTATCACAATGTCGTTGTTTTCGGAAGACAAGCAGAAACAGTCGCTCAGTATATGAAGAAAGGAAATTCAATGCTTGTCGAAGGTAGAATGCAGACAAGGTCTTGGGATGATAAAGGAACAGGTGAGAAGAAATACCGCACTGAAATCATCGCTGATCGAACACAGTTTGGTCCACGAGGCACAGGAACTGCTCCAACAGGAGGATCTCCAAGTGCTCCATCAGAAGCAAATGCACCAAAAGAAGAAGATATGGGAGGCATTGATTACCCAGAAGAAGATATAAACCCAGAAGACATCCCATTTTAATTAATAAATAGTATAAAAATAAACAAACATATGAGACAAGATTACTTTTCATCAAATAACATAAAGCATATAGACTACAAGGATACTGATATCCTCAAGCGTTTTCTAAATGCTAACGGCAAAATAATGAGTCACAAGAGAACCGGTGTCACTTCAAAGAATCAGCGCGACCTCGCTATCGCCGTAAAACGTGCTCGCTTTATGGCTTTACTTCCTTTCGTAGCTAAATAATTTAACTAGAAATTAAAAAAACCTCCAGAGAAATCCGGGAGGTTTTTTTTGATAAATTTTCACTATTACTTTTCTCTGCAAAGGTTTCGGCATCTTGTTTTGTAAGCAAGAACTGACCATGTTTTTGTTTCGCCTGTATCAATGTTTTTTGTTACTAATGTTAAGTTGTCTGCTAATACATTTGAAGGAAAAGATATTCCTTTAAGTATATGATTTTGGTCATATATGAGTATTAGTAAATCAGATTTCCAGTTATAAACTATATTTGTTCCAAAATAGTTTATTTTTACCGGGAATACAGCACTTTCCATTTCAGTAGTGTCCAACATTTGTGGTGTTAGGTCCACCTCAAACAAAGCAAATGTTTTAGGGTCAAAATTACGAAATGGTTTGCCGGTTTTAGGATCAGTTTGACCGAAGGTTGGAGTAAGTGAGAGGCAAAGCAGTGTAAAGAAAACTATAAAAGCAGCAGATAATCTCAAAATAAGAACAGTTTTTGGTTTCATTTATGTAGTTTTTAAAGGTTAAAAATTAGTTGATTAGTCGGGATCTTTTTAACCGAACAGGCTAAAACATATCTACCTATATAGTAGCATTTTTAATATAAAAAGTCAAGCTAGAGAGAGGTTTGTAACTTAAGCTCTTTCTACGTAATCTCCAGTTTCTGTATTTATGATGACAGTGTCGCCTTCGTTTATGAACATTGGAGCTGTGACTGACGATCCATTTTCGAGGACGATGAATTTGTTACCGCCTTTTGATGTGTCTCCACGGACTGCAGGAGGAGCTTCTTTTACTTTGAATTGCATTTTGATAGGGAGCTTGAGTCCAATTGTTTCTTCTTCGCCATCATTGTCCCAGACTAGGGCAGTGACATTTTCATTTTCTTTTAGGAATTTGCCTGTGTTTGCGTCGAGGAGCTTTTCATCGAGTTTGAAACGATTAGCTTTGTTACCATTTTCGCAGAACCAAAATTCACCTTTATTTTTGTATAAAAAAGTAACTTCTCTTTTTTCTATATCTGCTTCGTCAGCTTTGTCAGAAACGTGGAAAGTAGCAGGGAAGACTTTACCTGAGATAAGGCTACGGAGCTTTACTTGGTTTTGAGGTTTGCGTTGCTGTGTACGTGCTACGTGTGATTCTACAACCTCACAAGGTTCGTCACCGTGTAAGATTATCTTCTTTTCTCGTATTTCGCTGTATTCTAGTGTTGCCATATATGTATTTCTTTAAATATTTATAAAATAGTAACTCAAATATAACAAAATAAGCCCCAAAAGTCTATTTATTTAAAGCTATTGACTTTTATCTATTATATGTGCTATAATAGTCTCGAACTTATTTGTAAATATAAACCAATTTAAAACTAGAACCTATGAGCTTTCCAGCACATTTTCCCGAAATTCTTTTTTCTACGCTTAGCCTAATCTTTTCTTTTCTTCTTTTTCGCGCTTTTGTTGTGAATAAGACTATCTCACTTTCACCTGATTTTGCTTGTCGCTTAAGAAATGATTCTGATCCACAATTTAGTATTGTTTTTACTCCTAAAGGAAATAAGACGTATTACAAATCAGAAATCCCACGCTTAGGAAATGATCTGCTTTCTATTCGAACAACAATCCAAGAATTTCCTTTCAAAAAGGATGAGATTGTAAATGGAGCTGTGTTTAATGGAAAGATTTCAATTGTTCCGGGAAGCAATTCTGCGTACACCAATTACTTTGAAAGAATCATTGGTAATGAAAGTAAAAAAACAGAGTTGAGTTTTTGGGATATGAAACATAGTATATCTGAAGCATTAGACAAACCTGATGCCAGGACATGTAAAGCCGTTTTCTTTATGTATCTGAAAGCAGAATTATGTGATAGTACATGTTTCGATTGGGAAGACTTTGATCTTGAAGATTTCAGTTTTGAAATGAATTAAAAAAAGCGAAAACGCTACACAAATGTGTAGCGTTTTTTTATTCTCCAGAGCTTGAGACTTGGATTTCTCCGAAGCGGTGTTCGATTTCTTTTTTGATTTCTTTAGCTACTTTTGTATTTTCTTTGAGCCATGTGCGTGTCGCATCATATCCTCGGCCCATTGCTACTTTATCTTTCATTGAGTATGATGCACCGGATTTTTCAATGATGCCGAGTTTCTCACCGAGAGCCATAAGTTCACCTTCGTGTGAAATACCTTCACCATAAATGATATCGAATTCAGTTTGTTTGAATGGAGCAGCGACTTTGTTTTTGACGATCTTAACACGAGTTCTTCCGCCGACGACTTCTTCACCTTTTTTTATTTGAGCGATTCTACGAATATCAAAACGCACTGATGTATAAAATTTGAGCGCTTTTCCTCCTGGAGTTGTTTCAGGATTACCAAACATCACACCGATTTGCATACGGATTTGGTTGATGAAAATAACGACAGTTTTTGAACGGGCAACGATTGCAGTGAGCTTGCGGAGTGCGTGAGACATAAGGCGTGCTTGTCGTCCCACGTGTGCCTGACCCATATCTCCCTCGATTTCATCTTTTGGAGTAAGTGCTGCAACAGAGTCGATAACGATAACGTCTATTTTTCCAGAGCGCACGAGAGATTCACAGATTTCAAGACCTTGTTCTCCTGTATCTGGCTGAGAGATGAAGAGGTCGTCAGTATTAACGCCGAGATTTTTCGCATAGACTGGATCCATAGCATGTTCAGCATCGATATATGCGCAGACACCGCCTTTCTTTTGAGCTTCAGCGACGATGTGGAGGGCAAGGGTAGTCTTACCAGAAGATTCTGGTCCAAATATTTCGATGATTCTTCCACGAGGTACTCCACCGATACCGAGTGCCATATCGAGTCCGAGTGAACCAGTAGGAATGACATCGACATCGACTTTCGGTTTTTCACCGAGTTTCATTATTGCACCTTCACCGAATTTTGTCTGGATTGATTTAATCGTATCGTTCAATGCTCTGTTGTCCATCGTCTCACTATTACCTGCCTTTTTTGCTTTTTTTATCATAATTTTACAACATTAATTTATAATTTTTTTCATCTGTGTGCCCAAATTTATCTTTTGCATTAATTTTTACAATATTGTAACCAGGTAAGACAACGATCGTCTCATTCCAATTTCCATTTTGGTCTATTGATATTTCTCTACCATTTAAGCTGAGGAGTACTGCATTTTTTGCATTTCCAGTTACTGTAAGGATATTAGTTTCAAGTTTTACTCCATCTACGATGTTTACATTTTTGATATGGACGCCAAAGATTAAATCTTTGGATCGAAAGAAGGCATATAAGATAATAAACAAAAATAAAAATGCGAGGGAAGAAATTTTTATTATTTTTTTTGCATCTTGGTTCATTATTTTTTTATATTACGTTATTACCGTTTTCATCTCGGTCGATTTTTTCTAATACTTCTCTTGGTTTTGATCCGCTTCCAGGTCCGACGACACCACGTTCTTCGAGCATATCGATCAAGCGTGCAGCTCGTGCATAACCGAGACCGAGTTTTCTTTGGAGGTACGAAGTACTTGCTTTACCTGCTTCTATTATAACACTTCTCGCTTCCTCGTACATTTCATCTTCTTCGCTGTCTTCTTCGTCCAAATTGGATTCAAATATGCTCTTGTCTCGGGAAATACTCTCATTTGAAAGAGAAATTTCAGCTGTAATCTCATCTGCATAACTTTCTGCAAGGTATTTTACGACTTTCTTCACTTCGCCTTCTGAAATAAAGGCACTTTGGAGACGTTCTGGCTGAGCTTCGCCTGAAGAATAAAGCATATCTCCAGCTCCAAGGAGCTTTTCTGCACCTGTCGCATCGAGAATTGTACGGGAATCGATACCGGAAGACACTTTGAGTGCGACGCGGGCAGGAATGTTGGCTTTAATGAGTCCAGTAATAACATTGACTTCAGGGCGTTGAGTGGAGAGGATGATATGTATTCCAACTGCTCGAGACATTTGTGCGAGGCGGACGATCGCTGATTCTAATTCTCTTGGATATGCAGTCATAATATCTGCAAGTTCGTCGATGATAATGACGATATATGGCATACGTTCATTTTCTTTTTCAACTTTTTCTCCAGCTTCGTTTACGACTTTTTTCATCTTACCAGCAAAACTTTCGTGATATGAGCCGATATCGCGTACTGATACTTCCTGCAAGATGTCATACCTGCGATCCATTTCTTTTGCAGCCCATTTGAGTGCGAGAATTGATTTCTTTGCGTCAGTTATGACAGGAGTGAGTAGGTGAGGAATCTTGTTATATAGTGTGAGCTCGACTCTCTTTGGGTCAACCATAATAAATTTGAGGTCGTCTGGGCCATTTCTATATAGAAGCGATGTGATGACTGAGTGTATAGTGACAGATTTTCCAGAACCAGTCGTACCGGCGATGAGGGCGTGTGGCATTTTTGCTAAGTTTGCAAATGTCGCTTTTCCAGAAATACCACGACCGAGAGCGACAGTGAGTGGCTTGGCAGAATTTTGGAATTTCTCATCTGCGAGGAGTGTCGCGAGTCCGACTGTAGATTTTACTTTGTTTGGAATTTCAATACCGACGAGAGATTTTCCTGGGATCGGTGCTTCAATACGGATAGGGTGGGCAGCGAGAGCAAGCGCGAGGTCGCTCTGGAGGCCGACGATGCGAGAGAGTTTTACACCTTCTGCAGGCTTCAAGGCATAGCGAGTGACAGTCGGGCCGACTGTAATCTCATCCATTTCAACTTCAATACCGAAGTTCTGGAGAGTTCTTTTGATGATATTTGCATTAGCTTTGATGTCGCCAGTATTTGGCTTTCCTTTGTCTTCTTCGAGAAGAGAAAGTGGGGGAGGAACGTATGCGTGAGAGACATATTTGCCAGCTGGATTTGGAGTCAATTCTTCTTCCTCTTTTTTTTCTTTTACTTTATCTTTTTTAATTTCTTTTTGAGGTTTTTCTTCAGGTACTTCTTCCTCTTCTTCTGGGTCTTTTTCTGTGCCAAGTTCTGCTTCGATTTCATCGTCGTTATTGATAGCAAGTCCGGCAGTTTTTTTCCTAAAAATTGTAAAGATTTTTTCTATGTATGGAAGGAGTGTTGGACGTGCATCAAACATCATTAAAAGTGAAATAATTAGAAGCGCTCCGAGGAAGACAATACTTGCATAAATATCAAAAAGTCCGACGAGTGGCATAGCAGTTATTTTTCCTAAAAATCCACCAGCATGATTCTTCGAAGCTATATCAAAAAGCCCAAGACTTGAGACTAAAAAAAGTCCTGCACTGATACCTCGCCCTAAACCAATATTTGGTTTTTCAGATTTTACAAATGAGTAACCGAGGAGTAAGAAAAGTATTGGGAGGAGTGCATAGCCGACACCAAGTAAGTACGAAAAAATTCGATAGAAAAACTTGCCGGCGATACCAGCGCTACCGAATGAAGAGAGAATCAAGAAGAGTGCTAAAACAAAAAAAACGACGGCCCAGATACCATGTTTCGTTTCAGTTTTGAGAGTTGTAAAAGATTCTGTTTTTGTGGAAGAATTTTTTTGTTTCTTGTTTTCTTTTTTTGCCATAGGTACATATATTTTAGCATATTTGAATTTAAATTCGCAGAATCATCATTGTGTAAATTTATATAATAATCTTAAAAAAATGTTTTCCTCGGGTCCTCGGAGGAAGTCAGCCAGACCACTCAGAAAATATCTTTTTAAGATTATTTTGTTTGACTTACTCCTGTCCGTTATATATAATGGACAGCATGTTTGGAGAAAATAAAAATCTTAAAGACTTCTCAAATTCTAACAAAGTTGCTAGCTCTCTTTCCAGAGAAAGAGAGTCTCTCATTAAGGACAATAAAATATCATATAAAAAGACAAATAAGCTTGTAACAGCAGTTTATATGGTTACGGACATAATGGACAAAAACGAACCGATGAGAAATAAGATACGGACATTGGCAACCGAAATCATATCAGACATTGATCAGAATGATAATATTTCTGCTTCGACTAAAGTAGAAAGCATTATGTCTTTTTTGGATATTACAACTACATTGAAGATGATATCTCAGATGAATAAGAATATCTTATTTCGTGAATTTTATGAACTTAAGAATGCTCTACTTGTTCCACAAGAAAATGCTATTTCTATCGATGGTTATTTCATAGAAGAAGATCAAAATTCTTACATACAAGTATTACCTAGAAAAGAAATATTTTATAAAGGACATCATAATGGACATACGAAAAGTACAAATATCGGGCTTCAAAAAGGAGGCACTTTAATGAAAGCTCTATCGGACAAAACTTCTCAAAAACAATACTCAGAAGGTTTTGATATGTTAAAAAAAGAAAGAAGATTTGAGATAGTAAAAGTAATAAAAGAAATGAAACAAGCGACCATAAAGGACATACTACAAAACAAAACGGGAGTTCTAAAATCCTGTAGTGAAAAGACTCTCCAAAGAGAATTGATCGCTATGATCAAGGATAATGTCCTTAATAAAATTGGCGAGAAAAGATGGTCTAAATACTCTCTGAAATAGATCTATACTTTACTCCTATAAATGTAGTCTATTTGTTTATATATCTTAGAACACAGGGACTATACATATCGATAGGGTAGGGGAGTATATGTATTGCTTTTTATACAAAAATTTGCTAGTATAAAGGAGTGGAATTTGAGCCAAAATCTCAAGTTATCCACATATAATTTTGCTCTCTTATGGAGTAGGGATTATAATAAAAAAGTTAATATGATTTGCGTATTTTATACGTCTTCATTGTATTAACAATCTGTATTTGTTTTTGCTGGAGATTTTGTCGAAAGAATCTCAAGTAGAAACAAGGAAAGATCATTGAAAATTAAATAGTAATTTTTACAGAATTTAATAAATCCTGTAAGAAAAATGTTTAGTTTTCTCCGCCTTTAAAAAGCGGGTCTGTCGTAAGATAGAAATGTTTTCGTTTATATCTGTCCACTAGTTTATTGTCTTCGTTAAAAAGCTGACAAAAAGTAGTGATAGAAAAATTGTGCAGTTCTTAGTTTTGTCGAAACTAATTAATGATTGCACGAACCTGATTAGTAATTTTTATAAATTAAAAATAAAAAGTTACTGAGCAGAAATTAAAAATAACTTTATGAGTAAATTATTCAAATCAAAATTCCTTCTTGGAATGATGGTTGTTGCAGTTATGTTCGTTGGAGTTTTTGCTGTTAAGGCAAATCCTGTTAGCGCAGCTAATTGTTCAACTTTCACTATAACCTTGAAGTATGGCATGAGAAACAGTCAAGTTATGTGTCTACAACAGATGCTTAATGAAAAAGGTTTCCATGTTGACGGTGTTAGTGCAGGATCTCCAGGTATGGAAACAACATACTTCGGAAACGCTACAAAAGCAGCAGTTATGAGTATGCAAGCTAACCTCGGCCTTACAGCTGACGGAGTTTTCGGACCTATGTCACGTGCAGCTCTCGTAGCTCGCGGAAACGTTTCTGGAAACTTCCCAGCAGGCTGTGCTTCAGCTGCAGGCTTCAGTATGACTACTGGTATGCCATGTAATGGTGCAGGTGCTGTATTACCAGCAGGTTGTGCTACAGCAGCAGGTTTCAGTGTTACAACTGGCCAGCCATGTACATCAACTACTGTTGTTAGTGGTACAAACGGCTACTTAGCTGATTTTGCTGCTGATTCAACAAACCGTGTTTCAACAGTGTACGAATCAGAAACAGACAAAGTTGTCGCTGGTTTCCGTGCAACAGCTCGCTTGTCTTCACAAAATGTTAACCGCGTACGTGTTACTTTTGTAAACGCAGGTACTGGCTCAACTAACCTTGGAAAATACATCTCTAGTGCTTCACTATGGATGGGTTCTACAAAGTTAGCAACAATGTCAGTTAACGATGCTGACCGTGCTACATCATCTGATACATACACATTTAACTTCTCTGGCTTAAACGCTCCAATAGCAAAAGACACTATCGGCCGTTTCTATGTTTCTGTTAATGCTAACGGATCATTAGATTCATCTGATGCAACTAATGCTAACTGGACAGTTGCTTTCACAGCAGGAGGTATAAGTGCTTCATCACCAGACGGTTCATATGATACATATGATTCAAGTGCTATTACACAAACAGGATTATTGTTTGGTAAGTTTGTTTCAAACGGTATCAAAGCTACAGTTGGTATTTCTTCAAGTAATCCATCTGCTGCTATCGTATCAGTTGGAAACACTTCAGCAACAAACGGACAAACATTACTTAAATTCACAGTTAAAGCTACAAATACAGACTTAACTTTGAGAAAAGTTCCTGTTCAGGTTACAACAGTAGGTGCTAACGGTTCTGCTATCATCAACACATTGAAACTTTACAGAGGTTCTGATTTAGTTGATTCAGTTGATGGTTCAAACGGTTATACATTCACAACTGGTGCTTCTACTGATACAGCAACTACATCTGGTGCTACTAACACTGCTTACAAATTCGTTAACTTGTCATCACAAACAATCACTGCTGGTTCTACAGTAGAATTCAGTGTTGTAGCTGATCTTAAATCAAAGACAGCTGGTTCTTATTCAGACGGTGCAACAATCGTAGCTTCAGTAGTTAATGCTGACGTATTAGACGCTGTTGACTTCTCTGTACAAGATCAAAATGGTGATCAATTAACAGCAGGTAGTTCAACACTACGTGTTGGTTCAGCTATTGGTAATGTTATGACATTACGTGAAAATGGTGTTAACACAGTTATGGGCTCTGTTGTTACTTCAACAACTGTTGCTTCAAACGGTGATATCACATCAGTTTCATACAGTATTCCATTGACAATCACTGCTTTCGGTAACGATGCATACATCGGTCAATCAACACAAGAAGCTGTTACATCAACAGGTTCTGGTGCAGTTGCATTCGTATTCCAAAACGCAGCTTCAGGTTCATATGGAAATGACTGGACAAGTACAGCATCACACACTATCATAAGTGACGATGCTACTGCTAACGCTCTAGGAACAGGCTTTATGCTCCCTTCAGGAACATCTAAGCACTTCCATGTAAACGTTACTCTAACTGGTCCTCTTACACTTAACACTTACTACCGTGTACAACTTAAGACAGTCCAGACATTTACTGATGCTGGTCTTGGCTTAGGTTCTGCGGTAAACACATTGTTACCTGTAGACGCATTTAGAACTAACGCTGTATATATCAATAACTAACCTTACTGATATAGCAATCTAAACAGAAGGAAAACTGCGAACCACAAAAAAGCACTCAGAAATGAGTGCTTTTTTGTTTTATATTTTTACGGTATAATGCTTTTATGGATTTATTTCGTAAAAATATTTTGAAATACGGTACTTATTTTTTAGTGTTTATTTTACCTCTTATCTATGTCGGAAGTAGAATATATCCCCATATTTCTTCAAAACCATTTTTTTTCTATGGAGTTGTCGATATTCTGATAAGTGTTCTCTTGTACACTTTATTTGTCGATCCATCGTATCGTTTACCAAAGAAAAATATACTGTATTTCTTACCAGTTATTGGTTTTTTAATTTGGATGACTCTTGCTGGAATACTGGCTGTTGATGTTAATCTTTCATTTTGGTCTACACTTTCACGAGGTACAGGATTGCTCACGCTCTACCATTCTTTACTTTTTGCTTTCATTATTGCTTCACTTGTTTACCGCGATGGTAAAGAATATATACAAAAACTTTTGCAATATTTTGTCGCTGGTGGTTTTGTTTTATCTTTGTCGTTATGGTTTGGTTCAGGAGGATTTAATTTACCTTATAAATTTTTACGAACAGATGGAGGTGGAGGACTTACAGGGAACTCCTCAGTAGCAGCCGCATACTTGATGTTCGTATTTGTATTTGGAATATTTCTTTTGACGGTAAAAGAAATATCTAAAAAAACAAAAATATTGATAAGCATAGCATTAGCTACAATTATTTTCTCTCCAATTTTTATAAATGTGTATGGTTTATTTAATGGGGGAAGTTTACTTGGTAATGCTCGTGGAGCATTACTCGGTATTATTGTTGGTGTTGGTTCGACTGGATTAGGGCTCTTATCTTTATCAAAGAAGAAAATACTTCGTACTTTAGGTATTGTCGGTATTGTTCTTAGTCTTATCGTATTTGCATTTGGTTGGAAACAGCTTGTGACACCTAATACATTTCTACATCAAAAATTTACACAAGTAGCTTCAGGTACACGTTTTATCTTAGGAGATGCTGCTCAGAAAGCAATGAATGATCATCCGTGGTTTGGTTATGGTCCTGAAAATCAGGCAATTGCATTTCAAGCACACTTTAATCCAAAAATGTTACTTGCTGAATATAACTATGAAGGATATGCAGATCGATTTCACAATATTTATTATGACATTGGTGCTTCTGCGGGGTATCCAGCAATTATCTTTTATCTTATTTTTATTCTCTCGATACTATTTTGTTTGTATAAATTAAAAGAAAAAGAAATATTGACCACCTTGCAAGCCTCATTGTTTTTTGGATTAGTTGTAGGGTATGTATTTCAAAATCTATTTTTCTTTGATTCAGTTTTATCTTTTATGGTTTTATTCTCATTTATAGGAATTGTTTTTGGATTACAAAATAATTCGATAGAAAATAATAAGTTTAAAATAACTGATGGGTATGCCAAAAATCTTATAGCTGGAGTACTTGTTATTTTGTGTATTATTTCTTTTATTTATTTCTTATATCGACCTTATAAAAAACTCGATACTATAGGGAGGGTTTTTAGTAAGCAGATCAATAAACCTTTTAGTGAACTTGAAGGTCGATCTGTTGTCGGAGATGTATGGGATATTGGCGGTTTGGCACACGATACATTTGGTTCACTTTTTAAAAATGCTGTGGCAATAAAAAATAATAAACAAGTTCTGCCATACATCTTAAAAGATTTAGATAACTTTTTGAAATACCTTGAGGTTGTTAGGAATGAAAACCCTAGTGATTATAGGTTAAATATCTCTATTGTTGATTTATATAATACAAAAGCGTATTTATCTGATACACCAAATGATGAAAATACACGAAAACACATTCTTGAAATTTTAGATCATATCCTTGTCATTTCACCAACTAATCCAGAAGTATATTGGAGAATAGCCCAAGTGTATTCTTGGACTACGGATTTAAATAGTGCTGAAAAAGCGTATAGAGACGCTATAGCACTAGATCCAAGTATTCCTGTATCGCATACATTCTTTATTAATTTTGCAAAGAATAAAGGGGATGACAAACTTTATAAAGAAGCAGTCGATCAGGCGCAAAAAGATATACCTAATTTTAAACTATAATTATATGGAAAAAATTATTGTCACAGGCGGAGCTGGTTTTATAGGATCTCATATTGTAGATGCTTTAGTTGAGCTCGGTTATGAAGTACATATTATTGATAATTTGTCAGCAGGGAAAATGGAAAATATTAATGCCAAAGCAATTTTCCATAATGTAGATATCAGAGATAAAGAAAAATTGATAGAAATCTTTAAGGACATGAAATATGTTTTTCATGAAGCAGCAATGCCACAAGTGCAGTATTCAATAGAGAATCCCATAGAAACTCACGACATTAATGTTACTGGTTTACTCAATGTACTCGAAGCTTCACGTTTGAGTGGAGTTAAAAGAGTTATTTTTGCAGCATCAAGTGCTGCATATGGCAATCAAGATACTTTGCCTTTAGTGGAAACAATGAATGCAATGCCACTTTCTCCATATGGTGCTCATAAATATATTGGTGAAGTGTATTGTAAGTTGTGGGCAGATTTATATGGTATTGAAACAGTCTCACTTCGTTATTTTAATGTTTATGGCCCAAGACAGAGTGTCGATGGTGCGTATCCTTGTGTTGTTGCGAAGTTTGTAGATTTGTATAAACAAGGTAAACCTCTGACGATAACAGGGGATGGGAATCAAACTCGTAGTTTTATACATGTTACCGATATTGCTCGTGCTAACATTATGGCTATGAAAATAGAAAATGTTGGTCGTGGTGAAGTAATAAATATCGGTACAGATGAAACATATTCTATAAATAAAATTGCAGAGCTTATCGGTGGGGAAGTTGTATATATTGAAAAAAGAATTGAGCCATATGCTACAGAGGCAAGTATATTAAAAGCAAAAGAACTTCTCGACTGGTCACCAAAGATTACTTTAGAAGAGGGTATTTTGGATTTAAAAAAATAAAAAAGTTATGATTATTGTCAGATTACAAGGAGGAATGGGTAACCAAATGTTTCAATACGCATTAGGGCGAGCTTTGTCGATAAAAAATAATACAGAATTAGGTCTTGACTTAACTTTTCTTTTGGACCGTACTCCAATACCAAACTTTACTTTCCGTGACTATAATCTTGGTGACTTTAATATTCAAGCAGACATTGTTTCAAAAAAAGACATACCATTTTTATATAGAAAATATTCATTAGGAATATTTATACGTTATATTGATTTTATTAGAAGAAAGTTTATAAATACACCAGGAAAAGAAAAGAAAAATTATTTTTTTGATTCTAAAATAATGAACCTTGGATCAAATGCATATCTCGAAGGATGGTGGCAAAATCAGAAATATTTTTTAGAAATTAAAGATATTCTTCGTAAAGATTTTACATTAAAGAATTATTCTGAAAAAATGAAACAATTTATTTCAAAAATAGAATCACAAAATTCTGTCTGTGTTCATATTCGAAGAGGGGATTATCTTACTGTAGATACTCTTGGTAATAAATATTATTCAGTTTTAGATGAAACATATTATAAAAATGCTCTAGATATAATTTCTAAAAATGGAAAAATAGACTGCATTTATGTTTTTGATAGAGATGATATTGATTGGTGTAAACAAAATGTAAAATTTAATTACCCGACAATATATATTGAAAATGATATAAACTTGGCTGAAACTGTTACGCTGATGAGCGCTTGTAAACATTTTATTATGGCAAATAGTAGTTTTTCTTGGTGGGGAGCATGGCTTGGTAATGCAAAAGAAAAAGTGGTTATTGCTCCGAAAAAATGGCTCACTGATCCTTCAATAGATACCAGTGATTTAATACCTAAAGAATGGATAAGATTATAAAAATATGGAAAAATTAGTATCAATTATATTACCTACATACAATGGCTCACAGCGCATAGAAATGGCTCTAGAGAGCGTTTTAGCCCAAAAATACAGTAATTGGGAGCTTTTGGTGCTCGACGATGGCTCACAGGACAATACAGCCTCTATTGTTGATATTTTTGTAAAAAAAGACGCCAGAATCAAATATATTAAAAATGAAGTAAACCTAGGCATTCAAAAAACTCTTAATAAAGGTTTGAAAGAAGCAAAAGGGGAATATATCGCTCGCATCGATGACGATGATGTTTGGTGTGATCAAAATAAATTAAATGAACAAATTCTTTTTTTAGAAAAAAATACAGAGTATGTTTTGGTGGGTACCGGAGTTATTATTGTTGATGAAAATAATCGAGAACTTTTTAGGTATTTATTACCACAAACTGATAGTGAAATTCGCAAAAACATATTAAGTAAAAATTGTTTTATACATTCTAGTGTTCTTTTTAAAAAAGATAAAGTGATGCAAATAGGAGGTTATGATGAATCTATAAATACACGCCACGTAGAAGATTATGATCTGTGGCTTCGGCTTGGTTTAAATGGTAAGTTTGCAAACATACCTTCGTATGCAGTGATGTTTAAATTGCACAATGCAAGTATTAGTGCTCAAAATAAAATAGAACAGTATAAAAAGATTTTTAAAGTGATCAAAACTTTTAAAAATCAATACCCAAAATATTTTAAAGCATATATTCGTTCTATCGCTCGTTTAGTCGTTTATGGTTTTTTTGCTAAACTGCCTATTAGTTTTTCATTTAACAAAATGTATAAATTATACCAAAAGTATTGGTAGCTCTTATAGAGTTTTTTGTACTATTGAAATTATATTTTCGATAGAATCAGTTTTATTATTTTTCTCTTCATTCCAATTTGAAACTCTCATAAGGTGTATCCAGTCGCCTATGCATTCGATCGTAGTAGCTGTATTTATATTATTTATTGTTGGAACTTTATTTTCTGTACTAGTATCGATATATATTTGAGCTATGTTACTTAAATTATTTTTATTTATATTTTTATATAAACTGTAATAATTTGATCCACCAGTGTCTAGGCCTTTTGATGGTAAAAAATTTAGAGGAACATTTTTTAGATTTTTAAAATCATAAAAACAAAATCCAGCCCATAAATACCATTTATTTTCTCTTTCTTGTATTAAACCAAAAAGGTTTTCATTTATTTGAGAAATTATAGATGTTTCTTTGTAGGGGAATATATCGTGGTCTAAGAATCCAAAATACTTTGGATTATATTTTTTAACTACATTTTCATAAACCCAATTGAGGGCGATTCCGTGTGATTTGCTTGGGTTTGTATATGGGTTTGGAGGAAGTTTTACATAGGGTATTTTTTCATTTATACAATAGTTTTTTATTTCTTCTGAAACAGAAAGTATATTTGAATTATCAGCAATCATATAAACAAATTCATCTTTTAAATTTTTCTTTAATTGCTGATATTGTATTTTGAGTATATCAAGATTATTAAAAGCGATTGTTGTAAGGAGTAAATTGTTATTTATGATTTCTATTCCATTATCTAAAATTAATGCTTTTTTATGTTTATAAAATAAAAGCTTACCCAAGTCAGGAATATTTTTTTTAATCTTAGAGATTAAGTTCCTTATTGTTTTAATAAATACATCAGTTATTGTTTCTTGTTTTTTGCGTAACATATTATGTCCACCATAATTGTTTTTATCTCGTATTAATATTTTTTGTTTAAAAGGCAAGTCCCATCCTTCTGGGTAAAGATATTCCGGTTGTAGTATTTTCAAATCATTTCTACCTACGATGTATTTATTCCAATGTGATTCATCATGCCATTTTGCTATGATATTATTTCGTACATCAATGTCTGTATTGTCTTTCATTTTTTTCATTGCATCGATAAAAATCGTGGTTTTACCACCGTTAAGACCACCAGCAAAATAATGTGTTCCTTCTTGTGGTGCTATGTATGCTGTAGATTTTTTATTGTTTTCATAAGTAAATTTTTCTCTATTTTTATCATAAAATCCTGGATGTAATACTGCAACAAGATTCTCATTGTTAATAGGTAAAAATTCTTCCTGAGTAATTTTTTCTAATACGAGCAAATTAGCATTAAAAAAGAACAAATAATCCATATTTGCCAATTCTTTTTCGTGTTTTAGAAATACGTGGAATCTTTTT
>JAZKCM010000003.1:0-27941 GCA_040388095.1 Patescibacteria group bacterium | reverse complement strand
CCTAAATCTTTTTGATATATTCTATGAATATTAGGATTTTCATTTTCAAAATCTATTTGATCGTTATCAGTAAAAACGAAATAATGTTTTTCAATATCATTTATGAAGTTTTTCTCTATACTTAAATAAAACTCTTTCCAAAAGATAGTGTAGTTACCAGTGCAAATATATAAAATTCCTATTTTCATATTTTTTTATTTAAAAGTAATGTCATCCCAGGTAATCCAGTTTTTGTATCTATTAAAGTAAATTTATCTTTTTTATCTTTTAAAAATTCTTCTATTGCTTCATATGGACCTATGTTGTAACCACTTTTTTCTGATTGTAAGAATGTATCATGAATTAGAATATTTGATTGAGGATATTGATCAAATATCCCATTCAGTTCTCTTTTTACTGACTCATAAGAATGATCACCATCAAGAAAAAAAAGTGGTATTATTTTTTCATTCTTACTTTCTTTTAATATACCTAGGGAAGTGTCCATACCATCACCTAAGTGTAAATGAACTTTCTTTATATGCTTAACAAATTTTCCTCTTTCTTTGTGAGGGTGTTCATTATGTTCTATATTTTCCGGTAAATCGATAGAATGTATTTCCGTCTGAATATTAAAATAATGAGCTGTTTCATAAAAAATTCTAGCTGACTTACCAAAGTGCGTGCCCCATTCAAATATATAAGTTGGTTTTATAAAACAGACAGCAGCAGACATAAGCATAAGCTCATTTAAGGGGAATGGATGGAATTTTACAATAGGAATAATTTCCCTCACTACAAATTCTGATAGTATCCAATTGTTCACCTCAAACTCAGTGCCATTTTTATTTACAAAAACATTTTTGTCTTTTTTGTATAATATTTTTTTTATTATATTTTTAAATTTTGCTTTAAACATAAAATATCTTTTTTATTAATTTTAATAAGTTTCTTATTAGTGTATGTTTCTTAATAAGATATCTGAAATAGGGCATATTTTCTTGTTTTGACCATATTGTAAAATTGTCTAGAGCTATCATTTTTAGTCTTTCGGCAGAAGTCTCATTTGCACGGATGCTTGTTTGCGGGTGGTCGTCATATATAACGAGAGGTTCATTTACAAAAGCAAAATCTGTTTGAGTAGTTACTCTAAGCCAACATATAAAGTCAGCATAACTACCATGTTCTATTGTTTCTGAAAATCCACCGACTTCTTCAAGAATGGATCTTTTAACCATAGACGAACTGCATACTATATTATTACTATTTAATAGATCACTAAAAGATATTTTAGCTTTTTTATATTTAATCATAATATCGAGCATTTTGATGTCATTTACTTTGCGTATTGCATTAGTACAAGATGCTCTACAATTTGATTTCTTTAATGCTGTTATTTGTTTTTCGAGTTTATTTGGCAACCACTCATCATCACTATCACAAAATGCTATCCATTCTCCTTTACTTATTTTTAAACCACGATTTCTAGGTCCAGCTGGGCTTCCACTATGATTTCCGGGTACCCAGATTACTTTATTATCATTTATATTTTCTACAATATGCTTGCTGTTATCGGTAGAACCGTCATCACAAATAAGTATTTCAAGAGGGGATAGTGTTTGATTAAGGCAACTTTTTATTGTTGCTTCTAAGGTTTTTTCTCCATTCCATACAGGTATTACAACTGAAATATCTGTATTTTTTTTTATTTCTAAATTATTTATCATTTATTTCCCAATTTTCCCAAACAAAAACATATTGATAAGTTAAATGGTGGGTCTTTGCTAATTCGTTCCAAATTTTGTGCATACGTTTTGTTGCATTTGGTACAAAATCATGAAATTGCACCTGTATGTTTTTGATATTTGATATATATCCTGAATGAATGATATTTTCAAGTAATTCATACTCACTTCCTTCGATATTGATCTTCATAAGATCAATCGAAACTATACCTTGTTTTTCTATTTCTTTAGTTGTATCGACAACTTCTATGGATTCATACTGTCCTTCGTTTTTAAAAAGTGATGAACTATCATCTTTAAGATTAATATTGATTATGGCGTCAACATCAGAAAGTCCAACAGGGTGACAGTGAATTTTTGGATTAGTCAAAAAACGCTCGCTTAGTTTCTGGCTGAAGTCTTTTATTGGTTCATATATATGAACAATTGGATCATATTTTTTTGCAATATTATTTGCCCAGTCACCATGGTAACCACCGACATCAATGACAACAGAGGAAGGATTTAATAACGGGTAATTTAAGCGTAATGTATCGTCACCATTTATTTTTATCCAAGGGCGAATTCTTTTTGTTTGAATATCTTCAATCTCTTCTCTATTTAATAATATTTTTTTTAAAGCACGATAAATTTTTCTCGCTAATGTATATTGTTTTTCTTCCGTCGTATACGTTATTAGTTTTCCATTTTTACCAGATTTTTCACCTTTAACTAATATCGGATGTTTCTCCATAGATTCAAACCATAATTCTTTGTGTTTCTTGCTTGTTATATATTTAATACTTTTATTTTCAATAATATTAAAAAATGGTTGCAAGGTTGATGTTCCGATTTTTGAAGGATTAAATTTTCTACTGTCTCTAATAAAAGTTGATTCATATCCATAACGATGAAAATAATGTGTATTTGGGACAGTCAGCATAAGTGATCCAATTGCAAGTTGTTTTATCCCAAATACCCAAGAATCATAAGCGCCACCGACTGATTCGTCATATTTCCCAGCTTTTTCCCAGCTTGTTTTTGTAAAAAGGTAATTACCACTTGGCCCAGGCCAATATACACCAGCAAGTGCATCTTTTAATTCTACTTTGTTTAAATAAACAAGTTTATGAGTAACTGTTTTCATGAAATCTTTAAAATACCAAAGTTCTCCAAAAGCTACAGCATCAGCATTATTTTCAATAAGTGTTTGTAGAAGTTTTTCAATTGAATTAGGTATTAGAACATTATCTGCATCTAAGCAGAAAATTAATTCTGATACTGCATTTTCAATGCCAGTATTTCTTGAAGCCGCCGCTGATCCTTTATTGTATTTATGTGAAAGAATTTTTATAATAGAATATTTTTTTTGTAAATCTTCAACAATTTTTAAAGTATTATCAGTTGAAGCATCATTGATTATTATGATTTCATCTTTCTCTTTAAGATTGCCATCTATTATTGACATAATAGATTCGGCTATTGTGTCTTCACAATTATATGCAGGTATAATAAAACTTATCGAACTAGTTTTAGTAATTAATTTTTGTTGATTAGAAAAGTCCATACAATATTATTGAATTCTATTACTTTCATATTGTACATTTATAATACCAATTGCATTTGCATCATTAGTATCGATAAATTTCTCTATTATTTTGAAGCTATAGACTTGAGTTCCATAAAACCATCTTGTATCAGAAGTGGTTTGGCCTCCTATTGCTATTGTATAAGTACCTGGTCGAAAAGTATGTTCTGGTATGCTAAATGTGGAAATAAAATTACCTATTTTCATTTTTTCAGTATTTTGCGAATCATATATAGTAAAAAGTCTTGTATTTTCATAATACAAAGAAAAAGTTAACTGAAAATCTTGTATATCTTCTTTTGAGACACCTTTGATTTTGAAAGTTAATGGAATTAGAGGAGAGATTTCTGTATTCTTTTTTTCATTCACTAAAATTTCTTGTATTTCTAATATTTGAGCAAGAGGCCCTTCAAATACACGATTGTTTATTTTTAGTTCAGGTAATTGTTTTTCAACAAGATAATGGTTTATAATCTCATCTGTTTTTCCAATGCGTTCTACCATTCCATTTTTTAATTGAATGCATTTTGAACATAATTCACGAACTGCTTCCATATTATGACTGACAAATAAAATGGTACGTCCTTGATTTTTTGTTATGTCTTCCATTTTACCAAGACATTTTTTTTGAAATTCAGCATCACCAACAGCCAATACCTCGTCAATAATCAATATATCTGTTTCCATATGAGCTGCGACAGAGAAGGCAAGGCGTACATACATACCACTTGAATAATGTTTTACTGGAGTGTCTAGGAATTTTTCGATACCTGCAAATTCTACAATTTCGTTAAATTTCTTAATGATATCTTTTTTCTTTATTCCTAAAATTGCACCATTTAAAAAAATGTTTTCTCTACCAGTAAGTTCTGGGTGAAAACCTGTACCGACTTCAAGCAGGCTTCCGACAGTACCGTGGATTTTTATTTCTCCAGTTGTCGGTGGGGTTATTTGTGAAAGTATTTTAAGGAGTGTTGATTTTCCCGCACCATTTTTACCGACAATACCTACAACTTCACCTTTCATAATTTCAAAATTTATATCTTTGAGAGCCCAAAATTCTTCTTTTGTACCAATACCTGCGGCTTGTTTTATTTTACTTTTTAAAAAAGAAAAAGGATGTGTGAACACATTTGTAAGCTTGTCTCGCAGAGTTATATAGCCACCTTTTTGATGGTTTATATTATATTTTTTACCGATATTTTTTACTTGTATAATTGGTTTTTCCATATTTTTAAATTAAATCAGCAAAATATCTCTCAGTTTTCTTGAATGTATAAATTCCAAAGAGCATTAAAAGGGAAGTAGCTAAAAGAGAAATGCCAACCAATGTCCAGTTTAAAACTGTTGTTCCAAGTAATGCTGCTCGGGCACTTTGTATTACTCCCATCATAGGATTAAGTGCAAGAATCCAAGAATATTTTCCTGCGATTCCAGCAGGATAAATGACTGGTGTGACAAACATAAGTATTTGTATGAAAAATGGTAGGGCATATCTGACATCTCTGTATTTTACGTTTACTGAAGCAAGAAAAAGTCCAAGCCCGACTGAAGCCATAAATGTGATTATTAACAGAAGCGGAATTATCAATAAACCTAAAAGATTTGGCGTATATCCATAGTAGATCATCATACCGACTAGGATGATTGAAGCAATAGCAAAATCAATAAATTTTGTCATTACAGAAGAAAGAGGAAGAAGTAATCGAGGAAAGTAGACTTTAGTAATGATTGCTTGATTTGTGATAAGTACATTACTCGTGTCTGAGAGAGCAGAAGAAAAGAATTGCCAGAATAAAAGACCAGTGTAAACAAAAATAGGATATGGCACACCATCAGAAGATATTTTTAATAATCCACCAAAAAAAATAGTAAACACGATCATTGTGATAAATGGTTGAAAAATTGCCCAAAGTACACCTATCGCTGTCTGTTTATAACGAACCTTCAAATCTCTCCAAGTAAAAAAGTAGAGTAATTCTCTATATTCCCATAATTCTTTTAAATCAGAAAAACTAAAGATTTTCTTTGGTTTTATGACAGTAGTATGAGTGTGGCTCATAGGTCTATACTAACATTTTATAGCTTTTTTTCCACTTTTAGTGAGTAAAGATAATCTGTACTGTTCGCACGATGATTCCCATATCAAGGAAGAAATTTCTATTTTTAATGTAGTATAAGTCATATTCAAACTTTTCTTTTGAATCTTCTATTGTTCTTGCATAACGGTATTTTATCTGAGCCCAACCAGTGAATCCTGGTTTTATAGTATGTCTTAAAAAATAATAAGGAATTTCTTTTTCAAGCATACTTACGAATTCTGGTCTTTCTGGTCTTGGTCCGACGATGGTAATATCTCCGCGAAGAATGTTGAACATCTGTGGTATTTCGTCGATATGAAGTTTGCGGATTATTTTTCCGACAGGAGTAATTCGCGGATCATTTTCACTCGCCCATTGTACTCCAGCTATTTCTGCTGAGCCATCAGGAGCAAGTGCTTGCATGCTTCGTAATTTATACAATGTAAATATTCTTCCTGTTTTGCCGATGCGTTTTTGTCTGATAAAGAATGGTCTTCCATCTTCCAAATACCTTGCAAGCATTGCAAGCAGGGTAATAGGTAAGGTTGTTACTAATAGCAATGATGAAAAAAGAATATCTATGAATCTTTTCATACTGTTATACAAAAAGTTTCTTCTATTTTCTATAATATTAAGAGCAAGCGTGTCATTCATTAGACTCACTGGAATTTTGGAAAGAATAATCTGAAAAGCTTTACTAATGTCTAGGTGAATATAGTTAGATTTGCTGAGTTCGATAAGATCAATAGTATTATTTCCAGATGCATAGACTACTGTATTTATTTTTAAGTTACTTTTTTTAAGCATTTCAAAACTTTCAAAAGTGCCTTGGTATTCATATCCGATAGGTGGATTGTCTATTATATTTTTTATAAGTATTTTTGATTCAGGTGTCTCACCGATAAATGCTATATTATTTTTAAATCTTTTTGAAAAAAGGCGATAGAAAGATCTTCTCCAGAACAAAATAAGAAAGGTGAAGTAGAGTTGGGTGATGAGTAAATTTGTTTTTGGTGCTATTGAAAAAGGGAAGAGGTAAAATAACATAATGCCTGTTATAGCACTAACGATAATTGCAAAAATAAATTGTCTTATATTTCCGAGCGTTGGTTTTAATGCACTTGTTTCATATAAGTTAAAAATGTAGAAAATAAGGAAAACTAAAATACCCCAAATAATGAATGGTTTTAAATGCAGAGGAATTTCATTAGGAGCTTGTTTGAGCCCAAAACGACTTATTAGCATTAGGTATCCAGCTATACAAAGAGAAAGTCCATCACCAATAAAAAGTGTAATTTTACGCCATTTTTCCATATATTTATTGATTATACACAAAATTTGCCAAATTGAAAATAAGATTTTAAAGTTTAATTTATTGACTTTTTTCTATTTATATTCTATTATATATAAAAATAACTTTGATAATTAAATTAGTATAAACTTAAAAAATAGAAAAAATGAAAAATTTTGAATTGCTTGTTGAACATAATCTTGAGGAGACTGAAGTAGCTACAAGGTTAAAAAAATTACTCCGTACTTTTATTGATAAATTTAACTCTAATCCAAAAAACATTCGAAAAATAACTTCTTTTGATGAAGAAATGAAAATGAATGGTGCCGATTTCCGTTTCAGATTACTCACTTTTTTGATGGATATAAAGATAGAGACCGATCCTCAGTTTATGGAAATAAAAGCAAAATGTCTTTTTGGTTACTTTTCTGGACTCTATAGGAGAGTTATTTTTTAAAAAAGTATGATTTCAAAAAGCCTCCGCACAAATGTGCGGAGGCTTTTTATTTTATCTACCTGAGTATTTTATCGAGTTTGTTAATAACGCTACTTGAAGGTTCTGCACCGTCGATAGTATCGACTACTTTACCTTCTTTAAGAATAAATGATTTTGGTGTACCTTCTACTCCAGCTTGAGATCCTGCATTTGTCTCATCAATAACAATTTGTTGATATTTATCAGAATCAAGACATTTATTAAATGCAGTACTGTTGAGACCGAGCTCACTAGCAAAAGATTTTAAATTTGTATTTGAAAAATGACCTTGATTTTCTCCTTTTTGATGAGTAAAGAGATAATCATGATATTCCCAAAACTTTCCTTGTTCATCAGCACATCGTGCAGCTTCGGCTGATTTAACTGATTCATCACCAAGAAAAGCAAAATCTCTATAGACAAATGAAACAGAACCATTTTTTACATAATTATTTAGAATAGTCGCTTCGGCATCTTTGTGAAATCTGCCACAAAAAGGACATTGAAAATCAGCATATTCTATAACTGTTATTTCCGCATTACCATTTCCAAGTATCTTATCATTACTTGAAAGAGGAGGTAGTAAATCCTCTTCATTTAAATTATTGCTTGGTAGTACTTTTGCAGTATCTATTATTTTGCTAGGAGTAGGTCCATTTTTTACCCATGAAAAACCCATCAAAACAGCACCAGCAACAACGATGCTCGCTATAATAATAGAAGTACTCAAGTTAATTTCTCGAATATGTTGTATTTCCTTTTTTATTTCTTGTACTTCTTCGTGTGTATTTTCTTCAATATTGTTCATAATTTTGTTTCTTTAAATGTTAAACTATCCACTGTTTTAATTGTACCATATTTTTTGCAATGTTATAATGAATTCATTATAAAGGTCCTTATTATTAATTAATTATAAAAAAAATATGAAAAATTGTAAATGTGGTCCTTCAATCATTGCTAAGATTTTAGTCATCATTGGAGGTATCAATTGGGGATTGGTAGGTGCTGGTATGCTTATGGGTAGTATGAACAACTGGAATGTTGTAAACATTCTTTTGGGTGGAATGCCGATGATCGAGGCAATTGTTTATGTACTCGTCGGTGTTTCTGCTGTTGTTATGATTTTTGGATGCCGATGCAAGAAGTGCATGGAAAACTGCGCAACTTGCGGTATGGGACCAAAACCAACTGGAAATATGTAATATTCGTTTTTAAAACAGCCCCGCACGTACGTGCGGGGCTGTTTGCTTTTTAGCCCATTTTCTGTTAAAATATGTATATTTATATGACTTCAATCTTTGGTTTTGTATTTTACATAGTAAGTTTTTTGGCAGTTTATGTGCAAGTTTTTTTGCTTGTAACTTTTTTTGAAAATAGAAAAAAAATTATTATAAGAAAAGACGCTATTACTTTGCATGAATATCCCACTGTTACGATAATAGTGCCTTGTTATAATGAAGAAAAAACTGTTTTAAATACAATTGACTCTTTGCTTGAGCTTGATTATCCAAAAGATAAACTTCAAATTATTGTCGTAGACAATGCTTCGAAAGATACTACTTGGGAAGTGTTACAGAACCTAGCGTCAAATCCTCAGATTAAAATTCTTCAAGAAACAAAAATAGGTAAGCATAATGCTTTAAATAAAGGTTTAGAAAATACACAAACTGAGTTCGTCGGTTGTCTCGATGCTGACTCGACTGTTCATCCAGAATCTTTAAAAAGAATAATTAGCTATTTTGTAAATGCAGATACGATGGCCGTCGCACCGAGTATCGTCGTGCGTAATCCAAAAAACATTCTTCAATACGCTCAGCGTGCAGAATATGATATGGCACATTACAATAAAAAAATGTTGGCATTTTTAGGAGGTATTCATGTAACACCAGGACCTTTTTCTATTTTTCGTAAAACAGTATTTGAAAAAATAGGTATTTACAGAAAAGCACATCATACAGAAGATCAAGAAATAGCACTTCGTATGCAAAAAAATGGTTTAAAGATTGATCATTGCCCAGATGCATATGTATATACCGGAAGTCCAAATAGTATACCTAAATTATATCGCCAACGTGTCAGATGGATTTACGGTTTCATAAGAAATGCTTTTGATTACAGAGAATTATTTTTCCGACCAAAATACGGCACAATTGGAATCTTTACACTACCTTCAGGTATTATCTCTATCACGGGCACCATCTTTCTTTTGTTTTTTTCTTTTTCAAGATTGTATGAATATGTAGCGAAAAAAGTCATAGAGTCTCAAGCTGTCGGTTTCCATATTGTAGGAGATAATTTATTTTCTTTTAATGCATTCTTTTTGAGTACAAAAGCTTTTGTGTTTATATCTATAATATTGTATATTTTGGTAGTCATTGGATTACTGAATGGCAGAAAAATGATATATGGTAGAGAAAAATATACATCTTGGGATATTCCAGTGTTTCTTGTTTTATACAGTATTCTAGCGCCTATTTGGCTCTTAAAAGCTGTGTATAATGCTATAACTTCACACGAAGCAAGTTGGTCTGACGAACGGGATTATTTAATAGAAAATAAAGTATAAAAATTATGGAAACAGATATACAAAAAAATTTAAAAAAAAATGATTGGTTTAAATATATAGTAGTTTTTATAATTACTCTTGGGCTTTTTGCGACAGCTGGAGGGTTAAGTAATTTTTTTACCAATAAAAAAATACAGACAATGCGTGATATTCAAGACAAACTTTCTACGGACATTTTATCTTCTGAAACACAATTCGCTCTTCTCTCAGAGCTTTCTTGTAGTCAAAACGATGGACAAGAAAATTTATCTGATGAACTTTCTGATATGGCTCAAAAAATAGAGTATAGTGAATCAAATTTTAAAACAAATGAAACAGCGACAGAATTAAAAAGATATTATACGATACTCGAAATCAAAGATTATCTTTTGATGAAAAAGATCAATGAGCGTTGTGGTAAGAAGCGTTCCTCAATATTGTATTTTTACACAACAGCAGAAAATTGTACTGAATGTACGAAGCAAGGTTTTGTACTCACAGAGCTTCGTAAGAAATATCCAGATCTTCGAGTGTATTCTTTTGATTATAATCTTGAACTTTCTGCTCTTCATGCGCTTCTTAAAATTTACAAAATTGAAGATACTAAACTCCCAGCGCTTATTGTAGATGAAAAGAAAATTACCGGTTTTAACAGTATAGAAGATATTGAAAAACTCCTTCCAAAATCGATGAATACTAAGGCTATACCTAAAACTAAAGTTACTCAATAATTATTGACTTTTCTACAAAAAACTATATAGTGTTTTTAGTACACCGTGTACATAGAATAGTTATTCACAATTAAATAAAAACTCAAAATGTCTATAACCCAGAAATCACAGGACTTAACAGAAGATCCAAAGAATCTTTTACCTTCTCAAAAGAAGGAAATTGAACAACTTGAAAATGAATTGTTTCCCAAAGGATCATTGCCTGAGGTGACTCAATTGCAGAACAAATCAGCTCCAATCCGTCAGCTTATGCAAAACATTCCAAATGCCCAACTTGTCAGAAGTTACAAGGAAGCTTTTGGGGAAGAATCAATAAAAGTTTCAGTTAACCTTGGCCAACTCCGTACTTTTCCAGGTCGGCGACCAGCAATTGGAAATCTTTATAGTTTTGATTATCGAAATGAAGATATAAGACAAATACATAATGAATACAAAGATTTGCCTTATAACTTGTTTGATACACAAACCTTTACGAATTTGCAAGAATACCTGATGATGGCATATAGTCAGAGATCATATGGAAAAGTTCTCGACAAGAAATCAAAGTCTCTGACGTATTTACAGGATATGGATTGCAATGGGCATATGCTGATTGCTTACATAGCGAAAAAAGAGGTAAAAGATAAACCAGTATTGCATATATCTACGGATTGTCATCGTAGAGAAGAGTTTGGTTTTATTCCTTTTGAAAATTCTGTGATTCGGCCAATTATGCTTTTGAAATAATTATCTATTAATAAGAAGCAAAAAACCAAGTGTTAATACACTTGGTTTTTTTATTGAGCCATTTCTCGGACTTGAATTAGGATCTTTGATTTAGTTATGTGTTTACAGGACCTATTTTTCTATAATTGAGCCGCTTCTCGGACTTGAACCGAGGACCTTCGCTTTACAAAAGCGTTGCTCTACCAACTGAGCTAAAGCGGCTTGGTAAATGTATATTAGCAAAATATACTCTATTTATCAACCCTAGAAATTAGTCTCTTCTTCAATGATTTTCTCTTTAAGGTGTTTGATTTTATTTCTATATTCAGAGATACCTTTAAGTAATCGATTGACTTCTTTTTTCTCCGATGTAAATTTTGAGGAATTCTTAGTGTATTTTACGATGATCTTATCAGAGATTTCTTTTCCTTTTTTTCTTAATAAAATATATGTACGGATAGATGTACGTAAGACGACACCTATTATGATCAAGCTGTAATCTTTCGTGTTTCTGATTAGAATTTCTCGTACTTCTTGTACAGGAGGTAGATACGGATCATCATTAATGATGACTTGTATACCAGCACGAATAAGAAAGACCCTTTTTGTAATCATTGTGATTAGCCCTACAAGTGCTATAAAAAACAAAATTAAAACAAAAGTCATCTTTATATTTTATTATGATTAAGAGAGAGTAGCAAGCTATATTGAATAGCGTTTAACTTCTTTTATCTTTGCATTTGCTTTTGAAAGCAAGCTTGATATAGTCTCGTCTCCATTCTTTATGAAAGGTTGCTCTGTGAGTGTTTTTTCTTTAAAGTATGAGGAGATTTTTCCTTCGAGCATTTTATTTTTTATTTCTTCAGGCTTGTCGATACTTGCAACTTCTTTTTGGAAGATTTCTGTCATAGTATTTTTTGCTTCTTCTGTGATTTCAGCAGGGGAGATGTATTCTGGTTTCATAGCTGCGACATGCATCGCTATATCTTTTGCAAGTTCTGTTGTACCACCTTCGAGAGAGACAATAACAGCAGATTTGCCGTTGTGGACATAGTATCCGAGTGTATTTCCAGAAACTTCATATGTCTCACCAAGCTGGATATTTTCACCAGTTTTCTGAATGATCGGATCGATCATATCTTTTGCTTCAGTTTTCATTTTTTCTATACCTTCAGTTAAAGCTTTTTGTGAAAGTGTTGAAAGGAGGTTTGTAAAATCGTCGTTCTTTGCCACGAAGTCAGTTTCGCAATTGAGCGCAACAAGAATAGCTTTATCACCATTTTGAGCGACACTAACAGCACCATCGTTTGCTTCACGACCAGCTTTTTTGAGTGCAATATCTCCACTAGATTTTTTTAGAATAGCGACAGCTTTTGCCATATCGCCTTCAGCTTCTTCTAATGCTTTTCTACATTGCATAACAGAGACACCAGTAGCATCTCTTAATTCTTTTACAAGTTCTGTTGTGATTTGTGACATATTTATTTTGTTTAATTAATTTTTAAAAAATATTCAGCAAGTAAATTTTTTAAAACTTCGCCCTCGGAGACATTGAGGCAGGGGACCCACGTTTTTTAAAATTTACTTGCTGAATAAATACTAATTTTTATCAGCGATAGACATTTGCCCATCTTTATAGGCTTGCGCTATAGCTTTGACGAAAACTTCGATACTATTTCGTGAAGCATCGTTTGCAACGATTGCAAAAGAGAGATCTTTGATATTTGAGTCAGTATTTGTAAGGGCAACAACAGGAACATTTGATTTACGAGCTTCTGTCGCAGCGATTGCTTCTTTTTTAGCATCAACGACAAATAATGCATCTGGAATCTTTTTGATACCGAGCATACCAGAATAGTATTTATCTAATTTCTCCATTTTCTTTGAAAGGACTAGTCTTTCTTTTTTTGTGTATTTTTGAAGTTCTCCTTTTTCATTTTCAACTTTATAGTTTTCGAGTTCAGCAATTCTTTTTTTGATTTCACTGAAATTACTCATAGCTCCACCGATCCATCGTTCGATAACGTATGGCATATTGATAGATTCTGCAGACATCTTTACTGCTTCACGAGCTTCAGGTTTTGTACCGACAAAAAGGATTGTCTTGTTGCGAGCACCGAGATCTTTGACATATGCACATGCTAAAGCGAGCATTTTTTCTGTTTTTTCCAGATCAATAATATCTGTTTTAGCTTTTGTAGTGAAAATGGCTGAAGAGACAGAAGGATGTCTTCGTGTCTTTGAGTAGCCGTATTGGGCTCCCGCTTCGAACATTTTTTCTATTGTAACCTCTGTATTTACTGTTTTTGACATACGTTTCATACTATCAGAAAGATATCAATTTAGCAACTTCATTTGCTGATTTCTGTTTCCTTTTCGTTTTTTGCTAAAAATACTGTTTTCGGTTAAGATGTCTGTATATGAGACAAACAAAACTTTTTACTAAAACGAGAAAAGAAGCTCCAGCAGATGAAATTGCTAAAAACGCTGAATTGCTTATTCGCGGAGGATATATCCATAAAGAAATGGCCGGTGTATATAGTTTGTTGCCTTTAGGTGTCAGAGTTTTAAAAAAGATAGAGAATATAGTCCGTAAAGAAATGGATCTGATTGGTGGTGTGGAAATGAAGACTTCTGTAATGCAAGCCAAAGAAGTATGGGAAAAAACTAATAGATGGGATGATGAAATAGTCGACAATTGGTTTAAAACAAAATTGAAAAATGGTGGGGAAGTAGGACTCTCTTTTACGAACGAAGAAGCGCACTCAAATATTTTAAAACAGTATATAAATTCATATAAAGATCTTCCTGTATATGTATATGATTTTAAAAATATTTTTAGAAATGAAACAAGAAGTAAATCAGGTATTTTAAGAGGTAGAGAATTTTACTGGAAGGCTTTATATTCATTTTCTAAAGATGAACAAGAACATAGTCTTTTTTATGAAAAAGCTAAGCAAGCTTATAAGAACATTTTCCAAAAAGTAGGTATTGGGCATCTAACATATATGACATTTGCTTCTGGGGGGACTTTCTCAAAGTTTTCTCATGAGTTTCAGACTATAACATCAGCAGGGGAAGATACTATCTACATAGATGAAGAAACTTCAGTGGCTGTAAATCAGGAAGTATATACAGATGAAGTTTTACAAGATCTTAATTTGACGAAAGAAAAATTAGTTGAAAGAAAATCTATTGAAGTTGGTAATATTTTTTCTTTGGGCACAAAATTCTCAGCTCCTTTTGATTTGAAATTTAAAAATGAAAACAATGAAGACAATCTAGTTGTTATGGGTAGTTATGGTATTGGTCTTACTCGTCTTATGGGTACTGTCGTTGAGGTTTTGTCAGACGATAAAGGTATTATCTGGCCTGAAACTATTGCACCTTTTAGAGTACAGTTACTTTCTTTGGGTGAAAGTGATGGTGTCGCAGTAGAAGCAAATAAAGTATATGATGCATTGATTCAATCTGATATTGAAGTTATCTTTGATGATAGAAGTGGTATGTTGGCTGGGGAAAAATTCGCAGATGCAGATTTACTTGGTATGCCATACAGAGCCGTCGTATCAGAGAGAAGCATAAAAGAAGGTGGTATTGAGCTCAAAAAAAGAAATGAAGAAAAAGGTAAAGTAATTTCTCTTTCTGAATTATTGGAATTATTAAAAAATGCTGGTAACGAATAGTATGTTCAAAAATTTTTACAAATTATTTTCAAATGATATTGGTATTGACCTCGGCACAGCAAATACGCTCGTGTATTTGAAAGGGCACGGCATTGTCATCAACGAACCATCTGTCGTCGCTGTAAACCAAAAGACAAATCAAATTCTCGCTGTAGGTGCGCAGGCAAAACAAATGCTTGGTCGTACACCAGGACATATCAAGGCAGTCCGTCCGCTCGTCGATGGAGTGATTTCTGATTTTGAAGTGACCGAAGAAATGCTTTCATATCTCATCAACAAAGCTGACAGAATGGTCAAGAAATTTGTCCGTCCGAGAGTCGTAATTGGTGTGCCTTCTGGTACGACTAATGTTGAAACTCGTGCAGTCTATGACGCAGCAAAATCCGCTGGAGCGCGTGAAGTGTATCTCGTGGAAGAACCAATGGCCGCAGCTATTGGTATTCGTCTTCCTGTCAAAGAAGCTGTCGGTTCTATGATCGTCGATATTGGTGGAGGTACGACTGATGTTGCAGTTATATCACTCGGAGGAATTGTGAAATCTAGAAATTTAAAAATTGCAGGAGATAGATTGAATAATGACATTATTACCTATATGCGTGATGAATTTAAAATTTTAATTGGTGAAAAAACAGCAGAGAATGTAAAGATAGCTATCGGTTCAGCAATGCCTGGCGAGTATATGGAAAGCGCAGTACGCGGAAGAGATTTGCTTACTGGTCTGCCGAGGGAAGTCGTTGTTACTGATTCTGATATTCGTGAAGCAATATCACTCTCTGTTGCGGGACTTGTCGATGGAGTGAAAGATGTGCTTGAAACGACTCCTCCTGAAATCCTTTCTGATATTATGCGTGGAGGTATTGTGCTTTCTGGTGGTGGGGCATTGCTTCACAATTTGGATCATCTTTTGCAACATACACTCAAGATCCCAGTCTACGTTGTTGAAGATCCGCTCTCAGCTGTCGCTCGCGGTACAGGAGTTATTTTAGATGATATTGAATCTTATAAAGATGTTCTAATTAGCAACCAAGATGAGCTACCTCCTCGATAAAAAATTAAAACGACAGAAGATATTTTATTTTTTCATTGGTGTTTTTATTGTTGGTGTCTTATTTTTCTTCCGTAGTGCTATTTTTTATGGATTTTCAAATGCTTCACATTTTATTTTTCGACCAGTCATAGCTCTCGGTAACTCATTTGGCAGTACCGTCTATTCTTCTAGATCTTTTTTTCTTTCAAAAAAATCTCTTTTAAAAGAAAATGAAAGTTTAAAAACACAGATATTAGAAAGTGAAGCAGATCGGGCAAATTATGCTTCTGTTGTCGATGAAAATATAAAATTGAAAGAAATTCTAGGAAGAAAAAATGAAAATATTAAATTAGTTTTAACTGGGATTTTATCTCAAGCAAACCAGTCTCTTTATGGCACACTCATTATCGATGCTGGAGAAAAAGAAGGTATCCGAGTTGGTGCCCGTGTCTTTGCTATGGGAAATATTCCTGTCGGTTATGTTGCGGAAGTTTTCCCTAATACTTCCAAAGTGCTTCTGTATTCAAGTCCTAGTGAAAAAACAGAAGTCGTGATCTCTGGTCATGGAGTATTTATGCAAGCAATTGGGAGAGGAGAGGGAAATTTTGAACTCGTGATGCCAAGAGGTTTGGTTATTGAAAAAGGTGCAGAGATAGATTTACCAGGAGTACATCCATACATATTTGCGACAGTTGCAGACATTATCTCTGACCCGCGTGATTCTTTTCAAAAAGCATTATTGGTGAGCCCGATAAATATTGGAGAACTTAAATTTGTACAAGTAGAAAATTAAAAAAGTGAATTTTAAAATAGAAAAAAAATTAGAAAATAGCTTAGGAAGAGTTGGAATTTTATCAACTCCGCATGGAGACATACAGACTCCAGCTTTTGTGACTGTCGGTACTAAAGCGACTGTGAAATCTTTAAATCCCGAGCAGGTGAGCGTAGCTGGTGCACAAGTTGTCCTTGCAAATACCTATCATTTATTTCTCCAGCCTGGGGATGAGATTGTTGCTAAAGCTGGAGGCTTGGGTAAATTTATGAATTGGCAAGGTCCGACTATGACGGATAGTGGAGGCTTTCAAGTATTTTCGCTCGGTGCTGCTTATGGAAAAGATATGTCGAAGGTTTTAAAAATTACTGATCCGTCGCTTATGATTCCAGAACGTTTTGATGATTCTGATGCACCGCGTCTTGCAAAGATCGGGCAAGATGGCGTTTCTTTCAAATCACATCTCGACGGATCTATACATTACATCACTCCAGAGAAATCGATTCAGATCCAACACAATCTCGGCGCTGATATTATTTTTGCTTTTGATGAATGTACTTCACCCGCAGAAGATGTGAAGTATCAAGAAGAAGCGCTCGATCGTACACACAAATGGGCGAAGCGATGTTTGGAAGAACATATTAAGCTTGAAGCAGAAAAATCTTCTTCGAAAGTCCTCGGTTCTCCTCGCGAAGACTCGGCCAGACTTTCTCAAAACATTTTTCTACCTCAAGCACTTTTTGGCATCGTCCAAGGTGGTAGGGAAGAATCTTTACGAAAGAAGTCTGCACAGATTATTTCGGAGATGAATATTGATGGAAAAGAATTCGATGGCTTCGGCATCGGCGGATCGTTTGCAAAAGAAGATATGTCCACAGCAGTGAAATGGGTCAATGAAATTTTGCCAGAAGAAAAGCCTCGCCACTTACTCGGCATCGGTGAACCGGAAGATCTTTTTATGGGTATTGAAAACGGCGTGGATCTTTTTGACTGCGTCCTGCCGACGCGCCTTGGCAGAAATGGCACACTCTATACAAAAACAGGGAAGATTAGCATTACGAATACAAAATTCCGCGAGGATTTTACGCCTGTCGAAAATGACTGTGAATGCTACAGTTGCAAGAATTACACAAAAGCTTACATTGCGCACCTTTTCCATGGCAAAGAAATGCTCGCTGGTACTCTCGCTTCGATACACAATCTTCATTTCATCGTCTCACTCGTCTCAAAAATCCGCCAATCAATGCTCGACGATACTTTCTACGAATTCAAGGAAGAGTTTTTGAAAAATTATAAGACGTAGTATAATAGAAAAATATAAACCTATGGAAACAAAACTAATTTACCCAGAAAATGGATTTTATTATCATTACAAGCATGATCTCTCGAAAGGGATCAACGATCACGCTTACGAAGTGATGGGAATAGGTCATAATACTGAAATCGATGACTTGGAAGAATCTGCAATGGTTATGTATCGGCCTATTTACAATCAAGTCGTGTATCAGGCCGGCAAGCATTGGGATCTTCGTCCGGTGTCTATGTTTATAGATAAAGATTTTGAAAAAGATGGGAAGATAATTCCGGAACGCTTTAAAAAAATCACTGACGAGAAAATTATTGCAGAACTTTCAAAAATCCGTGATGAGATGTATTAGTAGAAAATAAAAAACCTCCGCGATATTTTGCGGAGGTTTTTTGTTACTGATTTGTTATCAGCCATGTGTTAAATAATTCTGTTTTAACTTTAAGCCCCAGTAAATTATTGTATAGTCCTGGGAAAGTTTTACAATTTCCAATATCAACTTTTCTTACAAATCCTTTTCTCCATGAATCTTTTTGATATACATCTTCCTTGTTTTTACTAAAAGCGATATTGTATGCTTTGGCATTGGTGCTCGCTTTGACTTCAACATAATAAAAGTCAGGCAGTTCATGTAATTCATAAATAGTTGCTTTTGCTGTTGTTTCAAATTTTATTGCAGTATAACCTTGATTTCTTTTTTCACTTTCTGCTTGATTGATTTCATCTGGTGAAAGGAAGGTTTCAAATACAGTACTGTCTTTTTCAATATTCAGTTTTTCAATTTTTTTGAACCCTCTTTTTCCTTTTCTAGGTAACTTAATTTTTTGTTCCCCATAAAGGTTTGAATTGTAATTACTGAGCATCATTTCATTGAGCTTCACAGTGTCTGTGGGATTATACGCATTTATTAGTTGCGCACTTGTTGTAATGGAATATATTCCAAGTACAAAAAAGAGAATTATTTTTTTCATTTCTTATTTTTTTAAAGGTTTTCGAATTAAATATAGCATATTTAATCTATATTTGTCAATGGTCTTAAAATTTGTTATACTATATTTCTAATGAGTAAAACATTTAAATTACATCTCCCATTCGAGCCCGCAGGCGACCAGCCGAAAGCGATAGAAAGCCTGATTAAAGGATTGAAAAAAGGTATGCACAAGCAGACGCTTCTTGGTGTTACAGGATCAGGAAAAACTTTTACTGTTGCAAATGTCATCCAGAATATCGGTAAGCCGACGCTCGTGATCGCACACAACAAAACTCTCGCTGCTCAGCTCGCACAAGAATTCCGTGCATTCTTTCCGGAAAATGCTGTGCATTATTTCGTCTCGTATTACGATTATTATCAGCCGGAAGCATATATGCCGACAACGGACACATTTATAGAAAAAGATGCGCAGATCAATAAAGAGATTGATCGTTTGCGCCATGCTAGTACGCAAGCATTGCTCACTCGCAAAGATGTCATCATCGTCGCATCGGTTTCTTGCATCTACGGTTTGGGAAGTCCTGAAGAATATCGTGAAGATAATTTGCAGGTTGCAAAAGGCGACAAAGCTACTCGCACAGACTTACTCACACGCCTCGTCGGTATGCATTTCGAACGCACGAATGCCGACCTCACTCCGGGTACATTCCGTGCGCTCGGAAGCAAGATCGAGATCATGCCTGTTTCCGATACATACGTCTACAATATTGACCTAGAGAAAGACGTCGTCAAAACTATTTTAAAAATCGACCCGGTGAGCTCGATGATCTTGAATGAAGAAGAAAGTATTTTTATTTTCCCTGCGAAGCATTTCATTACGAACAAAACAAAATTAAATAAAGCGATAACAGAAATCAAAAAAGAATTACAGAGCCAGCTCAAGAAATTTGATAAAGAAGGCAAGCTCTTGGAAGCAGAGCGAATTAAACGCAGAACTATGTATGACATAGCGATGCTCCGTGAAGTCGGCTATTGCTCTGGTATAGAAAATTACTCTCGCATCATGTCAGGCAAGAAGCCTGGCGAAGCACCGGAGACGTTGATCTCATATTTCGGTAAAGATTTTTTGACGATCATTGATGAATCTCATGTGACGCTTCCACAAGTCCGGGGAATGTACGCCGGTGATGCATCGAGAAAAAATACACTTGTGGAGCACGGTTTCCGTCTGCCAAGCGCCAAAGATAATCGCCCGCTCAAGTATGATGAATTTGAAAAGCGTATCGGGCAGGTGATTTATGTGTCTGCAACGCCGTCTGACGTTGAAAGAAATGAAAGCGAGCAAGTTGTCGAGCAGATCATCCGTCCGACTGGGCTCATTGATCCGTTGCTCGAAGTGCGACCTGTGATGGCTGATAACTCGGCTGAAAATTCCTCTTCTTCAAAAGTCCTCGGTTCTCCTCGTAAAAACTCGGCCAGACTTTCTCAGAAAAAGAATTTTCAGCCCTATCCTGGCCAAGTGCAAGATTTTATCAAAGAAGCAGAAGCTGAAATAAAAAAAGGCGGACGAGTCATAGCTACGACACTCACCAAGAAAATGGCAGAAGATTTGTCCGTATACTTGAAAGATAAAAAAATAAAATCCGAATACGTGCACAGCGATATTAAGACTATCGAGCGCATAAAAATTCTTACAGAATTTCGAAAAGGTAAGTTCGATATTTTAGTCGGCGTCAACTTGCTTCGTGAAGGGCTCGACTTGCCGGAGGTTTCTTTAATTGGAATACTTGACGCTGACAAAGAAGGTTTTCTTCGTAGTGAGACGTCACTCATCCAGACGATCGGCCGTGCAGCGAGAAATGTCGCCGGCAGAGTTATCCTCTATGCAGACAAGGTTACTGGCTCTATGGAGCGCGCGATGGGTGAGACGAATCGCAGAAGGGAAAAGCAGATTGCATTTAATAAAAAAAATGGCATCACCCCGAAGACGATCATTAAAAAAATTCATGACATTACCGAAGAGCTCGATAGCCTCCACGATAAAACAGTCTCTGCCGAGCTCAACCTCGATGCGAAGCTTTTTGCCAAGAATCCGAGCAAGCTCGTGAAGCTCAAAGAGCGCCAGATGTCTGAAGCGGTAAAAGCTCTCGATTTTGAAACTGCCGCGATTCTTCGCGATGAGATCAAAATCTTGAAAGATAGGCTTGTGAAATAGTTTTTAAATTTCTCAATTTTGTGCTATAATGTTTACACAAATTAATACACATACCCATAGCGCGAGCGGATGGGTGTTTAAGGTTTTATGACGAAAAAAGATATACAAAAACAAGACAAAATAATAGTGAAAGGTGCGCGGACGCATAATTTGAAAAATGTTACCGTTGAAATGCCTCGCGGGAAGATGATCGTTTTCACCGGGCTCTCAGGTTCTGGCAAATCTTCACTCGCTTTCGATACGATCTTTGCCGAAGGGCAGAGGCGATATGTTGAGTCGCTTTCTTCATATGCCCGCCAATTTTTGAAACAAATGGCAAAGCCCGACGTTGATGAGATCCATGGCCTTTCACCTGCGATTTCTATCGACCAGAAATCCCGTTCCAACAATCCGCGCTCGACTGTCGCGACGATCACCGAAGTCTACGACTATCTTCGCGTACTCTATGCGCGTATTGGTAAACCACATTGTCTTACCTGTGGAGATGAAATTAAAAAACTTTCCAATGAAGAGATCATTCACTTTGTGTTGGAGAAAATAAAAAATCTTTCCGGAAAGAAAAAGAAAGTTATGGGTGTAGAATTCGACGATACAAAAATACAGATTTTTGCGCCGATGGTCCGCGGAAGAAAAGGAGAATACTATCAATTGCTCTATGACCTCCTCGGCAAAGGCTACGTGAAAGTCCGCATTGATGGAGTGATCAAAGAGCTCCGCGAGCGAATTGATTTATCAAAAACAAAGAAGCACGACATCGCCGTCCTCGTCGATGAATTTTCTGCACATGAGTTTTTGGCGAAAGATACAAAAGACTCCGAGATGCGACTTTCTGAATCCGTGGAGCGTGCACTTTTAGAATCTGAAGGCTTAGTGAGCGTTGTTGTCGATGGAGAAGAATCAATGCTCTCTGCGAAATTCTCTTGTCCGAAAGATGGATTTTCTTTCCCTGAAATAGAGCCGAGACTTTTCTCATGGAACAGCCCGTATGGTGCTTGTGAAGCCTGCCACGGCCTCGGCACTAAGCATATGTTTGGTGATGATGCATGTGATACCTGTAAAGGTTTGCGTCTTCGACCTGAAGCCTTGAGTGTGTTTATTGGTGAAGGAAAGCAGAGAAAAAATATCATCGAAGCGATCGCGCTTTCTGCCGAAGATGCTGGAGAATTTTTCACGACGCTTAAAATGACAAAGAAAGAGCAGGAGATTTCTGGAGTCTTGATGAAAGAGATAAATGCCCGCGTGCAATTCCTCCTCAACGTTGGCCTCGAATACCTTTCGCTCGACCGCCGGGCAAATACGCTCTCTGGTGGCGAAGCACAGCGCATACGCCTCGCTTCACAGCTCGGTTCGCGCCTTGTTGGTGCACTCTACGTGCTCGACGAGCCGACAATAGGCTTGCATCAACGCGACAATGAAAGACTTATTAAAACTCTCCTTGATTTAAGAGATCTTGGAAATACGATCATCGTCGTCGAGCACGATGAAGACACGATCTACTCTTCCGACTACATCGTCGACATTGGTCCGAAAGCGGGGCGTCACGGCGGAGAGGTAATTGTTGCAGATTATCTCGATGACCTGCTCACTGCAAAAAAGAATGACAGCAAGTCTCGCACGCTAGGATATTTGCGTGGAGAATTGAAAGTACCAATTCCTGATAAAAGAAGAGACAATGATAAAGGCAAATTAAAAATAGTTGGCGGGAAAGTTTTCAATATAAAAAATTTAAATGCAGAAGTTCCTCTCGGCAGGCTCGTGTCCATCACTGGTGTTTCTGGTTCTGGTAAATCATCTTTTATGTATGAGATTTTGTATAAAAATCTTCAAGCACGACTTGAAAGAAAATACAGAAGCAATCAAACATTTAACTGTGCAAGTTTCACAGGCAGTGAATACGTACAAAGAGTCGTTCTTATCGACCAGTCACCGATCGGACGCACACCGAGGTCATACATCGCGACGTACACAGGTGCGTTCTCTTTCATTCGAGATATGTTTGCGGAGACGGAAGAAGCTCGATTCCGCGGATGGAAATCAAACAGATTTTCTTTCAATGTGAAATCAACTTCCGGCGGTGGGCGTTGTGAAGCCTGCGAAGGTAATGGTGAAATAGCTGTCGAAATGCATTTCTTGCCGACAGTGTATGTGACCTGTGATGTCTGTGGAGGAAAGCGCTTCGATAAAGAGACACTCAAAGTAAAATATAAAAAGAAAAATATTCATGAAGTTTTGGAGATGACTATCGAAGAAGCAGTTGTTTTCTTCGACGAGATTCCGGCTATTTATGATCGTATGAAGACGCTCATCGACGTTGGCCTAGGCTATGTGAAGCTCGGCCAGTCTGCGACGACGCTTTCAGGCGGGGAAGCCCAACGTGTGAAAGTCTCAAGCGAGCTCTTCCGGCCGTATTTGGAAAAGACTGTATACTTGCTCGACGAGCCGACGGTGGGATTGCATTATGATGATGTGGTGAACTTGATAAATGTCTTGGAGAAGCTCGTACAAAAAGGCCATAGCGTTATCGTCATTGAGCACAATATGGATTTGATAAAATCGTCCGATTACTTGCTCGACTTTGGCCCTGAAGGCGGTGCAAAGGGTGGTACATTGCTTGCCAAAGGTACTCCGGAAGAAGTCGCTAATACTCCGAAATCGTATACTGGAAAATATTTGAAGAAAGTTTTGAGGAAATAAAAAAAGCAGAGATTTTTAAATCTTTGCTTTTCATTTGAATTTTTTTATTTTTTCGAAAATCTGTAGTGCTAATTCTCTAACTTTCGGTGTTGTGCCTAAGGTAGAGAGCGCATCAGCTTGGAATGAAGCAACGGATAACCAATTCATAGTTTGAGTTTCTTTTTTATCAAAATAAAAGAAAACAGTTTGCATCATTCTTTCGACTTCTACTTTTTCTTCGTTTGAAAAATTCCTATCTTCTAATATTTTCTGATACGGATTCATTTTGCCGATGTATTAAATTAGATTATTTGTTTTTTATCTAAGTAAATGATACGATAATATCTATGCAAAGTCAAGAACTGAAAAAATTTAATATTCCAGATAAGCCGGGAGTGTACTTTTTCTTAAAGGGAAAAGATATTTTGTATATTGGAAAAGCGACGTCACTCAAAGACAGGACGAAGAGCTATTTTCCCTCGACTGCGCTCGGGACAGGCCGGCTTCTTGATTCACGTGGTCCACTTATCACCGATATGGTTTTTAAAGCTGACTCTGTGAAATGGCAAGAAGCAGACAGCGTACTCGAAGCACTTATTCTCGAAGCGAACCTTATAAAGAAGCACCAGCCGTATTACAATACGAAAGAAAAGGATGATAAGAGTTTTAATTATGTCTGCATTACGAAAGATGAGGTGCCGAAAGTTATCATTGTCCGCGGGAGAAATCTAGAACAAAAGAACTATTCAAAAATATATGGGCCATTTCCAAATGGCGGACAGTTGAAAGAAGCACTTAATTTAATCAGAAAAATATTTCCATTTCTTGATGAAAAATCTCGCATCAAAGGTTCATATGAATTTTACCGGCAGATAAAGCTCATTCCCGATCAGAAAGAAATCATATTTCAAAATATAAAAAATATAAAACTCCTTTTCGAAGGCAATAAGAAATCGATATTGAAAAATCTCGAGAAAGAAATGAAAATATATGCGAAAGCTCATGCATTCGAAAAAGCAGGGGAGATCAAGCGCCAGATTTTCGCTTTGCAGCATATTCAAGATGTTTCTTTAATTAAAGAAGATATATTCGCGAGAAGAAACTTTTTCTTGGGTCCTCGGGGAAAGTCACCAGACCAGCTCGAAAAAGTTTCTCCTCGCGAAAGCTCGGCCAGACTTTCTCAGAAGCAATTCTCTGCTCGCTCTGTGTTTAGGGTTGAGGCTTATGATATCGCGCACCTGAGTGGTAAAGATATGGTTGGTGTTATGGTTGTGCTTGAAGACGGCGAGCTGGCGAAGAATGAATACAGAAAATTCAAGATCAGGAATTTCACGAGCTCCAACGATGTCGGCGCGCTTAGTGAAATGCTTACTCGTCGTTTTAAACATACAGAATGGGTTATGCCAGATTTGATTGTTGTAGATGGAAGTACAGCACAGAGAAATGTCGCACTCAAGATTTTGAAAGAATTTAAATTAAACATTCCTGTATCAGCTGTAGTGAAAGACGACAAACACAAAGCTAAGATGATTCTCTCCGCTGATCCGAAATTAAAGAAGGTTATACTCCTCGCTAACAGCGAAGCGCATCGTTTTGCTATCAAATATCACAAAGAAAAGCGTAATAAAAGCTTTATTTATTAAGGTTAATATGTAACTATTTTATTATTTTAATACGTTGTATACTATATACAGTCGAGATTATTAATTTTTTAATAATGAATTAGCCTTATGATTAAAAAAGGAGGACACTAATTTTAAGAGAAAACAAAAAGATAGCCTCGAGCAATCTAGGCTATCTTTTTTTATTTAATTTATGCAACATCAAGTAGATCACACAAAATCTAAAAAAGAGTGCAGTGCTTGTGGTACAGCACCGACAAATCATCATCTGATGTATTTTTCTAATTTGCTTGATGAAGTGATAATGGATATTGGTAAACCAATTTTTACTTTTTTATTTCGAGGTAGAGAATCTCAGTGGATTATAGATTTTTTTGAAAAGTTTGGTTTTAATTTATTTCACTTTTTAGGATTCATACGTTACAGTGATGATGTTGAGAAAGCGTCTACTGGTCGCTCCAAGCTCATCTGGGAAGAAGCTTTGCGTCGCGGAATAAAAATGCAACAAGCAGTTCTCTTTGGTAAATATACTGAATATTATAGAGCCCAAGTCCACGGAGAGAAGATTATTTTTCAAAGTTTACCAATACCACCATGGCTTCCACGTACGGGATATGATTGGATCGATGACAAATTAATTTTTGCTAAGAAATTGCAAGAAGCGGGTATGAAAAGCCCGATGACAAGAAGAATCACAAGTCTCAAAGACGCTTTTTCTGCTTTCGATATATTACATAAACCAATAATTTTAAAACCACAATCTGGTTCACGTGGAAGACACACAACCACAAATATACATACTAAAGAACAAATGGAATATGCATATCTACTTGCGCAACAAATATCTCCTTCGATGGTTGCACAAGAGCATCTTTTTGGTTCTGTCTACAGAGCAACAGTCGTGAACAATGTATTGGTCGGCTTCTTTCGCGCTGACCAACCATATATTACGGGTGATGGTATTAAGAATATAAAAGAATTAATTTTAGAAAAAAATAAAAATAGACCAGAGCGTATTTCAGAAATTGTGATTACTGAAGAAATTTTAAATTTTCTGAATAGACAAAAATATACTTTAGAAAGTATCTTACCAAAAGATATATCTACCCATCTTTTAGCTAAAACAGGTAGGCTTTATGGTGGATATACAAAAGAAATGCTTCCAGAAGTTCACCCAAAAATTCATTCAATCTTTAAAAAAGCTGGAGAAATAGTATCTGTGCCTGTCGCTGGTTTTGATTTAATCATACAAGATCCAACCATTGATCCCGATACACAAAATTGGGGAATCATAGAGTGTAACTCACTTCCATTTATTGATTTGCATTATTTTGCTTTTGATGGCGAGCCTGTAAATGTCGCTACATTTATATGGGATTTGTGGGATATGAAAAAATAAAAGAAAAATTACTCGGTCCTCGGGGGAAGCCACCAGACATTCGTAATTTTTCTTTTATGTTTTTTCTGTAATGCTATAATGTATGAATGATAAAAGTCGGCGTCATACGCGGAGGTGTGAGCAAAGAATATGATTTGTCCCTTGAAAGTGGTGGACATATACTTTCACATTTGCGCGGTGAAAAATTACAGCATAAATATCAAGCCTTTGATATTTTGATAGACAAACAAGGTGTGTGGCATATGAATGGCTTGCCTGTGAATTTCAAAAGATTGGCAGATGCGATAGATGTGGCGATTAATGCTCTTCATGGAGACTATGGGCAGGATGGGGAAGTGCAGAGGATTTTGGAAAGTTACAATATTCCGTATACTGGCTCCAATTCTTTGTCATCTGAATTTGTATATAACAAAGTCCTCGTAAAAGAGCATTTTCAAAAAATAGGAATTAAAACTCCACAGCACATCATCATCCCAGCGTATCAAAAAGATTTCGACGGACCGATAGAAAAATATGCACAAAAGAAAGCGCGTGAAGTGTTTGAAAAATTTTCATCACCATGGATTATCAAACCACTTACGACTGGTTCATCGCTCGCTATTCACGTTTGTAAAACGCTTCCAGAATTAGTGCGTGTTTTTCAGTTAGAAGAAATAGCGAATGTTAGTGTGATCGTGGAAGAGATGATAGTCGGCAAAGAGGCGCAGATATCTGTCGTGAAGAATTTGCGAGGTAAGGACCTGTACGCATCGCTTCCTGGTAATTTTTCTACAGTAGAAAAAAAGGAGCTTGAAAGGCTTGCTACTGATATGCATTCTCGCTTTGGTCTCGGACATTATTCACAAAGCGATTTTGTAATTTCTCCAAAAAAAGGAATCTATGTGCTTCATATCAGCACATTGCCCACTTTGGCTCAAAATGCACTCATACACACGCATTTGTCCGCTGTTGGTATCAATACAGTAGAATTCATTGAGCATATTATTGGGCTTGCTTTGGAGTAATTTAAATGTTTGCATTATAAAAAAAATATAGTAATATTGTCTAAGTAAGGAATTGTTTGGGCTCTTATCTCATCTGTAGCGCCTCGTGAAGAGCAACAATGAAACAAGAGCTTTGTTTTGAAAATATAATTTGGGCCCTTAGCTCATCTGGTAGAGCACCTCATTTGCAATGAGGGGGTGGCAGGTT
>JAZKCM010000002.1:80653-100386 GCA_040388095.1 Patescibacteria group bacterium | reverse complement strand
CGTCGTTCAATGGATAGGACGCAACTTTGCGGAAGTTGCGATGCAGGTTCGATTCCTGCCGAGAGCACAATGAAAAAAAACAGGAATTCATCAATACGTTTAGAAAAACACGTTATTCCTGAGAATTACAAGATCAAACTCACTCCTGATTTAGAAAAATTCACTTTTGAAGGTGAAGAAATAATCTCTCTCAAAATCACAAGAGAAACAAAGACAATCATCCTACACTCTAAAGAGGTGGAAATTGAACTTGCGCAAATCACAGATAGTAAAAAAAATACTTTCACAGGAAAAATAAAATACGACATCAAAAAAGAATTGGCTATTTTTACTTTTTCTAAAAATATTCCAAAAGGTAAAATAAGTCTTCGTATCATCTTCCGAGGAGTGCTCAATGAAAAGCTTCGTGGATTTTATAGAAGCCAATATGAAGTATCAGGTACGAAACACCATATGGCGACAACGCAATTTGAATCTACTGATGCACGATGTGCATTCCCCTGCTTCGATGAGCCAGCAATCAAAGCAGTCTTTGAAGTAACGCTTCTCATTCCAAAACATACAATTGCAATCTCAAATACACTACCGACAAATGAAGTAGAGTACGAAGAAATGCGAGAAGTGACTTTCGCGCCGACACCAAAAATGTCCACCTACCTTCTAGCATTTATCGTCGGGCAATTTGAATACGTAGAAAAGAAATCTAAATCCGGCGTCATAGTACGCGTCTACACAACTCCAGGCAAAAAGCATCAAGCAGACTTTGCGCTTGATTTCGGAGTAAAGACATTAGAATTTTATGAAAAATATTTCGATATCAAATATCCATTAAAAACTTTAGATATGATTGCAATTCCTGATTTCTCTGCTGGTGCAATGGAAAACTGGGGAGCTATTACTTTCCGTGAATCATTTCTTCTTATAGATGAAAAACATTCTTCCTTAAACAACAAAAAAAATGTTGCACTCGTCATCGCACACGAACTCGCACACCAATGGTTCGGCAATCTCGTCACTATGGAATGGTGGACACACTTATGGCTCAATGAAGGTTTTGCGAGTTATATAGAATATCTTGCCGTCGATAAAATAATTCCTGAATGGAATATCTGGGAAGAATTTTCAACTTATGAACAAAGTAGAGCATTTTCTCTCGACGCACTTAAAAATACACATCCTATAGAAGTAGAAGTACAACATCCAGATGAAATAGCAGAAATTTTCGATGAAGTCTCGTACTCAAAAGGTGCAAGTGTCATCCTTATGATCGCAAATTATCTCGGAGAAAAAGATTTCCGTGATGGCTTACGCTTTTATCTGAAAAAACACAGCTATAAAAATACATCGACGATACATCTCTGGCAGGCATTTGAAAAAGTATCAGGAAAGCCTGTATCTAAAATAATGAAAAACTGGACCAATATTGCCGGCTACCCTGTCGTAGACGTGAGTATGAAAAATGGGAAAGTCATCACCAAGCAAAAAAGATTCTTTATCAATCAAAATTCTGAAAAGCAGATCAAGGACAAGAATAATTGGATTCTGCCATTAAAAATAAAAGAAAAGCCTTTTTTCACAGTCAATCAGAATTCTGGAGGATTCTTTACTACTTCTTATTCCAAAGAATTGCTCGAAGTATGGAAGAAAGCGATTATAGAAAAAAAAGTTCCTGTGCTTGATCGATTGGGCTTTCTGCGTGATTGTTTCAATCTCACACAGGCAGACATTATGACTGCTGATACATTCTTAGGAATAATAAAAGTTTTCAAAGATGAAGAAAATCATGCAGTGTGGTTGGAAATATCGCATTCGCTCACCAAAATGAATGGTCTCCTCTCGCAGACACGTATACACAAAATGTATGAAACATTTGCCGGGTCAATCTATGAAAAAATGATGGGTAAGATAGGTTTTACAATAAAAAAAGGAGAAAGTTATGAAATAAATCTCCTCAGATCAATCCTCATATCGGGATCAGGAACATTTGGAAATCAAGAAACCATAGCAAAAACACAAATGCTCTTTGAAGATTCTGTAAAAAAAGGGAAAGTGATTCATCCTGATCTTAGAAATAGCATCTATGCGACAATTGCTCACAATGGAGGAGAAAAAGAATTTAAAACGTTTCTTGCTTTATATAAAAAAGAAAATTCACATCAAGAAAAGAACCGTATCGGATACGCATTGCCACTATTCAAAAATAAAAAACTTGTAAAAGAAGCTCTTACTTTTGCATTATCGAAAGATGTGCGCCAGCAAGACAGCTTGAGCATTCTCTCTTTTGGTTTTAATCAATTTGGTAAAGATACAACTTGGATATTCGTGAAAAATAACTGGCAAACATTATTCGAACGCTATGGTGGCGTCGGATCTCCCCTTTCTGTTCTTATTAAATCACTTTCAATTTTCTCTACACGCGAAAGTTACAATGATATAAAAAACTTTTTCAAGAAAAATCCTGTCCCGAGTTCCGCACGAGCCATAGAACAAACGCTCGAAAAGATAGATGGAAACATTTCCTGGATTCAAAGAGAAGAAAAGCATATAGCAAGCTTTTTAGATAAAGATGCTATGCTGTACTAATGGAAGAAAATACGTACCCAATGCGAATAAATAAATACCTAGCCCTCAAGCAATATGCAACAAGGCGCGGTGCAGACACGCTCATAGAAAAAGGCTTGGTCTTTATCAATGGTAAGAAAGCTGCACTAGGAAGCAAAGTACTAGAAAAAGACAAAGTTGAAGTGAAAGGAAGTAAAACTGAGATACAAAAAGAATACGTGTACTTCGCATACAACAAACCAATCGGCGTCATCACGCACTCACCACAAGACGAAGAGCGCGACATTCAGGAAGCGATCAAAAAGACCGATATGCCAAAAGATGTCTTCCCTGTCGGCCGGCTCGACAAAGCGAGCCATGGGCTCATCATCATGACCAATGACGGCCGAATCACTGATAAACTTCTCAATCCAAAATACATTCACGAAAAAGAATACTTGGTAAAGACGAAAAATAAATTGCGTTCAAGTTTTAAGAAAAATATGGAAGCCGGAGTCGACATTGAAGGATACAAGACCAAGCCCTGCAAAGTTGAGATCGTCAGTGATTTTTCTTTTAAAGTCACTCTCACCGAAGGCAAGAAACATCAGATCCGCCGTATGTGTAGCGCGCTTTTCCAAGATGTCGAAGACCTCAAAAGAATCCGCGTCCTCAATATCAAACTCGGCAACATAAAACCAAACTCTTATAAAAAAATCGAGAAGAAAGAATTAACTGCTTTCTTAGATTTGATTTTCAAACAGGAATAAAAAAATCCTGCTTAATGAAAAGCAGGATTTGATGGTAAAAGAACTAATCTTTAAGGATTATAGGCAACATAATACCAGTATGAGGTTTTCTGAAAATTCTTGTTGTTATTTCAAGTTTCAGTTTGCCTTGGATGCCAAATCCTCTCTCAGGTGAAATTACTTTTTTCATAGCGTTAAAAACGACAAGTCCTTCGGATAAAGATTCAAAAGTCATTGTGTATATTCGAGAGAAGTTATTTTCTGTACTTAACTTAGAAACATCAGGTTTATCAAAAGAAACAAGACCAAATGAATCAATAACTTCTTTTGATCTGTCATAAGAATATTTCCAGTGAACATTCAAATGTATGTCACAGGCTTTGTAACGTCCATCCGGGCAAGTCACATTTTTCTTCTCAGGAAGAGCTATGCTTATAAATTGACTCATTATTTCTGATGAAGCTTCATCACGAATATCAGCAACTGGTATGATTTCAATTCTGTTAGAAGGAACAGTAATTTCTTCTTCAAGTCCTCCATTGAAAACCTTATCTTCAGAAAGAATTTCTTTAATCTTGCTGTAAATAGTTTCATTTGGTTGCCAGCCAGGAAACGAACCATGATAGGCTGTTGTATCACAATAACGATTGTTGGCAAAGTGGTCACGGACGAAGCCGAGCTCTTCCAGTTTTTTTATACTGGAAAGAGAAATGTCATATGCGGAAAGATGAAGATCGTACTTCGGATTTCCCGTGTACATAGAGTTTAAAGTTGTTTCCATTTTTATATTGGTTTAAATTGTTTAGAACTTTTTCTTCATCATATCAGTAATAAACGATATTGTCAATATTGAAACAGTGAGAATTATTTCTCCAAATCAAGTACTTCGTCAATCCTAATTTGTTCCACGAATTCAGGAACGTGGGAAACGAGGATCATGAGGCCTGTGTAATCATTGAGTGCTTTTGCAATAACTGGCAAGTGGCGGAAGTTGATGTGGTTCGTTGGTTCGTCAAGGATGAGAATACCCGGCTTTTCGAGCACGAGCCGAGCGAAAGCGACAAGGCCTTTCTGCCCTTCGGAAAGGGAGCCAACTTTAGTGCGGATAAATTCCCCAGTGATCTGGAAACTCGCAGCGACAGAACGCATGCGTTCTTCGTCGAGCCGTTCTCCACCGATAGCCATAGCACTCGCGAGGGATTCGTAGACAGTGTGGTCAAAGTTAAGCGTCGAGAAATCTTGCCTGTAGTAGCCGACACGTATTCCCTCTTTGATGACCATTCCGGCAGATTTCCCACTCGCTAAAGTTTCAAGCAAAGTACTTTTGCCGATTCCGTTCGGGCCTTTCAAAAGTAAGTGCTTATTTTTATTCAAAGAGATATTTACTTTATGCTTCACAACTTTGTGCGTCTTTGGGTTAAGTGTCGTGAATTCTGTAATATTTAAAATGTCACCAATCATATCAGTCTGTGCAGGAATAATGAACGGCCGTATTGCTTTATCTTCCTTGCGGACGTCCACAATCTCTTCTTCCAAATCTTCAGCGAGCTCGCGCATCCGACGAGCGACTAGACGCAAACGTCCTCCTTTGTGCGCGAAAACATTGGCCTGGTCTTTCTTCGCCTGAATAGTTTTTGCAAGCTGAGCATTTTTCATATTTTCTCTTTCTACGCGAGCTTTTATATCTTTGACCACATTAAAATAGTTACCGACGTATTGCTCGACTTTCCTTGTATGAATATCAAGATAAAAGACGCCTTCGGTAAATGCATTCAAGAATTCCGCATCGTGAGAAATGACGATGACAGTTTTTTTATAATCGATCAAAAATTGTGTCAGGTGTGCAATGCCGGCTTTGTCGAGGTTGTTGGTCGGCTCGTCTAGAAGGAGCAAGTCAGGACTTTGTATGAGCGCACTTGCAAGCAAGAGTCTTGCCTGTTGTCCGCCAGAAAAAGTTTTCATTATTCTATCGTGCACTTTCTCATGGCCTTTCAAATTCACTACTTCCAAAATATCATCGATCTTCACATCGATGTCATACACTTTTTCCTTAAAAGATTTTTCAAAAAATTCACGGACAGTGAGCTCGAGATCAGCACGAGGAATCACCTGTCGAGAAAGGGCGATCGTCACACCTTTAACAGTATTAATAATTCCTTCTTCAGGCTTTTTCTCTCCTGTGATAAGGCTAAAGATAGTACTTTTGCCGGCACCGTTCTGCCCCATCAAAGTAAACTTTGCTCCACGGCGAATAGAAAAAGAGACCTCATCCAAAATAGGCTTGTTCACACTGTGTTCAAAGAACACGTTATCAAATCTGACTATTGTATCTTGAGACATAAAAATTATTCTTCCTGGGTGAAAGGTTCGCCTTTTGCCCAAGCTTTGACCATTTCGTAATCCGCTTCCCCACAGATGAATTTATTGGTTTGTGTATTATAGAAAAATGGTACACCTCCGCACATATCTTTATCGAGCTCTTCGAGTTTCTTTGCATTCTCTTCATTGTGCCAAACTTCAAAAACATCTACTTTGACACCTTCTTCTTTTTCTACACGAGAAATAAGCTCATGCATATGTTCGCAATGAGGGCATTCTGTTCCATAAAATTCTAAGAGATGACTCATATATTTTAAAACAAAGATTATTTTATAAAACATTGCGCAGGCCGACGGGCCGAGCATAGCGATTTCCTTTCAAGGAAATACGCGCGTTTTATAAGGTAATCTTTGTTGCTTATTATTATTTAACTGACTTAGATAATCGAGCTTTTCTGCGAGCAGCAGTGTTCTTCTTGATGACACCTGACTTTGCAGCCTTGTCGATAGCTTGGAAAGCTTGAGAAAGCATTTTCTCACCTTCTTTCTTGTCTGTTTTTACAGACTTGTCTATCTTCTTGATTACTTCTTTCATAGCGCGCTTGCGGCGATCGTTCACAGCCTTCTTTCGAAGTGATCCACGCATTGCTTTTTCTGCTGATTTTGTTATTGGCATATGTGATAAAGATACCAAAAAACCGAGAAAAAGGCAAATGCGGGCGTGAAATGGATCTGCTATACTAAGACAATGATCGGAAGCATTAATGGAAAGATAATTCTCAAAAATCTCAAATACATCATTGTCGATGTCGGCGGTGTTGGCTACAAAGTGAGCGTCTCTATCGACACTCTCTCCCAGAACAAAAAAGTAGGCGACGACATATTTCTCTGGATACATACCATCGTACGCGAAGATGCGCTCGACCTCTACGGATTCACTGATCCGAAAGAATTGGAATTCTTTGAAATGTTGATCAGTGTCTCCGGCATTGGACCAAAATCAGGACTCGCTATACTCGGTATCGCAAGTATGGAAACATTGAAGAAAGCCATCGGTACAAGCGACACATCATATCTGACAAAGATCTCCGGCATTGGCCGAAAGACTGCAGAAAAGATCGTCATTGAACTCCGCGATAAGATGGGCGAAGAGAACAAAGATATTTCTCTCCAAGGCGAGATGGATGCTCTCGAAGCACTCAAAGCTCTCGGCTATTCTCAAAACGAAGCTCGTGATGCACTCAAGCAAACAACTGCAACTACTATCAATGCAAAAATAAAAGAAGCGTTGAAAATTTTAGGAAACAAGTAATTACTTCTTGAAGAAATAATTTTTGATACCTGTTGCTGTAAGCTCAGACATCGTCTTGTATGCTTTATGGCGCATAGTGCTATTTGCAAATCGATAAATATAACCGTATTCAATGAGCACGCTTCGAGTATTTGCGGGTAAAGTATTGTTCGTACCAAGAGCGATGAGCTTTTGATCTGGAATGAGCCCTGCTTTTTCTTCTTCATATGTGCTCGTCATATATTTCTTGTGAAGCTCTTTGAAAATAGATGTCGCTAATGGCAAAGTTTTTTCTGCATTCGGCATCTGATTCTCTGGTATATACACAGCGAAACCTTTATACTTCCCCATTTCCCATTTTGTCTCTCGAGGATAATCATTAAAATGAATATGAATCACTGCATCGATATTATTTTCCCCTGCCCATTTATTGATACCATACAAATTCATCGCTACGCTTTCATTAACCCCAACATGAGGAACACCATCTTTTTGAATTACAGTACCAGTAAGGACACTAGCTTTCATTTCCTTTTTAGCATTTTCTTTAAATGCTTTTATGTCTGCTTGATGTAAACCGAAATAGTCTGCAAAGAGACTCGTATATCCCAAGCTATCCCGAGTGATGTATACTTCAAATCTTTTATCTTTTTTTAAAATTGCATATATTTGTTTTGCTAAAACCAAGTTCATATCTGCTTCTTTAATATTCCCGTACTGAGCTCCCCATACTTCATTGTCATGCCCTGGGACGATCAAAATGCGTATTGGTTTCGCTGGAGATTTTACAACTGTAGTTTTTGTCGCTGCGTATGATGCAGGAGCAAAAATTATTGAGAAAAGAAGAGTAAATACCAATAAAAAGTGTTTCATATTATAATCATACCATGCCTGAGCTTCCAGAAGTCGAAACAACAACACAAGGTCTGCAAAAAGAAATCGTAGGCTTAAAAATAAAAGACGTATGGACTGATTTAAACAGTAAAGACAAACGCCAAAATGATGCAGTAAAAAATGCAAAGTATTTTCCTTTTTTCAAAAAAGAAGTAAGTGGTAAAAAAATCCTATCAGCAAATAGACGCGCAAAAAATATTTTAATACATCTATCTGGAGGTAAAACAATTCTAATACATATGAAAATGACTGGGCATTTACTTTATGGAAAGTATCAATACTTTAAAAAAGAAAATAAATGGCTTCCTGAAAATAAAGACAAAAAACACCCTTTGCACGACCCGTACAATAGATTTGTCCATGTTGTTTTTATTTTATCAAATGGTAAACATTTGGCTTTTTGTGATTCACGCAAATTCGGTAAGATCACCCTCCTTGATACAACATCAATGCATAACACAAAGCATTTGTTCGGCATCGGACCAGAACCACTTGAGAAAGATTTCACCATTGAAAAATTACGAGAATGCCTAGATAAAAAACCAAATGGTAAAATAAAAATAGTATTGATGGACCCGAGTATTGTCGCTGGTATCGGCAACATTTATTCTGACGAAATACTCTGGCGCGCAAGCGTACACCCAGAAAGAAAAGTCTCAAGTATAAAAAATCCTGAATTGAAACTCATATTCAAAGCAATGAAAGAAGCCTTATTAAAGGGCATTGATTTCGGTGGAGATTCTATGTCTGACTACAGAAATATCTATGGCCTGCCAGGGAAATTCCAACTTCATCACGATGCATACAGACGCACTGGGGAAAAGTGCAGAAAGAAAAGTTGTACTGGTGTTATAATAAGGAAAGTCATCGGAAGTAGGAGTGCTCACTTCTGCTCCGTGCATCAAAAATAAATTTTAAAATATATGGCAACTGATCACTTAAAACAATTACTAATACTCCTTTTGATACTTTGGTTCATCTGGTATTTTTTTATTACACCAGAAAAATCAGACATAAAGAAACCTTTCATAAAACAAGACAGTCAGCTCTATCGGGTAAAATAGTTTAAATATTCAACATTCGGAATAAAGCAATGCCAAGCGAGACGGAAACGTTGAGCGATTCTTTCTTCCCTTTCATCGGTATCTCGGCGACTACATCACATTTTTCTAAGATATTTTTTGGTATGCCAGTGACTTCTGTACCGACAAGAAATACATTTTTCTCTTTCAATTTCACTTTTTTATAATCAATAGATCGTGCGTCTTGCTCGATACCAACAATGAAATAATTTTCTTTCTTGAGTTTCGTCAAAAGCGCTGACAAGCTTTTCTTCTGTTCCCAAGGCACATATTCTTCCGCTCCAAGCGCAGACTTCGCTATGTCATTGCGCTTCCTGCCAAATTTATCTATGGGCGCTGGAGTATAGCCAGTAATATAGATCTTGCCTATCCCTGATGCATCACACGTCCGAAACATCGCACCGACATTTTCCGCACTACGGATATCGTGAAGTATTAAGATATTTTCTAACATTTTGTGCACCCGGTTGGAATCGAACCAACGACCGTCTCCTTAAAAGGGAGCTGCTCTACCGACTGAGCTACGGGTGCATAATTATCTGAACCACTACGACCGAACTACGGACGCATAGTAAAGATAGTAACAGATTTTTAGAATACTTCAAGTAAAAACTGCTCAAACGCTATTTCATCATCGAGGCCTTCGCCTCGAGCTTTCGGAAGAAGGTACGATATTTTTGAAGTGAAATTTTTGAGTTCTGCTTCGGAGAATTTGCCAAAGTTCTTTTTCACAAGCATATCTTTGGCTTTCCAAAAGAGAACGCCGACGAGTTCTTCGAGACCAACACCGAGATCTACTGCTTGGCGATAGTGAAGCCAGAGGCCGAGTTTGTCTTTCGCGCCGAAATCATTGGCGAGGATGAAGTTGTTGTATTTTTCTTTCGCTTCTTTCGGCAATTCATAGACATTGATTTCGGCGCGAGCTTTTTTGAAGGCATCGAGAATAGGCTTATTTAATTTTCCTTCTAAGAAAACAAAATCATTACTTGATTCTGCGATGATCGGTAATTTATCTAAAATAAAATCCTGTATTTCTTCCCGCTCAAAAGTATTTTCTAAAAATACTACACACTTGGTAAAGAAAAGCCCTTGTGAACTATAAAAAGTTTCTAGCTGGAGCATATCAAAATCATTCTTGATGATGAAAAATTTCTCCACGTCTTTTGGAAAAGATGCTGCAAATTTTTCATATGCTATGCGTTTTTTCTTCGTATCATCTCCGGAAAAAAGGTATATCATACAAATTTAACTTTTTACGTTTTTCTTATATTCAGCATATGGTTCGCCATATTTTTGTTCGAGAAGTTTTTCTTCTTTTTTTATGAGTGTATATTTTGTAATTACAAAAGAAAGAATTGTAGTTAAAATAACAAAAGGAAGATTATCAAAAATACCAAAACCAATAAGAAGAAATGTGAGTCCGACATGGGTTGGTATTCTCGTCGCTTTGTATGGACCTTTTGCAAAAGTATCTGCACTTATGTTATGAATTTTTAAATTTCTGGATGTTTTCTGCGCCCACAAGATAAATAAAGATGAAAGCACCATCCAAATCAAACCAAGTGGTTTTGCAAAATTTGAATCAAATGGCTGAAGCACAAAAATATCATCAAGTATAAAACCTACAAGAAAACAAAAAAAGTACAATAAGTATGAATGTGCTAAAATCGAATGAATTACGTGTTTTTTGTGCCCATTTTGCTGATCTTTTTCCATACCATTAGTATACAACAAAATATCGAAAAAGTTACTTTACCTCGCCCAAATTATTCCCTGCGCCAAAATGCACAGAAAGTGGTATTTCAGTTTTGTAATGTAAAAATGAGCGCGCCAAAAGATCTTGCATCGCTTTCAATATTATTTGCGTAGCTTGCTCCAAAACACTTTCTTCTATTTCATAGACCAATTCATCGTGTATTTGAAGAACAATACTTGCTTTGTCTAAAATCCCTGCGTTTTTCAAATCTTCTTCTGCATAACGAATCGCAAGCTTGATCACGTCAGCCGTCGCTGTGCCTTGTATTGGCGCATTGGTCGCTGTACGCTCAGCCATAGACCTGATAAATGGGATTTTTGAATTGATTCCTGGAAACATACGCTTCCTACCGAAGAGCGTTTCTGTGTAGCCATTTTTCAAAGCAAAATCTTTGACACTTTGCATATATTCCTGAATACGAGAAAATTGTCTGAAATAATTATCATAAAATTTCTGTGCTTCCTCACGAGTACCACCAAGATTTTTGCGAAGTGATGAAACTCCCATACCGTAGATGATGCCGAAGTTTATCACTTTTGCTTTACGTCTCATTTCTGAATCGACATTTTCAATAGGTACACCGAAGACAAATGATGCGACCCCGGCATGAATATCTTTGCCCTCTCTAAAAATATCTGTCATATTTTTATCACCAGAAAGGATTGCGAGAACACGGAGTTCTATTTGTGAATAATCAAAAGCGACGAGTTTACATCCAGGACTTGCGACAAAGCCATTGCGTATTCTCCTACCGAGCTCGCTTTTAATCGGAATGTTTTGCATATTTGGATCTTGAGAAGAGAACCTTCCTGTCGCTGCGCCATTTTGGATAAACTTCGCATGAAGTCTGCCATCTGGGCCGGCCATCGCTGGGATGACGTCGATATATGTCGAAAGCAATTTCTGCAATTCACGGTAATTCATAATCTCTTTGATAATAGGATTATCTTCTTCGAGTTCTTCGAGAACAGAAATATTCGTAGAATACGAACCACTCGCAGACTTTTTCTTCGGAGATTTTATGCCCATTTTTTCAAATAAAACTTCAGCGAGTTGTTTTGGTGAGTTGATATTAAATTCCGTTCCGGCTACTTCATAAATTTTCTTGGTTAATTTATCGAGTTCTGTATGATATTCTTTTGATAAATTTTTAAAATATTCTTGGTCGATAGAAATACCTTTATTTTGCATTTTCTCTATTATAGAAATAATTGGCTTTTCTATTTCTTCAAAGACGAGCGTGAGGTTTTCTTTTTTTATTTTTTCTAAAATGAGCTCACGTGCTTTTGTAAAATCCTCAGTCTTTGCGTAAAGCAAGATATCTTGCAGGCTCGGATTACTGAATTCTGAATTGAGAAGCCAAAGGGCGATGGATGTTTCTTGAAGTTCGTTCGGGTTGATATCGGAAGAACCAAACAAATTCGCAACGGTCTGGCCGAGCTCAGGCGAGGAAGCCCGAGGACCTTGTGAATCTGTTTGGTTCTTAGATTCATTATTACTAAACAAATTTCGAAGTCTCCCCTGCAAGCTCCTGAAATCAAGATCAGCGAAAAGCCTTTCTATTTTTTTTGCATCAACACTATCCCAAAATGTTTTTTCAGGCAAAGAAAAATCAATCGGCGCGTCTCGGCGAATCGTCGCCAATGTTTTTGAAAAAAGAGCTTCTTCTTCATTTTCTTTTATGAGCTCCACCATCCTCGGCTTGATGCCCGCTTTTTCAAAAGCTTCAGGATCTTTTTTTATTTTTTTATATATTTCTTCAATCGTGCCGAAATTCTTTATGAGGTCTGTAGCCGTCTTCTCACCGATGCCTTTGATACCGATAATGTTATCAGATGGATCACCACGGAGGCCTTTGTAATCAGGCAAAAATTCCGGCTTGAAACCAAAGCGATCAACGACGGCTTTTTCGTCATATAAAATCGTATCGGTAATTCCTTTTTTCAATGTAAAAATCTGCACTTTTTTATCATCGACAAGTTGCATCGTATCCATATCCCCAGATGCAATGATGATATTTATGTTTTTATCCTTTTTGAAAATTTCTACAATCGTACCCAAAATATCATCAGCTTCAAAACCTGGTGCATCATAAATAGGAATACCAAATGCTTCAAACACTTTTCGTGAGCTGATGATTTGAGCGACAAGTGCATCATCAGTTTTCGCCCGCCCTGCTTTGTACGCGTCATATACTTCATGGCGAAATGTTTTCTGTGGAAGGTCGTAACATGCCACGATGTAGTCGGGTTTCAAGTCAGCAATAATTCTCATAAGCATTGAAGAGAGCCCATAGAGTGCACCTGTCGGCTCGCCAGTAGTCGAAGCAAAATCCGGCAATGCGTGATATGCGCGGTGGATGATAGCGTGTGAATCGAGAAGTATGAGCTTTTTTGGATTTTCTTTTGGCATTACACCAATTATAGCATTTTAGAGAATTATGGATGTTTTATCTCAAACTTCCTCTCTCCATCTTTTATGTGAGCGATTTTTATTGAAATATGTTTTTTAGGAATAGATTTTTTTACATTTTCTGGCCATTCGATGAGGATGAGATTTTTCGGATCAGCGATGATTTCCGCCCAACCGAGCTTTTCCAATTCTTTTTCATTTTTTAAACGATAAGCGTCGAGGTGAAATAAATAACTAAAAAAGTGCTCGTGAAAGTTTTCGCCTGCGGGCACTGACTTCGTTTTGTCCGCCAGAAAATTTTTGCGAGTACTTTTTGTGAGTAAATATTTTTTCATAATCACAAATGTTGGGCTGTTGATTTTCTTTTTGATTCCTAGATGCTTTCCCAGTGCCTGAGTAAATGTCGTCTTCCCTGCACCAAGCTCACCGGACAGGGCGATCACTGTGCTTAATCCTTTAAAATTTTGAATTTTTAAGGATTCAAAAAATTCCTTTGCAATCTTTTCCGTGTCCTGCGGACTTTTTGAAATGATTTTCTTTACCATTTCCTCATTTTAGCATAAAAAAATGCCGTTCCAATTGGAACGGCATTATACTAATTTACAAACACATTACCTTCTTCTTTGTTGAGAAGAATTATTCATTGTAGTGTAATTGTTTGTATTTCTCACACTTCTGTTTGAATTATTTGAAACAGAACGCCCATTAACGAGAACATAATTATTGCCGTATGGACTAACAACAGAAGTAACGAAATTGCTTCTTGCAGAAAAATTAAATCCTACACCAGCAGAAGCTCGAACATTATTACCATTACAATTACCCCAACCTCTATTTTGATTTATTCCAGGATCATAGCTGTTGGCTGTATAATGTGCTCTCACATTTCTAATACTTCCATCATCATACATTGGATCAAGGCGATCAACTTGTTGATTGTTGTAATAATTGTTCGGGGCTTGAACATAGACAATTCTTTCACCAGCATAACCAGACCCATTAACAGTATTTTCCATTGGTTGATCCACATAGACAGTATTATAGATAGTTGTATCTACATATACATCGATGTTGTTATCAATTGCTTGAGAAGTTACTGCTTCAGGTTTTGGTTTAACAGGAACAATTGTTGCATTTGATTCTATTGTATTTAAGCAACGAGCAAGCACAATTGGTACTAAAGGAGTAGGAGGAATAATTTTTTTAAAACTATCCCTCAAAACCTCTGTAACATCAAAAAGTATCCATGGCTCATCACCAGCTATACCTTTCACTCTATCTGCCAAAGAACCTCTCTCTGGACAAATAACTACTTTACCATCTTGTATTCCATAAATAATGTATTCTCCTTTTTCAAAATGTCCCATTCTTTTAATAGAACAAGATAAAAAGTAAATAGCATCATCAACGGACAAATTGGGAAAGTATTTTTTAACAGCAGGAATGTTTAGGAAAGTTTCTCTCAAAGATTCTGCTTGCACAGAATTTTTGTTTTTATAAAAAAACTTCACTGCTTCATTTACTGCATAACCATCTTCTTTGTAATCAACGAAGGGTTTGATTGGTGATTTTGTTTGTGCAAAGCTCAATCCTGAAATCAAGAGAACGATTGCAAGTAATACTACTTTTTTCATATTTAGTTGTTTAAGAAGTTAAAAATTTATTTATTTTGATTTTTATTTATCTAACTAAAGTATAGCATACTATGTATAAAAAGTCAAGTAGGTGGAAGCTAGAAAATGCTTTATAATATAAGGGCAAATGGCTCAATTTGACGAAGAAAAACCAAATAAACAGCTCGATGAACTCAAGAAACAAGAAGAGGAAGACCTCGTGCAAATGCTTGCAGAATCAAAGTACGATATTCCATACATCAACTTGTCTTCTGTAAGCATCGACAACGAATCCCTCCGTGCAATATCTGAAGACGATGCACGCAAATTAAGTATTGCTCCTTTTAAAATTTCTGGAAAAAATATTTCTATCGCGCTTCGCTCCCCTTCAGCAGACCTAATGAAAAACCTCAAAGAGGAAATGGAACGAAAAAATTATGAAGCTGTGTTTTATATGACATCACTAGCGAGTTTGAAAAAAGTTTGGGATAGATACATCGAGCTCTCGATGGCGGAAAGTTCGAAAGTCGGTGGACTCGATATTTCTGGTGAGGTACTTATGGAAACAGCAGGCAAAATACAAAAAATGCAAGATGTGGAAAAGCTCGTGACCGAAGTAATGGAAGAAGGCACGATGCACAAAATTTCTCGCATACTTGAAATCATTCTTGCTGGAGGCATTGCTATCAAAGCATCTGATATACATATCGAAGCAGAAGAAGCCCGCACACGACTTCGCTTTCGTCTCGACGGAGTACTCCAAGACGTTATGTTTTTTAATTTAGATATTTACCGACTTTTAAATTCTCGACTGAAGCTCCTCTCTGGAATGAAGCTTACTAGTAAAACTGCACAAGACGGGAGATTTGCAATTATGATCGGCGGAGAAGAGATCAGTATTCGTAGCTCAATGATCCCTGGTGCATATGGCGAGTCGATCGTTATGCGTATCCTTGATCCAAAATCCATCCAAGTGAAACTAGAAGATATGGGTATCGATCCATTCCTTTTCAAAATCATCGAACAAGAAATAGCAAAACCAAATGGTATGATCCTCGTCACTGGTCCGACAGGTTCTGGTAAGACGACGACGCTCTATGCATTCCTACGTAAAATATATTCTTCTGAAATAAAAATCATCACTATCGAAGACCCGATAGAATACCATTTGCCTGGTATCACGCAGACACAGACTGATAGCAAGAAAGGCTATACATTCCTCGAAGGACTACGCTCTGGACTCCGACAAGACCCAGACGTCGTGATGGTCGGAGAAATCCGCGACTCAGAAACTGCGAAGATCGCTGTCGAGTCTGCACTCACCGGACACCTTGTCTTCTCGACACTTCACACCAACAATGCAGCTGGCGTCATCCCCCGTCTTATCGACCTTGATGTAAATGCGAAGATCCTCGTCTCTGCACTTTCTCTTTCTATCGCCCAGCGCCTCGTCCGCAAACTCTGTAATGAATGTAAAAAAGAAAAAACCCTTTCCGAAGAAGAGGCTAAAATTATAAAAGATATTGTTGATGGTGCAATCGCTGAAGGAAAAGATTTATTAAAATATGGAATCACTCCAAACGGACCTATGAAAATATTTACTGCTGTCGGCTGTGAGAAATGTAATATGACTGGATACAAAGGCCGTATGGGAATCTTTGAAGCGATCAAGACCGATGAAGCTATTGAAAAAATAATGCCTCAAAATCCAAGTGAGAGAGAAATCAAAAAGATCGCCGCTCATCAAGGCATCCTCTCAATGCGCCAAGACGGTAGCATAAAAATGCTCAATGGCATCACTTCGTATGATGAAGTAAAAAGCGTTGTTGATCTATTGGAGGAATAAAATTAGAAACAAAAAAACACTAATCTCTAAACAATCCTTTCACAGCTATGCCACGAAAGTAACAAATTCTTATAGGATGGTGCCAGTAAATAATAAATTATAACCAAGACGTCCTACGCAAACTTATAGAACCAGGGGCTGATTGCTTAGAGATTAGTGCCTTCTTAGAAAACAAAATCCGCCTACAGCGGACAAGAAGCCCAAAACCTCAACAAAACTATTATACTATATCTGACACTATACAAATGCTATAATGTGGATACACTGTTGAAAACAACTTAACAACGAAAGCATAGCATAATAGATTTAAAATGTCAAGCGAACCAAACAAAGAAATAGCTGGAAATGGAGAGGAAGCAAGCCTCGACCAAGCTTTGCGCCCGAGCCGTTGGGACGACTACATCGGCCAAAAACATATAAAAGACAACCTTAAAATACTTTTAGGGGCGGCGGCGGAGCGCAAACAAATCCCCGAACACATCCTTTTTTATGGCCCTCCTGGTTTGGGGAAAACGACGCTCGCCCACCTTATTGCCAAAGAAACTGGCAGACAAATGAAAATAACTTCTGGTCCAGCTATAGAAAAAGTCGGTGATTTGGCTTCTATACTCACCAATCTTTCCGCCGGAGATATCATCTTCATCGATGAGATCCATCGGCTCAATAAAATGGTAGAAGAAGTCCTTTATCCGGCGATGGAGTCCGGCGTGCTCGATATCATCATCGGCAAAGGGCCAAGTGCACGCACGATCCAGCTCGACTTACCTCCATTTACACTTATTGCAGCGACGACGCGCGTTGCTCTCATCTCTTCCCCACTCCGTTCTAGATTCTCTGGTGGAGTATTCCGCTTGGAATTTTATTCAGATGAAGAAATAGAACAGATCGTCGCACGATCAAGTAAATTATTAAATACTGAAATACAAAATGACGGCTTGAAAGAAATATCAAAACGCAGTCGCTTCACTCCCCGCACAGCAAACTACTTTTTGAAAAGAGTGCGCGATTATGCGCAGGTACATAAAAAAGAATTAGACCAAGAAACAGTCAAAAGAGCGCTCGATATGCTGGCGATTGATGAGATCGGGCTCAACTCTTCTGATCGAAGATTCTTGGAAGTTTTAATAGAAAAATTCAACGGTGGGCCTGTCGGTGTGAAGACTATTGCAGCCGCACTCTCCGAAGAAGAAGCAACGATCGAAGAAGTTATTGAGCCATATCTTATCCAACTTGGCCTCCTCGAGCGCACTGCCCGCGGTCGTGTCGCTACATCAAGAGCATATGAACATCTAGGGTTTGAAGTGAAGGAGGAAAAATAATTATGAAAATTTTAGGAATAGATCCGGGGTTTGAAAGATTGGGTGTCGCAGTACTTGAAAAAAATCCTGGCGACAAAAATGAACAAGTTATTTATTCTGAATGTTTCAAAACTTCGGCAAAGTTAGAATTCGCAGATCGTCTTAAACTTATCGGTGAAGAAGTAGGTGGGGTCATAAAGAAATACAAGCCGGAAATACTTACGATCGAAACCCTTTTTCTGACGACAAATCAAAAGACAGTGATGCATGTTGCTGAAGCGCGCGGAGTTGTGATATATGAAGCCATAAAAGCAGGACTCAAAATATTTGAAGCAAGCCCGCCACAGATAAAAATAGCGACGACAGGCTACGGCAAAGCAGATAAAGAACAAGTGATGCGCATGGTCAAAATGCTCGTGAAGATAGATAATACAAAGAAATCTGACGACGAGCTCGATGCGATAGCAATAGCTCTTACTGGCTTCGCACATTTATCCACAGTTTTGAGGAAATAAATTTGCCAAAGAAAACTGGATTTGATATAAAATAAACAATTAAAAAATAATTTGGTCGGTTTTAAAAAATTACCCGCCTTGTGCGGAAAAATAAAAATATATGCCTGAGGAAGAAGAGGAAATAAAAGATTTTGGTCCAGACCTAGATGAAGAACTAGATGCTAATGAAGCATTAGATCTCGATATGGGTCACGATGAAGAAGAACAAGACGAAATGTAATTAAAAAGCCCCATACGGGGCTTTTTAATTTTAACTCACGAGTATCTTTATAAATTTCTTCTTACCAATCTTCAGCGTCATATCTTTTTCTATCTTGAGGTTCTGGTCTGTGATTCTTGTATCATTCTCAAGATCATGAATCGCATTCTGCTCGACGAGCCTGCGCCATTCGCTTTTTGAAGCAACAATGTTTTTTGAAACTAACACATCTACAAGCATCTCCCCTATTTTTGCTTTTACCTCTTCCATCTCATCAGGAATTTCTTTTTTTGAAAAAGTGTTTACAAAATTCTCCTGCGCTTCTTTGGCTTTCTTTTCACCGTGATATATTTTCACGATTTCATAACCAAGCATCATCTTATCATCACGAGGATTTTCGCTCTTCGGAATATCACGCACATCTGTACAAAGTTTAAAATACTTTTCAATGAGTTCATCTTTTACTGACATAATTTTTCCAAACATATCATTTGGCTCATCGACGATCGTAATGACATTGCCCCAAGATGTAGACATTTTTCTTCCATCTGTACCTTCGAGCATTTCAATCGTCAAAACATCTTGCTCTGGCATACCGTAATGCTTTTGTATGGTGCGACCAGCTTTCAAATTAAATAATTGATCAAAACCTCCAATCTCAACATCTGCTTTTATCGCAACAGAATCATATCCTTGCATAAGTGGATAAAAGAATTCACGAAGTGATACTTCTTCATCTTTATCCAATCGATCTTTAAAATTTCTTCTACTCGACATCTGTCCGACACTAAAACTCTCGGCAAGCTGTGAGATTTCTTTAAAGCCAAGTTTTTTAAGCCATTTACTATTGTAAACAAATTCAGCTTTCTTTAAGTCGATGATCTTACCGAGCTGATTCTTGTAATCTTTCATATTTTTCTTTATATCTGCTTCGGTAAGCATTGGACGTTTCTCAAGTTTGTCGGAAGGGTCACCTATCGTCGCTGTAAAGTCACCAATGATAAGCACGACTTTATGTCCCAAATCCTGAAACTGGCGAAGTTTGCGAAGTGGTATAGCTCGGCCAAGGTGAATCTTTGGACCTGTCGGGTCAATACCGAATTTAACACGCAATACTTTACCCGACATAAGCTGGCTTTTCAAATGTTCTTTTATAAAAATATCTTTTGTGCCAATCTCTAAAATATCATTTATTATTTTTTCATCAGTAATTATTTTC
>JAZKCM010000002.1:0-80643 GCA_040388095.1 Patescibacteria group bacterium | reverse complement strand
ATAACACATTTTCTGCTATGATTAAGTCATGCATCAAAAATCAAAAAATAAGAAAATAATCAAAAATATCCTCTTGCTCGGAGTAAGTGGTGGTATTTTTTTTACTGCTTTTATTATTATTTACCTCGCAACAATCAAAATACCTGATTTTCGTTCTTTTGAAGATAGGAAGATGATCAGTTCTACAAAAATATACGACTCCACTGGCACAAATCTCCTTTATGATATACACCAAGATGTAAAACGCACAAATATCACTTTTGATGAAATGGGAACAAATATAAAAAATGCTACCGTCGCCATCGAAGATTCTGATTTTTACAATCACAATGGAATAAAAATAAGTTCTATTTTCCGTGCCATCCTTTCAAATGTATTTAATGTCGGCAAAACACAAGGAGGTTCGACGATCACTCAACAGCTCGTCAAAAATACATTACTCAATTCAAAGAAAACAATCGGAAGAAAAATAAAAGAATGGGTACTCGCTGTGAAAATAGATAAAGTGATGTCAAAAGATAAAATCCTCGAATTTTATCTCAATGAAAATCCATATGGTGGCACTATATACGGTATACAAGAAGCATCAAAAACTTATTTCAATAAAAATGCAAAAGATCTCGACCTTGCAGAAGCTGCATATCTCGCATCTATTCCTCAATCTCCGACAAGCCTTTCACCATATGGAAAAAATAAAAAGAAACTCGACGAAAGGAAAAATCTTGTTCTCTCACGTATGCTCGCAGTAAAATTAATTAATAAAGAAGATTATGAAAAAGCTAGAATAGAAGTAGTAACATTTCAAGCACAAACAACAGGATCGATCAAAGCTCCACATTTCGTATTTTTCATTAAAGATTATTTAGAACAAAAATATGGTGTAGATACAGTAGAAAATGGTGGGCTGAAAGTCACGACAACACTCAACTTTGATCTCCAGCAAAAAGCTGAAGCAATCGTAAAAGAAGGGGCATTAAAAAATGCAAAAGATTGGAATGGGACAAATGCATCACTCGTCGCAATCGATCCTAAAACTGGTCAAATACTCACAATGGTAGGTTCAAGAGATTATTTTGATAAAGAAATTGATGGTAATTTCAATGTCACAACAGCCGAGCGACAACCAGGATCATCGTTCAAACCATTTATTTACGCAACAGCATTTATGAAAGGTTTTACTCCAGACACTGTGCTCTTCGATGTACCGACGGAATTCAATGCGAGCTGTACTGCATACGGTAAAGCAACTGCCGGACATTCGCAAAAAGATTGTTATATGCCAGATAATTATGATGGTAAATTCCGTGGACCGATGAGTTTACGTAATGCACTCGCACAATCAATCAACGTCCCTGCGGTGAAATTATTTTATCTAGCTGGAATAAAAGATTCGTTTAAAGTATCAGAAAGTATGGGAATCAGTACACTCACTGATCCATCACGTTACGGGCTCACACTCGTGATCGGAGGTGGAGAAGTATCACTTCTCGATATGACTTCTGCATATGGCGTCTTTGCAAATAATGGTACACGTAATCCATACACAGGTATTCTAAAAGTCGAAGACAGTACTGGAAAAGTTTTAGAAGAATATAAATCAGAAACAAGAGAAGTCTTATCAAAAAATGTTGCACTTACTATTTCAGATATTCTTTCAGACAATGTTGCTCGTGTGCCGACTTTCGGTGCGAATTCCCCTCTCGTCGTGCCAGGACACAGTGTCGCTGTAAAAACAGGAACAACAAATAGCAATAAAGATGCGTGGACTATCGGCTACACACCAAGCATTGCCGTTGGTGTCTGGGCTGGAAACAATGACAATAAACCAATGAAAAAAGGAGGCTCGGCTCTCGCTGGTCCTATTTGGAATAAATTTATAACTGAAGCACTCAAAGTACTTCCAAGTGATAATTTTGAGAAACCAAATTTAGAAACAGATCCAGAAAATGTGAAACCAGTACTTCGTGGACTTTGGCAAGGAAATGAAAATTTCTTTATTGATAAATATTCTGGAAAATTAGCAACAACAGAAACACCAAAAGAAGCCAAAGAAGAAAGAGTAATTACTAATGTTCATAGTATTTTATATTGGGTAAATAAAAATGACATCACCGGAAATCCGCCAAGTAACCCTGGAGATGATTCACAATTTGAACACTGGGAGATACCGGTACAGAATTGGTGGGCACAAAATAAATACAAATATCCGATCGTCACAGCAAGTGCAATACCTGAAGGTGCAGATGATACTCATAATCAAGAATCAAAACCAATAGTGAGTATTGTGAGTCCTGTGGCAAGTACTTCTTATGAAGGAAGTCAGAGTATACCTATTGTAATAAACAGTACTGGAAGATTTCCTCTACAGAAAATAGATATTTTCATCAATGACATTTATGTCGACACAATAAAAGCTCCATTTAATTATTCTTTTATTCCTAAAAATCTAGAAAATATACATGAGAATAACGAAATAAAAATCATTGCTTACGATACTGTTTTTAATCGAGTTGAAAGTACTTCAACTTTCAATGTGACGCAATAATTTACCTAAAATCACTCGGGGATTTTTTACCGAGAGATTCTTGTAGTTTAGAGAAAATGATTTCTTTTTTCAAAAAAATCTCATTTTTATAGATTGGTTTAATATTGAGGTTTATGATGCCATTCTTTATTTCAATGTCGCTTGATTTAATATCTACTTTTATTTCTTCTGAGATAATTCTTCGAATCTCATCTTTCTTTGATTCCTCTGAAAAGAGACTATCTCTTAATTTTGAGAGTAAATCTTTTATCTGAATCATTTTATTTATTCATCGGCATAATGAGGTAAGTGAAAGAGGTCTCTGAAGCTCCTGTGATGACCATAGGGCGATTTGATCCAGAGAGTTTGAGGACTATGCTATCTGAGTTAATAGAGCTCAAGCAGTCGAGGAAATATTTGTAATTAAAAGAAAGTTCTACTTCATCCCCTGTTAGTGCTCCATCGAGCATAGTTTTATTTTCTCCAACATTTGAATTCTGTGAATGAATTTCAAAAATCTTCTGGTCAGGATTTATTGAAAGATTGAGTTGATTGAATTTATCTGAAAAAATATTTGAAAGTTTTAGTGCATTAAGTAAATCCTGTTTTAAAACAACAGCTTCTGTTTTACTCTCTTTCGGTAAGATTTGTCGATAATCAGGGAAAATACCGTCGATGATACGAGATGTAAGATATATACCATCAGAAGACAATGAAAGTTGGTTTTTATTAAAATTAACTTTCACTTCATCTGTATTTTCTCCAAAAGTACGGAGAATTTCTGGAACATTTTTAAAAGGAATAAGAATTCCTGGAATATCTATAAGGTTTTTAACTTTTATCTTCTTCTCAGCGAGACGGAAAGAGTCTGTTGATACAAAAACAAGATTATCTTCATTAGAATAAACATAAACACTTGATATTTCAGGCTTAATATCAGAAACAGCCGAACTGTAATAAACAGATTTAATCCCATCTAAAAGTTTTTTAGTTTCAATTTTAAACTCTGTTCCACTGACAGCTGGTATAGTCGGAAAATCTTCATATGGATTACATTTTAATTTAATCTTACTTTTCTTTGTTTCTATAACAATATTTCCATCGACTTCTGTTAGAATAATATTTTCATTTTGTGTAATATTAGAAAAAACATTTGAAAGGACATTTCCAGAAACAGCAACAACACCTTCAGTTTCAATTTTGGCTGGTATTTCTATCTCTATACCAATATTCAAATTGGTTGCACGCATCTTGAGAGATTTACCTGAAGCTATAAGAAGGATTGATCCTAAAACAGGAAGTGTTAGATTCTTTCCTGTTACTCTTTCTGTAAGTGAAATTGCATTTCCTATTTTTTCTAAATTACATTCTAGTTTCATATGTGTATATTTATTATTTATAATCTATTATTACTATTAGTCTTGTGGATAAGTGTATAACTCTATTTAAACTTTATACCACAATACTTTTTAGCTATTTTTCCATTTGATTTTCTGTGTGCTACTTTTCGTTTATCCCCTTCTCTTTTTTTAAACCTCTTTTTCTTTATTTTTTATTCACAACTTATTATTTTTAATTCTATATTTATTCACTTTTATTTTTAACTTTTACATTTGTTGTAAACTTTTTTTACACAAGTTTTCCACTACTTAAACATCACTCGTATTTGTTCTATCTCTTGAAACAGTCCGGAATCATTTTTTAAATCATTTTTTATTTTCAAATGTGAATGAATAACTGTCGTATGATCTTTCCCTCCAAGTTTTTGTCCTATGAGTGGGTATGAAATATTAAAATCTTCACGAAGTACATACATTACTACTTGTCTGGCTTTTACTATTTCTTTTCTTCGTGTCTTTTCATATATTTCTGATTCTTCTAAATTAAAGAAGTCAGCGACAATCTTCACGACATCTTTAATAGCTACATTTTTCTTTGGTTTGATATTATTCTTAAGGAGAATTTTTACATCATTCATTGTTATAGGCTTATTTTTCAACCTATATTGACCGATAATACTATTGAGGCTTCCTTCGAGTTCACGGATATTTCCTTGTATTGAAGATGCAATATATTCGATGATTTCATTATCAAGGTTGATTTCCATTTCACTAAGTTTTACTTTAAGTATTGCAATTCGTGATTCGTATTCTGGTTCTGAAATATCGACGATCATACCTGCAGAAAAACGAGATTTTAAGCGATCTTCAAGTCCTGGAATAAAATTTGGATGTTTGTCTGAAGAAAAAACAATCTGTTTATTGTTTTCATGGAATGTATTGAATGTATGAAAGAGTTCTTCTTGAGTCTTCTCCATTTTACCGATGAATTGTATATCGTCGATTATGAGTAAATCATATTTGCGATATTTTTCTTTGAAACTATTTGCTTTGTTATTTCCGAGTTGAAAAGAATTTACAAGATCAGTCGCAAATTTCTCAAGAGTGATGTAATGTACTTTTTTATCTACATATCTTTCTTTGATCGCATTCCCTATCGCTTGGAGGAGGTGTGTCTTGCCGAGCCCAGTGCCTCCGTAGACGAAGAATGGATTGTAATTGACTCCTGGCTTCTCGACGATATGTTGCGCTGCTGAATATGCGAGTTCATTGAATGATCCGACGATAAATGAATCAAATTTATAACGAGGATTTAAGTTGTCTTCTTTATTTATGTTATACAAATCCCTTAAAGGTAATTCTTTATTTATAAAAGATTGATTTGAGAGATTCTGAGTGTCTTTTTGGAGTGAGATATCTATTTTTGTAATGTTGTATTCAACTGCACGCATCGTGTCGAAGAAATTCGCAATCGTTTTCGTAATGAGTTTGTGGTATTTGTTTTGGAGCCAATCACGGACGAATTCATTCGGAACTCCTATATAGACAATACCACTGTCTTCTTTTAAAATAGTCGTATTTTTAAACCATGTACTGAAGTTTGCTTTTGAGACATCAGCCTCTATTTCAATTAAACAATTTTTCCACAGTTCTTTTGTATCAATCATCCACCTATTATAACTGTTTAAAAATAAGACGGAAAACACTAAAACTTATTAACTCTGTTTATAAACTGTGGATAACTTCGTTACCCACCACTTCCCCAAGGAAAGCCTTAAGAGTATTGATTTTTAAATGGAAATATTATAATATGAAAGATATGTCACAAACATACCAACCAAAAAAGAGAAAAAGAGCAAAAACTCACGGTTTTCTCGTCAGATCAAAAACTAAAAATGGCAAAAAAGTCATTAAAAGAAGACTCCAAAAAGGCAGAAAGAAAGTTACTACTGTCTAGTATTTAAGCTTTATGCTTCCTAAAAACAACAGAAATGACCGAAAAACGGTTGAAAAAGTCTTTAAAGAAGGCTTTTTTGTGAATTTTACTAATATTTCCCTTAAATATATAGCTACAAAAGAGTCTTTCCCACCTAAAATATCCTTTATTTCTCCAAAAACAGCTTCCAAAAAGGCTGTCGATAGAAACCAACTCCGTCGTCGAGGCTACGCTGTTATAAAAAAATACTATGCTTCCCTACCAAAAGGCTTTATTGGCTGTTTCGTCTTCGGAAAGAAGAGTCTACAGGTCTTTGGTGGTAAAAAAACCTTAAAATATAATCCAATACTCAACCTCGAAAATGAAATTAAGAACATACTTAGTAAAATTCATTAATTTTTACCAAAAACACTTCGCTCACCTTTCTAGGAATAGCTGTGTTTTTTACCCATCCTGTTCAGAATATACAAAACAAGCCATTTTAAAATACGGGACTTTTAAAGGAAGTTATTTAGGATTTTTACGAATACTCCGCTGTCATCCTTGGCAGAAAAACCATATTGATCCGGTGAAATAATTTTAATTTGGATTTTCACCTTTTTTCATATAGAATAAGAGAATGTTACACAATATTTGGGATTCATTGCTCTATAAGCCTTTTGTTAATTTACTCGCCGTTCTTGTTTCTGTAATGCCTGGAGGAGATCTTGGTTTAGCAGTTATAATACTCACCTTGCTCGTCAAAACAGCTCTCTTCCCGCTTTCTCAGCGTTCTATCGAGAGTCAGGCGAAGATGAAGCTTCTTGAGCCAGAAATCGCAAAAATAAAAGCCTCAGGTGCTAGTAAAGAAGAACAAGCACGTCTTACTTTTGAATTATATAAAACATATAAGACCAATCCTTTCTCTGGATGTCTTTTGGTTTTGATTCAAATACCGATTATCTTCGCTCTTTACTACGCTTTCTATAAAGGAATTCATTTTGATACAGGTTTGTATTCTTTTGTTAAAATTCCAACACACATTAATACAAACTTCCTCGGACTGGTTGATTTGAATGGAAAAAGTTTAGTCCTCGCAATTCTCGCCGGTGTCTCTCAATTCCTCCAAGCGTACTATATGCCAAAAAATGCTCCTTCTACTTCAAACAATCCTGGAGGATTTCAAGAAAGTTTCAATAGAAGTATGCAGATGCAGATGAAATATATCTTCCCTATCCTCATCGTCTTCATCGCTTACCGTATTTCTGGAGCGATCGCACTTTACTGGATTACAAGTAATATATTTACAGTCTTTCAGCAGATATATGTGAATAAGAAAAATACTAATGTTGTAAAGAGTAAAGTATTGTCTTAAATTAAACTATGGATACACATTTCGTACAAAATTTAATAAAAGAGATTTTGGAAAAAATGGATGTCCTTGTTACTTCTATTGAAGTTTTAAAAGAAGAAGGTTCAAAGACAACTTGGTACACAGTTTCTGTCGATAATCCACATTTTTTTACTCACAAAGAAGGAGAAGCACTTCAGTCTCTCAATCACCTCGTGAAACGAATCGTTGAATCAAAAAATCCAACTGAAATAGATGGTGAAAAAAAATACGAAGGAATACTTATCGATATTGGAGGTTTCCAAAAGAAAAGAGTTGATAATGTAAAAGCTATTGCTCATATGATCTCTGAGCGTGCGAGATATTTCAAATCAAATGTAGAAGTTGATCCTATGTCTGCATATGACCGCCGTATCGTGCATGAATTTTTAGCGAATGCGACAGATCTCAAAACAGAATCAATAGGCTTTGGCCCTACTCGTCGTGTAGTCATTAAATATATTGGAGAAATTTAAAACACGAAAGTAATAATTTTCTGGCGGACAAAACGAAGCCAGTGCCCGAGGGCAAAAATTATTACTTTCGTGTTTTTTTTATTTGAGGTTTAATTCCCAAAGATATGAATCTTTTTTGTTTATAAAGAAAAGATAGTTTTCGTCGTTACTGAGGCCGAGCTTTATGCCATCCACTTCTTCTCCTGTTATCGCTACCGGGTCTGCTATTTTTGTAGCAGTATTGTTGATCGTATCTATTCTCCATATTTCATCTGAGAAAGAAACAAGCCCTTGATACCATGCATCTGGGTATTCTGTATTTTCTATATATTTTGGAACAGCACAGTAAATATAATCAGATTGAGACCAAACACATTTTTCTGGAAGTGTTTTTGCACTGAGTGCGTCAGTAGCATTAGTGTCTATATGATAGATGTTTAAATTTACACTACCTGTGATAGAAGCACTATAGAGAACTTTTGTATTTATTGTATTAGTAAGAGTTGTAAGACCATTTATTCCACCCATTATTTTCTTGAAATCTTTTTTATCTACATCAATACTGTAGAGATATCCTGGTACATTAAAACCTGGTTTTGTCGTTAATGTTACTGTTTTGTTATTTGACCAAGAGCTCAACCATTCTGTGAATGAAGAATTAAATATTTGATTTTTCTTGTCCCCATTTGTATTTGAAATGATGCCTACTGCAGAATTGTTTACATTGAAAAGATAAAACATCTTTAAACCATCTGGTGAAATAGAGAGGTCTGTAATGTTTTCTGGTAAGAATGTGCCCTTTAGTCCTGTGTCCCCAGTCGTATCTGCACCGAGAATATCTTCTGGTAAAATTCCTATAAAGCTTTGAATATTTTTACCATTTTTTAAATATCTTAAAATACTCTGTCTACTATTATTACCAAAAAATGCTTCGTATATTTGAGGGATTATTGTATCGGTAAATTTCCTTTCATCTAGGTCGCTTATGGTGGATTGGTAAATATTTCCAGTTACTTTATCTACATATCTGAGTGTTGGTACGAGTTCTGTTGCTGGAGCGATAGGTATTACTTTTTTTTGTTTTGTGTCTTTAGTATTTACGACAGGAGGTATTTCTACGACTGGTGTCGCTAAAGCTATTTCTTTATAGACTTCTTTATTGAATATTCCATATCCTGCTACAGGCATACTAGAAACTTTTTTTAATTTATTATTATTTTCTACTATCGCTTCTCCTGAGACTTCTTCTTCAGGTATTTCTTCTGTTGCTGGAGTATTTGTTTTTTTGTTTTCACCAAAAGGAAAGAAATTGAATTTTGGAGTACTATCCCCTGTTTGGTCTACCGTGTTTGTTTTAGTAAAATTTGAATACCAAATATACCCTATGGTGATAGTTGCTATAATGATTATTAAAAGTATTATATTTCTTTTTTTCATAAATTAAAATTTTGTCTTACATGAATTATATGTTGACCATGATGTCCATCTGTTTAGACTTGTACTTGTAGCTGCAAAGTTTATATTATTTATTGGATTAGTTAGGTAATTTTTACAAGCAGTATATGCTGGCTCTACTGTTGTACAACTCCATTTGGAAGGATATTTTGTACCATTTTTTGCGGTGTAAAACTCAAGTGCATTTCCTTGGCTTGTACCGTGTCCTGTTGGTATAGCAAATGCGCCATTACAAGCAGATATATCATTTCTATGTGCTGAAGCGTTTATTTGGAATAAGCCAAATGAAAATGGTTTATTGTCTGAACATTTATCGAGAACCATATTAGGACTAAGTCCTGCAGGCATATCAGCTTTTGCTCCACTTTCTAACATACAGATTGCTGATGCTTGAGCTGCTAGTGTATTGAATGGTGCAGAAGCAGTTGTGGATCCAGAGAAGCTACTTGCTAATTTACTTGGATAACAAGGACTACTCTGGTCAGTAACGACAGCGCAGGTACCGTTACCACTTTGGTTTGAGATTTTTTTCTCAATTTCTTCTACTTGTACCACTGCTTTCGGTAAGTTATTCAAACATATTTGTAGTAATTGAGGATTGAGTGTATTTAGTATTGCAAATGCTCCAAGTGCGAGAATCAAACCAAAGACAGCACTCGTGATGCTATTTTTCCCGTCTTCTTTACTGGAAGCGAGTTCGCTCGTCATATATTGCATTCCACCAATAACTATTTTTATCATTGCAAGTACTGCGCAAATACCGATGAAAAGTTTAATGAGAATATTTAAATAATTTCCAAAAGGACAATCTGAAGATGTTGTATCTACTTTCCCTTCTTGAAATGGTAGTGGTGCAAGAGGATAATAAAATTGGAAACATTTATCACTATAGCTATCACCTTTTGCTCTTTCTGTTTCGCATTCAGTTATACTACTAAAAGGACCTTTTGCTTCACTATCTTTTGTTTGTTTAAACCACCATTTTCCACTTTCTGTTCCAGAAGAATCATTGTCTGTAAGTATTATTGGAATATAACCATTAGACAATGGGTTTATCACTGCACTTGCTGCAAGAAAACTATTATTTACAGAACTGGCATCTCCAAATTTAAAAGAAACTACATTTGAATATATAAAATCAAGGTTTGTGCCATTGTTATAAAAAACTCTCGCATAATAAACTGTATTAGTTGTTAGTGTTTGAGTTATCGCTATTGTTCTTGTTTGTTGCAGTACTCCTGTTTGCGGTGTTATGAATGCACTTGCAAAAGCAATTGTTGGAAAGGTCTGCATTGTTGTGTTATATGAATCAAATATATTTATGGCGAAATGCGCAGTACTGGAAAAATCAGAAAGGTCATTTGTGTTAATAATTAAACTAAAAGTAGGCATGGTCGATGTACCTGTTGCTGTTACCCCACTAATGTTTAAAGCTGAAAGTTGTAAACTAACAGCAGCTTCTGCTTTATGTCCTAAAAAAGATAACAACAAAAACAGAGAAAAAATTATAAGTTTTAAGTTTTTCATTTTAAAATTGAACATTTAATTCTTTTTCTGCATTTTGGAAAAATGTCTTTGCTTTTTTTACGCCGACTTTTATTTTTGCACTTCCTGACTTCCCTTCTTCTGGTTTCACGGAAAGAATATTTACTGGGTTTGGATTTGCTATGGTTTCACCATTTACTACCCAAGTAAAAATAAGGTCAGATTTCTCTAAATCACTTCCATTGAAGAAATACGGAGCAACAAAAAACATATCTTCATTTTTATTTAAAGTAAAATCACTACCCAAAGCTTTTTCAAAATGAAAACCTGTTTGTGGATCATCTTCATAAAAAAGTATTTTTGGATTTATCGGTGTCAGTGCAATACTTCCTTTTCCTATTTGATTACCCAATATGTCGGAAGCATTTACTTCTATTTTGTTTGTTTTATCTAAATATGTATTCTTCACAATAAGACTATTTTTACCCCAACCAGAAGTGCTTGGTTGACCATTACCATCCTTTGTCCACGTATATGAGATATTTATAGGACTTGCTCCAGTATTTGGCATTGCGATCACCTTAAAATAACCTTCTTTTGAAACATACGCTTTACCTTTGTAAAAAGGTGGTACATATGAATCTACTGCTTCCCAGAGCATATCAACTTGCGATGTATTGATCGTCGTACTTTTAACGAGATTTTGTCCATCGATTGTATTTATTTTTGCTTGGAGTGTGACATTGCTATTTTTCATAGTAAAAGAAAAATTCTTTTTACCAATACCGGTCAGTAACTCTTCACCGTTTAAAGACCAGGTAATATATGATTTATTTAAATCTGTTGAATAACTGCTCACTGTAGCATTGACCGTGTCATTGATGACGGTATTTTGAGGTGAAACATTTAACACAATGTCAGTGTCACTTACCTGTGCCAAGGCATGTTGTGCAAAAATAACGAAAACAAACATACAGATTGAGATTAAAATCCTATTTTTCATTATTTTTATTATATCATTTACCCTATATGAGATGCTAGGGATATTATTTTCTCACCGCTTCTGCTTCTTCCAAGTCTACTTTTGCTTGTTTGATTTTGAGTATTTGTGATGGGTCAGAAGTGATGATTTGGTCTTCTGTATAAGAAGCGATAACTTTGATAGCTACGTGTTTTGTTCCTGCAAAGAAAATGCCTTCCCCGACACCTGATTCAAGTAAGAGATATTTTTCTTCATCGGTAAGGTTGAATGTCTTTTGCAAGACATCTATCGTACTTGGAGATTGTTTAAGAAGGATTTGAATAGAAGAGTTTGTAACAATCGGCACACCATAAGGAGATTTCATAAAGTCTGCCGCATCTTGAGTAATCGTCGCAAGTCCAAGATAATATTTTCTTCCACGTTTTGCAATACTATAGAGGAATGAAGCTGTATCTTCAGATTTCATCATCCACCAAGCTTCATCGACGACAAGGAGTCTTTTCTTGAGATTTTTTCTTACTGCATTCCAGATGTAGTGAGTAACGATATACATTGCAATAGGTTTTAGTTCATCTTCCATATCACGCACAGAAAAAACAATGAATTTCTTATTAATATCTACGTTTGATGGTTTGTTGAGGAATGTAGACCAAGAACCACGAGTGTATTTCACGAGTCTCTGGATGACTGATTCACTTCCCTCCATACCAGAAAGGACCATTTCGAAATCAGAAAGCAGTGGCGGTTCGATATTTGAGAAATCAGAATCTGGTGTGATGTCTTTGATTGCATATGTTTCTGATATGGCTCGGTCTACAAGTGAATCTTCTTCTGGAGTAAGACCTCCGAGCATAAGCCTGAAAAGACCGACGAGATTAATGATGTTTGAACGGAGAACGTCAGCCGCTGTCTCGTCTTCACGAGGAATTGGTAAATCGAATGGATTGATATGGTGGTCTGATGAAAGAGAAATATTAAAATATCTTCCACCGACAGCTTCAGCGAGGTATTCGTATTCCCTTTCAGGGTCGATGACGATGACATCAGTGTCGAACATAAGAGAGCGAAGGATTTCTAATTTTGTACAGTAAGATTTACCAGATCCTGATTTTGCAAAAGTTACTGAGTTATAGTTCTCAAGTGAAAAACGATCAAAGATAACCATAGATGAATTGTGTCTATTTAAACCATAGAGTATTCCTTTGTCTGAAGTGAGGTCGAAAGAAACGAATGGAAAGATAGAAGAGAGTGGTTCAGAATTTAATTTTTGGTGCACATTGAGCAAATCATTTCCTATTGGAATAACGCTTTTAAAACCATCATCTTGTTGAAAGAGTGCTGGTTTTATATAAATGAGTTTTGATTCAAGGATTGATTTTATTTCACTTTCGATTTTAAAAAGCTCCAAATCAGTATTTGCATAAATAGTGATATACAGACCAACATCAAACATTTTCTCTTGTGCCTGCATCAAGCTATCTCTCAAACTTTCTAAATCTTGATTCGCTGTATCGAGCATTGGATCACGAACCATTCCTTTTGATTCACGTGCATTGATCTGACTTTGTACTTCAGCTACTTTGTTTTGAAATTGTCTGAGTGCGAGAGATGTATCAATTGGTTCTATAAAAATAGAAACATCAAAGATTTTGTCTAGATTAATAATCGGCGAGAACCAGTTGTCTGTGAGGAATCTTGGATATGAGATAACAAAAAATGTTCTTGCGATTTTATCGCCCAGGTTTATTGATTTTGGTTCTATTTTAAGAGCTGAAGGAGCGATGATGTCTTGAAGCTCCATAGTCGCTGACTCATATATTTCTTCTGGAAGCACAGGCAAAGCCGATACACGTGTATCACTTTTTTCTATAGTATCTCCTGTTTTCTTTTTTCCAAATAATGTGTCTAAAATTCCCATATATGTCTATTATAGCGTAATGATATTATTTTTGTTCTAAATTTATCTTCCCTTCTATTTCTCCTGGATTGAAAACTTTATAGAACACTTCTATGACTTCTTCAGTACCAAGCTCTACTGATTTGATTCCACATCGTGCAAGTCCTTGTTCTATAACACCGACTCGTTGATCGAGCTGAGATCTTTTTTCTTCAAAAGCTGCGAGCTTTTCTTCTTGTTCTAATGCTTCAGTTTTTCTTTTAGAAAATATTTTACTAATGAAATCCTCATTTCCTCCGATACTCTGGGCACTATATGGTACGACGATAAAAAAGTTTTTCGTCATAATATTTGTCGTCTCTGTAAAATTTCTAATAAATTCCATATACTCTTTTGTTTGTATTTTTAGAAGTGGCTCTGTTTGTGCTTTCATTCTATTTTCCAATAAGAGTAAATATGGACGTATGTCGAGACGTCTTGATTGGATGACTATTTGCACTGGAAAATCGAGTGTGTTGAGAAATGATTGAAATTGAAAAATCGTCGCTTTTTGCTCGTCTTCTGATTTGAGTGATAGATTTATGGAATTCGCAAGGACAATAGCTTTTAAAGATCCATCTTTAAGTACCACGATGCCGTCACGCACTTCCTTTATCGGTACAAACTCTTGAGTTGCTCTTGCAAGTAATGCCATAATAATTATTTGTTTTTCTTAATGTCGAGTACATCGAGACTCCATGCGAGGTCTTTGAGTCTGCTTGTATTTAATCTTGATGCTCTCGCAGATTCTATCCTTTCTTTGTTTTCTTCACTAGAAGTGTCTTTTACTTGTTTCTCATTCTTTTCCTTCAATCTTCTTTTCCAGATATATAATTTGTCTGCAAAAAGATATTTGAAAGCTGATTCAACAACGAAAATAAATGGTTTGTTATTTACTTTATAAAAAGATAAAGCAAGTGCAAGGCCTGCGACGATTGCTATTGGAATGAAACCAATATATAAAGGTAATGCTCTATACAAAACAAAACAAAGTCCTCCTCCGCCGGCGAGATATGCAAATTGTCTAAATGTGAATGGTCCAAATATTTTATCTTCTATATCTAAAAATTGTGGCACTTTAAACTGCATATCTTTATTTTAGCATCTGTGTAGCCCAAATACCTAGTGTTTTTTGAGTTTTTATTCTATCGGCATCCTATAAGGATCGATTTTTGGTAACCCTTCTCCTGTTTTTGGTACATCTTTTTTTACTGGTACTATATTTGAGATATTTTTCTTTTCTGTATCTTTCGTTATATTTTCAATAGAATATTCTGTCTTTGCTTCTGGTAAGTTAAAAGCTCCAGAAAGTTTTTGTAATGTAAGTGTCGGTATTTTCTCTATGAGTTCTGGGTGTTCTACTTTTTGTAGCATATCACTTCTGTCGCGATCAGAAATGTTTTCACTATTTTCGTTTTGTGTCTTTTCAGATAAGACTTCTATACCTGCTTGTTTTAAAACATCTGTGTCTTGTTTGTTTTGAATTATTTCTTTTGTAGTATTTTGATTTTTCGTATTTTGCAATGCCATAATCTTCGCAAATTCATCGCGGATTTTTTTGAAAACTTTTTCATTCATTTCATTTGTTATCTGAGATGCTTCTTCGCCTGATAAACGCATTTTTTCTTGAATTTCTTTTTTGAAATTTTCTGGATTAGTAGATCCTGAAAATATTAATTTTGTTTCTCTTTCTAGCTCTTCTAGTTGTTCTAAATTAAAATTATATTTTGTTTTTATGTCTAATATTGCTTGTTTCCAATCTATTAAATCTATTGCTTCGTTTGTTTCACTATCATTTTTTTTAAATGTATCTATTAATTCATTTTGTATTGGTTTTAAGATTGTGTCATTTATTTCTTGAATTATTTTTTCTTTAGTTTCTTCTGAAAGAGAAATTTCATTTTTTAATATATTTTTATATTCATCTACGTGAATTATTCCAAGAAGTACCAATGTTGTTTCTGTACCAATTATGTTTTCTTGTTCTTGTGTTAATGAATATTTTTTAATAATCATTTTTAATGTCTCCATCCATTTCATACTAGAAAATACCTCTTGGGCTTCTTTTGGAAGTTTTATAAAACATTCTGTTATTTTTTCTTGTAATTGTATTTGATCCATAAATTTATTTAATGATGGTCACCTCCTCCATGACCTTCTTTTACTTCTTTTCCAACATGAGATAAGTCAACATTTACCTTAGCTGATTTTAATGCTTCTGTTATCGTATGCCCTAGGTCTTTAAAGAAATCTTTTTGCCCTGTACCATAGTTTGTGTTAAACGTGCTTTTAATACTACTTCTCATTCCGTTTGCAAGGATTGATGTTAACCCAGTAGCAACTTTATTTAATCCTTTATCCTGTTCACTCGCTACAAGTTTAGAAAGATTCCTTGCATCAAAGCTCCCACCAATAGTTGATTGTATTATGTTTTCTGCGAGACCAACTTTTCTACGAGCATCTCTAATCATCGTATCTCCAACTGAGTTATAAGCATTTAATGCTGGTGTTATTGCTGTTGTTACAGCTTGTTGTTGAGCATTATCTAGCTGAGCCCAAGTTTTATTTCCTAGACCTTGTTGTCTCATTGCTTCTTTTCTAGCTAGATTTGTTCTTACTTGATTTCTTTCTTCACCATTTAATTCATTCCATTTTTTGCCATGGGCAACAGTACCAGCTTCCGTATCAAGTGTATGTCTTGCATGAGTGGCATGTGTAATATCATGTTGATTTGCGTTTAATCTTTGACCAACTCTTTGTTGTGCTTGAGTGAGTAAACCAAGAGTACCATAATGTGAAACAGCTCCTCGTACAGTATCCCACCTATTTAACTGTTCACCACGTGCATATCTTTGATTAATTGAGTCTCCCGTAGATGCGCCTTTCATAAATGCTCCAATTGTTTGTCTTCCAACAAAAGCAGTTCCTAGAGCCGCACCTCCCAACGCAAATCCTCCTATTGTTGCACCAGCGCTAGATACAGCATTTCCTATTGTTCCTGAATATTCAACCGCTAATTTTTTAGCTTGTTGTATTAATACAAACATTATCGCAAAAGGAATAGTTACAGCCATAAATGATTTTAAGTAACCGCTTGCGTCACCACTTGTGTTTATAGCATCTTCACCTATTGAGTGTAAGCTATCTCCTAAAAGGAGTATTACATAAAGAAAAAATATAAATATTGGGGCAAGGAATGCCTGTTTCAACAAATCAGACCACCATTTTTTATGTCCTAATCCTGGAATATCAAATGGTACAGTGTAAGAAGCAAAAGCTATCGGAGCAAAAATCATCGCAACCCAAAGTCCTGCAACTCTACCAACAAAAAGAAGAGCAATGGATAGGAAAATATAAATCATAAATATCATCATTGCTATAGAAATTAATGTTACAAAAATATACAATCCTGTGTTATTTTTCTTGTCTAATCCTTGAAGTATTTTTTGAGGATTAAAAGTACTTACTAATCCTACAGAAACAGATGTTTGCGCACTTCCGTCTGTTATAGCTGTACCCTTATTGTTTACTTGTTGAAAATTATTATAAAAAACTCTAGCCAGTATGTTTGAAGTGTCTATAATTACTTGTGTAAAAAATAAAGAAAAGTTTATAAGAAGTGCGACCACAACAATAGAAGCAATCATTTTTTTGCCATTGTGTCCTATTCCAAGTATTGTTTCTATTGCTACATAAAGAAGTCCAATTATAAAAAATATATTTGCAATATCTCGCACTGCTCCCCAAGCGCTACCAATAAAACTTGTACTATAACTTGTACTATTTGTAGAATAATAAATAAAAAAATCTAAGATCTTTGCTGAAAAACTAGTAAGTAAAGATAGTGGGTAAAAAATTATATTATATAAAAATAATGAAACACAATTTGTAAACCAAGTAGTAGGAGAAAGTCCGCAACCATAGTCATCTGTTGTTGTTACAGTACTTTGTTGGGTTGGATTTGTTGCTGTGGATACTGTTACTGGAATTGTTTGAGCATTAGCCTTACTCACTTCTACATTAAATGCAATTTGATTACTTTTTTTCTCGAGATTTGCACTAACAGGTGCAAAAAAAACAACTACCATCAATACTAAGATTAAAATTTTAGATAGAATACGGGACATTTTATTTTTCTATCTTTTTATTATAGCATCGACAGGGCGAAAGATGCTAGGATTTTGAAACGTTTTTAATGCTTTTGGAAATAGTACTCGTAGCCGTATTTTGTTTTGAGTTTATCTGTTACCACAGCGATACCTGTGAGATAGCCACCGTAGTATTCATAGACAGCGAGCATATCGTCTTTCATACCAAATTCATATGCTGCAATGTCTGGGATACTGACGCGGATTTCTCTTCCCCCGCCAGTATAATAACCGAAAGCTTGAGCAAAAGTATGTGAAAGATTGTCGGCAAAGCTTTGCAGATCTTGCCCGTCTTGATAGCCATATAATTTTGCAAAACCAGGATAATTTTTTATTTGTCTGGTGAAAACAGTTTCAACTCCTTCGTGGTACCTGACGATCGCATCTGAGAGTGGATTTATTTTATCTCCTATTTTAGGAGGTGGAAGGACTGTACCTGGTCCAGTGCCGAGACCATTTGTATTATTACCATTTCCATTTGATCCACTTCCAATACCTGATGGACCAAAGACGCCTCCACCGATAGTACCTGATCCAGAAAATGGATCTCCATTTGTACTATTGCTACTTCCTGATGTCTGTCCATTTGTCTGCCCGCCAAAATCTGATTCGCTGTAATCATTTAAACTTGCACATTGTAAATCATTTGGGAAATCTATTAGTCCATCGCCGTCATCGTCTAATCTGTTTCTACACTGAGGAGTAAGTGATCCACCATTTGTCGGTGTTTGACTTGTCTGTCCACCGGCAACTGATTCACTATAATCATTCAAACTTGTGCATTGTAAGTCATTTGGAAAATCTATAAATTCATCACCATCGTCATCGATACCATTTCCACATTGTGGAGCAAGAGTAGTACCACCTGTTCCGGACTGAGAGCCATATTCTGATTCACTATAGTCATTTGCACTTGCGCATTGCACATCATCAGGGAAATCGATAGCGCCATCACCATCATCGTCTACTAGGTTTGAACATTGAGGAGTAGAGCTGTAGTTTCCAGAGCTACTATATGTCCAGCCACTATTTCCATATGATAAACCACTGCCTGTTGTCGGATTGTTTGATGAAGAAGATGTTCCATTATTTGGAAGTATCGTTGTGAAGTTTAAATCACTTCCGTATTTCGGACTTGCATAAGAGCCGGCAATATTTGCACCAGTACATTTTATATTTCCATTTGCAGTAAATCCACTTGCACTAAAACCAGCAGGGCAAGAAAGTCCTGTACTTCCATTGCCTACGCAATCTGGATAAGTACCAGTGAAACTGAGCGGACAAATATTTTTTTCTTGTATTACTGCTCTGAAAACATAAGTTATTTGTTGTGCGAGTCCTGATAATGAATAATTTAAATTACCACTTGCTCCAGCACCATGGGATTCATTATTTACCTTTACCCAAATTGTTCCCGGTACATTTTTTCTATATTCAAAATATGTTTTTGTAGGTTTTGTGGAATTATAATCCCCTTTCAAATATGCAGAATTAGAAGTAATGCCTGTCGCAGGAAGTGTGTTGATACTTGTTTGTTCACAAGATGCACAAGGAAGTGTCGTGAATACATATACTCCCCCGTATTTTATATCGGTCGGTTTGTATGAACCGTCATTTGATACAACTGCACAGTAAGCGTATTTTGTATTTGGTTCTAAGTCTGTGACTGTAGCATCAAAATTTATGTTAGTACCGTGATACGATCCTTCTTTTGTTGATCTCATATTTGATCCATAAATATCGTTACAGAAAATCGGAGGAATATCTATTTTTGAATAACGAAAATAGCCAAGGCCGACATTGTATGTACCATCAGGTCTCCAATATTTTGGATCAGTACCTGTGGTCGATACTTGCGCTCCGAATTTTGTCGTCGCATAGTCGTTTGAAGTACTCGGAATGTTTGTTGAAGGATTGGTAAATACTGTGCCGATAGATGCGAAAGCCATAAATGGCCCTGCTAGAGTGATAAATATTATTATTTTTTTGATTATGTTTTGCATTTTTTAATAAATTCCTAAGTTACGTTCCAAAGTATCTAAGCCATTCGGTCCTTGGAATATATTTACCATATTAGTTATATGAATAAAAGTCGGACCTTCGTGAATCGAACAATTACCACCTATACCAGTTATAGCTTTAATATCATTACAAAATTTTATAACTGATCCTCCTGGGACAACTCCATTTTGTGGATTTGATCCGTAGCCAGCATCGTTTAATCCAAAAGTACCGTTCCAGTCAGTGAAGGATTGGGATCTATTATTATTTACAGTGAAGAGCGATTTTGGATTAGTGGATATAGGGTTTGGTAATGGATCTGGCAAAAGTCCACCTTGAGGATAGATGTTGTAATCATAAATTATCGGTAAAGGATATTGATATCTTTTATGATTAACAATACCTCCTGGTAAATTAAATTGTCTATTTGGATTCCAGATTTGAACATCTTGTTCACATCCAGTCGGACCTTTCAATAAATTGTTGTAAATATAAACTTCCTTATCTTTTATTTGTTTTGTTGTATTATCAACTTTCGCTATATCATTTCCTGTAACCATCTCACTCGTCAGTCTTCCAAATGCTGAAATCCAAGGTTTCAAATTTTCTTCATATTGATCGTTTTGATTTGCTAGAGGAACAATTGCACCAGTAGAATTTGTTATTGTATGGTTTATCAATTGTAGATTTAATTTATCTACTTCTGTTTTGATTTGTGAAAGTCTGACAATGACACTCTTGAGTGAAGAAATGTTATTTGTATTGTTTTCCAACATCTGCACATATCCAGGAGTTTTTTCAAATTCTGTTTTTGCTTCTTTTGTAACATCAGGCATTATAGCTGGACTGTAAATATTGTGAACAACTTGTATATAACCATCAACGATAGTTTGCAAAACTCTAGTCACTCCATCAAAGTCTGTTGGTGTATTACCGTTACCAGATCCAGTCGCTGGTAATTGAACACCAGCAAAGTGTTGGATTATATTTGCATTACTTTCTCTTTCTTTGTTTATATCGTGATCACTTCCTTGGAAAAGTTTTATGATAGTACCGATTGTATTACTAGCACTAGTTGGATTTGAACCACCTGGATCAACAGAACTAAACCAAGTTAATGCTTGATCAAATCCGCTTTGGCCAATCGGTATTCCTCCAAGTGACAATGTCCTATCCAATGATGCTTGTGCATCTTCTTCGAATCCTGGATGTGGTCCTGGAATACAATAATCAAGTTGGTAAATAATTGGAAGTAATCCGTAATTTTTACCTACCATTTTACTAGGATTAAGACCGAGCTCTTTTGCTTGTTGTGAAGTTTTTACTTTTACAAACAATTGATCATTTTGTTCCGCAAGTTTTTCTGTGTAAATTCTCTGCTCATCGATGAGTGCCTGAGTCAGGCCTGTGCGAATATTGAAATCAGGATTTTCTTTGAGCCAAGTGCTATTTGCATAAGGGAAATCATTTTCTACTTGAGTATTGTAAGAAACTTGCGCACCGGTATTGTGATAATAACTTCCATCAGCGCCTTGATTTGATATACCAGCAAAACCTGTGTCACTGAATAGTTTTGTAGACCATTGATTGATAACTGCATCGAGTATCGCAGCGACTGCATCGTTCAAATCTTCTGATTTTAGAAGTTGATTGTTTGGATAATTGACTGCATTTGTAGCTGTTTCGGCGATGATACTTCCTGGTGTTACGTGTTTCCATTCAAGACATCTTGATTTTGTTGTGTCTCCTGCTAATGCCGCATCATTATCTTCATGAGTCACACCTTCTGGATTGACACATACATCTTGACTCATAAAGCCCATTCCTCTTTGTATATCATCACGCAAACCTTGAGCTGTCGATTGGGCTGTCCCCTCGAGGCGGAGCTGGAGTTCATTTGAAGCAAGAAGCTGGAAGCCTAGTGGGTTATTTGCTGGAATTTGTGTCATTGCATCCCATGCCGCCCAGCCACCTTGGCTGAAATCAGCATTGAATGTAGTTGAAGAATATTGTGGGTTTGTGTCAGCGATCAATTTGTCGAGAGAATATTGGGCATTGTCAGCAAAGTGATTTTGGAAAGATAGGGCTTGTGCTTCCATAAATCCACGGCCAAAAGGAAAAAGTACTTCATTGTCTATCTCAAGTCCAAATTGCAAGATTTCATTTTTTGCAATATTGCCCCAGAAATCATCTTCATTTGAAAGGAATGTCGGTTTACCTTCGTAGCCAGTATTGATCCAGTTTACAGTACTCACTGTAATTTTTTGCAAAAGTAGTTTTGTTACCATTCTGCCGATACTTTTTAAACAAGTATCGTTTTTGTCTATAGAATCAGTACTTGATTTTATTTGTTCAGTGTTTGATTTTACTGTGTTGATAGCATTGTTTAGACTTTTATCATAAACCCCAACAGAATTGGCTTCATTTACTGCGTCAGAATTTTCTCCTTCGAGTCCTGCTCCTTCGTTTTGGTATGGAGATACTTCCTTTGTTTTACTATTGTCATCAAAGTTTCCTTTTAATTTACTAAATAAATTTCCAGTACCATTTTTCAATGTTTTTTTACAAAGAGGAAGTTGGGTTATCGCTGGAGCGAGGCCTTTTATATAGCCTTCGAGATTTGCAGAAGAACCACCACTACCACCTGCATATGTACCTGATGTTGTATAAAAATTTCCCTGAGCTTCTACTGTAGAAGTAAAACTAAAATAAGGCATTATGACGAAACTCATCATAATGAATATGTAGATTGCATTTTTAAAATATTTTTTTATCTCCATTATGCGTAAATCCTAATTACTATCTTTATATAGTATCATTGTTTGGCAAAGTTGTCTCGAGTTCTGCTGCAGCTGAGATGAGCTCTTCGCTGTATTTCTGATATTCAGAGAGTCCTGCGAGTCCGATGACGGGGTCAGTGGCTATTTTTGTCAGTTTTTCTACTGATATACCTGTGTTATTTGAGCTATTTATAATCTTTAGATGATATTGTGCTAAGTCTTCTGGCACAGACAATAAAAGCATTTTGCTAGCAAAGTCTTTATACGCTTGTGATATGAGTATTAATTCATCTGGTTTAACACTTGTTCCAGAAGAAGCCTGTGTTAAAGAATTGCTTACGATATCTAGCTCATTTCCTATTCCATCATTTTTATATGTTTCAAATAAATCAGAAACAGCTTTGTAATATTTGTTCTTTTTTGTAGCGTCACCCGAAGTATCAATTTTCAAATCTTTCATACTGTATTGATCTATCAATGAAGGAGTCGCTATTTTTTGACCGAGCGCACTGCCGAAATTGTTGATGGTCTGGCTATCTACTGTGCCCGCATCTTTTAAAGCAGTAAATGCAGCCAAAAATCCTCGAGCAAATTTGTCTGTCTCGGTGAGTTCCTGATCTGTCGGTTCTTTTATATTCAAATCAGCTTTTTTGTTTTTTATATAAGTTGCATCTGGTGTGTCGTTGAAACTAGCTTTTTTGTTTTTATCAGTTCCCCACAATGCTTCTTCCCAATCTGCGACACTATCTCCATCAGTGTCTTTTTGTAAAAGTTCATTTACTGTAAGTTTACCTGTTTTGAGCTCAGCTTCCTTTTTAGCGTTATATGTATGCACTTTTGACGCATATGATATAACAAAAAAGACCAACACTAAACCTAAACACGTACCGATAAGCACGCTGAATTTCTTGCTTGGTAAATATTTTGTGTATTTCTTAAGAAAATTTCTCATTTTAATTTTTAGATGTTCCGAAAAGTATTATATTGTCTAATGTAATAATTCTTGGAGGTATTTCTGGGTTATCATTTGGACAATTTATGTTAGTTGAACCGCTGTATTTTCCTATAATTAATTGTTTCGCTTTTAATACAGTGTTTGTTTTTGATTTTGTATTTGGCGGTATATAAAAAGCTGTCGGTATTTTTTCTTTTGTACCCATTCTTCTTATTTCAATAGAAGTTCCCCCATTCATTTCGCAATTATAACTTTCTGCTTCAGCTGTTGTTATCTCAGTTGCTTCTGTTTTAAGTATTCTTCCACCGAAAACTTTACCATTAGATCCTGAAGCGTAGACTATTTTTACTGAAATTACGACAACTAGAGCAATAATGAGTATTTTTGAAATTTTAGACATACGAAAATTATACCATTTTGGTAATTGCAATCCAATTTTCCAAAGTGAGTTCTTCTGCCCGAGTTTTTTCTGAAATGTTGAGATTTTTGAAAACTTCAGATATTTTTTCTTTACCATATAAATCTTTCAAATTACTGACAAGTACTTTTCTTTTATGAGCAAAGCCTGTTTTTACGAGTTCCCAGAATTTTTCTTCATCTATTTTATTTTCTTTGAAAGTTTTTCTTGAGATATCGGTGATAGCTATGATCGCAGAGTCTACTTTCGGTGCTGGAGAAAAATATCGCGCCGGTACTTTCATAATAATTTTTGGATTACCATATGCTTTGACTGAAATAGAAAGAATACTTTCGTCTCCCCCTCTTGCGACGATTCTTTTCGCCACTTCGTGCTGGACCATAAGCACCATTCTTTCTGGTTGATTCTCAGCGGTTAAGAATTTTTTTAATATCGCGCCAGTAATATTGTATGGAATATTTGCGATGATTTTGTAATTTTTCTCTTCTACCTTGTATTCCAAGATATCTTCGTTTATTAAAACGAGTTTTTTATTTTTTATTTCATTTTTAAATTTTTCTTGGAGTATTTCTAAAAGATCTCTATCTTTTTCTATAGCATTTACTTTACCTGCTTTTTCTAAAAGCTTTTCAGTGAGCGCTCCTTTTCCTGGACCGATCTCAAGCACAGTGTCTTTTTCTATCACCTCTCCAGCATTTATGATGGCATTAAGCGCTGGCACAGATTTTAAGAAATTCTGTCCGAGTGATTTTTTTGCTTTGTGTGTTTTTTCTTTCATTTATTTTTTTTGAATACTTATTTTATTAATGGTCTGGCCGAGCTTGCGAGGAGAACCGAGGACTTTAAGAAAATAAGTATTCAAGTAATTTTATATATAAATCGTTTTGACGTGTGGATCTCCGCCTTCTCTTTCTAATAAATCTGGAGGAATATCAGAAATAAATTCTGACGGCGAGTTTATCTGTCGTGAACCGAAGATTGTACGGAAATTAGTATATGATAGGAATAATTTTTCTCGTGCACGAGTAAGAGCTACATAAAATAGTCTACGCTCTTCTTCAGCATCTTCTGCTTTTTTACTCTCACCATCTCTTCTATTTGGAAAAAGCCCGTCTTCAAGACCAGTGACAAAAACATAATTAAACTCAAGTCCTTTTGACGCATGCACGGTCATAAGTTTTACTGTATTTATTTTTTCCTTCTTGTCGTCATTAATCATAATAGAATCTTGATCGCTTGCGAGCGACGCATCTTCGATGAGCTTTTCTATACCAAGTCCGTTTTCTAAATTATCGTATTTGAGTGCGAGTGTTGCAAGCTCTTTTATGTTTGCAAGCCTTTCTAATTCTTCTTCCCCACCAGCGAGCAATTCTTCTTCAATCCCTGATTTTTTAATGACGAATTTTATCACTTCTGTTGCTGTGCTCGTTTCTATTTTTTCTTTTATTTCCAAAAGTAATTCATAAAAGTTTTTAATTTTTATTTGCATCTTTATTGGCAAGTTTTCTGTTTCATTTGCAAAAAGTTTTGCGAGCGTTGTCTTACCGATACCTCTCGTCGGGAAATTAATAATTCTTTTTATGTCGCTTAAGCTTTCAGGGTTGAGCGCCGCACGCAAGTATGCAAGCGTGTCTTTTATTTCACGCCTTTCAAAGAATTTTATACCAAGGACTTGATACGGTATGTTGTAGCGTAGCATTGCTTCTTCAAGTACACGGGATTGGAAGTTGGCGCGGTATAAAATAGCGATGTCGCTCCAGTTTTTTTGATGGTCATCGCGATCGATGAGCTCCAAAATTTTATTTGCGATAAAATCTGCTTCCTCTGTCTCTTCGAGCGCTTCACACAAACTTATCTTCTCTCCTATTTTATTTTGAGTAAATAAATTTTTGTCTGGGCGGTATTTATTTTTCTTGATAATTTCATTTGCTGCTTCTAGTATATTTTTTGTTGAACGATAATTTTCTTCAAGCAAAATTATTTTTGCATCTGGATAATCTTTTTCAAAATTTAAAATGTTTTTCAAATTCGCTCCACGCCAAGAATAAATATTCTGATCTGCATCACCCACGACGCAGATATTTTTATGATTTTCTGAAAGCAATTTGGACATCAAGTATTGAGCTTCGTTTGTGTCTTGATACTCATCGATGTGTACATAGTGCCATTTCTGCTGATAATATTCGCGCACGATTTTATTATCTTTGAGCAATTTGGTTGCTTTGATTAAGAGATCATCGAAATCGAGTGCATTTTCTTTTGCCTTCTTTTCTTCGTATATTTTCCAAATACGCGCGACAATCTTTGATAAATAATCTTGCGCATTTGCCATATACTCCTCAAGATTGGTAAATTTCCCTTTTTCACGACTGATGATTCCTTTGATTCTCTTTGGCTCGTATTGTTTTGGGTCGATGTCAGATTCTTTTAACGCTTCTTTGATGAGTGAATTTGTATCTCCATCATCGAGTATAGTGAAATGCCTTGTCACGCCTACAAGCTGTGCATTTTCTTTGATAATGTGTACGCCAAGTGAGTGAAATGTACTGACGAAAGGAATAGTATTCTGCCCTAAATTATTTTTATTAATTTCATTTAATATTTTCTCTCGCATTTCTTTGGCTGCTTTGTTGGTGAAAGTCACAGCGAGAATTTTATTTGGCTCGACTCCTTCTTTGATGAGGTTTACGATGCGATGCGTAATCGTTTTCGTCTTCCCTGCACCTGCACCAGCGACAATAAGAAGCGGCCCATCCTTGTGGAGAGCCGCTTCTTTTTGAGAACTATTGAGTCCGTGCAAATGCTCATGCATCCACACACTATAACATTTTTATGAAGTTAATGCTTCGAGTTCACCAGAGAGTTCTCTGTGTAAAATATCAGCTTCTTCTTTTAAAATATTTTCAAAAGATGGAATTTTTGAAGAAAGAAAATTAAATAAAACTTCCGGAGATTGTTTACTTTCTAATATGTCTTCATATTCTGTCATATTTTCTTCAGATAAAAGTGGAAGTGCTCGAGTAAGAGTCGATTCCAATATTAGTGTTGTTAATTTGTTTAGCGTTTCTTCCCTTTTTTCTTCGGGCATTTTTTCTATTTCAAATAAATCCATTAAATTTTGTTTTATTGTAGCCATATTTTTTTTATTAATTAATAATTATTGAACGATTATCTCATCTAATTTTCCTTTTTTGTTTGCGTATTCGTATACTCTGTTTATGTAGTGGTCCACTGTTTCAGGATTTGTTCTAAAGATATTTGTTCTGTGAGGTTCGATATCTGTACTTGCACGAATTTTATGTAAATGATGAATAAGATTCTTCATTTCAGGGTTACTGACATCTGCTTCATTCATCTTCATAAAGTCACTTGCTGGTTTATTTGCTAAATCATAATAATCACTATCATTTTTAAAAATATGATGGATGCTTTGATCGTGTGCTTCTGTTACTTGTGCCAAAAACTGTTGATGGAGTTCATATGGATCATTGTGATATCCTATTTGATTTCCAAAGTAACCTCTTCCAAAACCACCTATATTTGTATCTGTTGCATTAGCTGTATAAAAAGCATTTAGATTTCTTGGTCCAGTATTTTCAATTACCGGAGCTTCATTGTGTGCCTCGTATCTTAGATTAAGAGGAGCTTCGTCTACTTGAGTAAATTCAAAATTCGGTTTTTCTGGGTGTAGTATGTGTGTATTACCTTCTTCAAATACTGGTGTTGGTTTTTCTAAATGAATTGCAGACTCTTCTGTTGCTGGTACAGGTTTTTCTAAATGAGTATTACCTGTTGTTTTGTATTCGTATTTTTCTGTATTTTTTTCAAAGCTGTCTCCTTCGTGGTGTGGTATATCTGTAAGTTTTCCATCGAGACTTTTTTCAAATACAGTAGCGTGACCATTTTCCATTTTTATTTCATATCCGACTTTGTCTGCGACATTCACTCGTATTTCATTTCCATTTCCATCAACATAACCTTCTTTGATAGCTAGTGCGTGTGCTTCGTGTTGTGCAAAGTGATGTAGATTTTCTTTTCCATCCCAGCCAAGACTTTTTGCCATTTCGGTATTGTGCTCGATTTGTCTGATAAATGCATTTTCTATTCCTTCTCCTTTATGAATAATTGCATCAGGATTTAATGTGTGAGTTTCGGGTGTTGGTGTTGGATGAGGAATTGGTTTTGGAATCGTATCATGATCACGAGGAACATATTCACGAGGTTGATGATGATCTTTATAATCTTGAATACTACCAGACATTTCTATTGTCGCAGTACCTATGAGTAAAGCCAAAGCTCCCTTTTTTGTATTTCTATAAAATCTATCTCTACTTGCTGTTTTTTCTATAAGTGCTAATTCTTTTTCTATTGCATTTTGTCTTTTTTCAAAATCTTCGAAGCTTTCTTTGTCTACTTTTTGATTTTGTTTTTCTTTTAATGCTTGGATTTTTGCATCAACTTCAGCTTTAATATTTTCTTCACTTTTATTTTTGATTAATTTCGAACCCATATATCCAGCAATACCAGCAACACCTGCTATACCAACAGTAGTAAGTCCACCACTTATTACAAGAGGCGCTGTTATTCCTAGAGATACCCACCACCTATGTTTTTCTGGAACACTATTTATCATACTTGCAAAAGCAGTTCCAATAACTGCTTTTTTACCTACATAACTTCCTACTCCTCCCGCAAGAGCAGTCGCAGTACCTATGCCTACACCAGCTAGACCAGAAACGGTGACAACCGATGCTCCACCGATAATAGCTATTTTTACAAAAGTTTTACCTGCTTTTTTTAAATGCTGTGTAAATTTAGTGTCTTTTTCATTCTTGTCCCAATTTTCCCAAAGATTCATACCTCCCTTTATTCCATTTTTCATTCTTTCACTTAAACCTTTCTTTTCAATATTTTCTGTTTGGAATTTTTGTTTTTCTTCAAGAAAGAAATCCATTTGGTCTTTACCAGAAGCATCGACATATTCTTCCTTTGCTTTTTTGTAAGCTTCTTCTTTTTCTTTGAGCTCGTTCTCTTTCTTGTCTTTTCCAAAGCCAAATTTCCAAAACGATTGTTTTTGGTTTTTTGCTTCTATATATTCTTTTCGTGCTTGGTCTTTAGCTTCTTCCGCTTTTTTTATTTCTGCAAGTTCTATCTCATTAAATTTTTCTTCAGATTTTTGATGAATAGCATCTATTTTTACATCCAACTTCTTACTTATTTCTTCCGCTTTTTTTTCTATTCCTGTTTTTAAACGTCCTTTTGCTCTTTCTATTTGTGCATCGATCGTGTGATCAAAAGAAGTTTTCGCTGCTTCTTTATTTTCCCACTCTTTTCTCATCTTATTAGTTGTTCTTTGAGTTCTGCTCTTCATCTCTTTCGAAACTATTGAATCCAGTTCATCGTCGTATTTCTTGTTGATCTCGTCGAATTTAAATTGCCATTTTTTGGCTTCTGCTTTTGCAAAATCTTCGTCATTTAATCCAGTAATATTTTGATTCGCTTTTTTGAAAGCAGTATTCTTTGCAAGCTCTTCTATCTTCATCACTTTGTTCAAATATTTAAAAGCTAGAATTGCTTTTTCTTTGTTCTCTTCTAGATATTTTTCTGGATCCTTGTTGAAAAGAGCTTTCATATCAGGATTTGCATCTATTGCATCTTTGTCTGTGATTTTTGGATCCGCAAATTCTTCGTGTCTTCTTTCCTCAAGATCTATTTTATCTTGCGTGTATTTTTTATTCCTTTCCATTTTTAGAAAGTCTTTCGTGTCTTTTGAAATATTTTTATATTTTTCTTGTTTTTCTAATTTCTTTTTTTCTATGTCACTTAAGCTTTTTAATAACACTTCATCCATCTTCATTCCTATTTCGTGATGAGTTTTTAATTCATCAAGGGTCTTTGGTTCTTTTTCTTCGTTCATTAATTCTTCACGATTTTTATCTGCATTTTCTGCTATTTCATTTAAAACGTCCTCTTCATTCTTGTTTCTTATTTCTTTATTTTGCTCTCTTCTCTTTTTAGAAAATGGAGTAAGTTCCTCGATTCTCTTATCATCTTTTGTTGTTAATAGAATTTTTTCTTTATTAAATTTATTTACAAATTGCTTAGAGTTGATTTCTTTTGGCTCTTCTTCTCTGTCTTCAGGATTCTTTTTTATCCGTAATAAAAGTTGCCCATCCTTTTTTGCAATTCTTGTTCCGATGATAGTATAATTTTCCATTTTCTTTTCTTCATTCATCATGAAAAACTTACTTCCTATACGAGGTGCACTTATTTTTCCATCTATTTTTTCTACCTTCGGCATCTTTGTTTTAGAATCTTCTATTTTTATTGGTTGTTCTTTTTTGTTTTCCATAACTGTTATTTGGGGTACATCTTCTTCTTTTTCCTTTTCCTCGACTTTCTCCTCTATGTGTTCATTGTTGGGGAATCCTATTCGCAAGCCTTCCGTTGTCCCACTTTTTCTCCAGATTGTTTCAATGTTTTTATCCTCATCTCTCAACTTCTGCTCTTCTAGCTCGTATTCCCCTGTTCCATCTTTTAGCTCCAGCTTTATGACTTTCTTGCCTTCCTTGTTTACCTTGATGCTTTTTACCTTATATTCACCTGCTTTTTTCTGACCCTTTTTTATAGTATTACCGCCATCTAGTTCTATTGAGTTTACAGAGGTTAGCTCACTTTCCTCTTTTTCCAGTTTATTTTTTAAATTTTTCAATACTTCTTCAGTATTCGGAGATTTTTCTTTTGCCATAGACTTTTATTATAAAACTTTTAGTTTATATTGCCTAATTTTCCGGCTGATTTTTATAAAAAAACCTTAAAATTATGTAATTTATATAAATTATGTCAAATAAAGTTATCCACATTTCCATTGACTCACCTAGCCTAAAAAGGTACGATTATTAGGTACCGGACAAGAAGAAACTCAGATATCGACAGAAAGACAGTTATGACCGTAACTTCGTTAGAAACCTTTATTTTGCAACACATTTTTGGTCGTCTTGCAGAGTTTGCCCTATTTTTTAAGGACAAAAAGCCCATTCTAGCGATATTTTTCAAGGCTTATTAAACCTCAATTTAAAATGATTAGTCATGTTTTAGCCCTTTTCTTGGTGTTTGGGGTATTTTTTGTACCAGTTCAAGCAAATGCTGGATTACTTTCTATGTTTGGTCTTGGAGAGAAAGCTTCTGCTGAAGATGTACTTCCAGCTACAAATCTCAATAATTCTCAGAATATGGAACTTCTAACACCTTCATTTTCTCCAGTGCTCGCAAATCAGGATAAGAAAAAAGAAGAGAATACAGTGAAAGAAGATGCTAGTGTTACAATAGCATCAGAAAATGCTCTCGTCCCTGTAACCAGTTCTATGGGAGCAAATCCATCTGAAGATACTGAAGCTGAGATCAGTGTCTATGTTGTGAGAAAAGGAGATTCATTAGCAGCTATTGCGGAAATGTTTGATGTTTCTGCAAATACGATTCTTTGGGCAAATGATATGAAAAAAGGCGATAAACTCGTCGAAGGTGACACATTGATCATTTTACCTATCTCTGGTATTGAACATACTGTTACTAAAGGTCAGACACTCAAAGGTATTGCATTGAAATACAAAGCTGATATCGCCGATATCGCTTCTTTTAATGGTATTTCTGAGACTGCTGCACTGACTGTCGGTGATAAACTGATTATTCCAGATGGACAGCTTATCGATTCAACTCCCGCGAGTTCACCTTCTACAAAGAAACCGACAGTATATGTCGATGTAAACATTGGATCAACTGACGCATACTTTATAAAACCAATCCCTTGTCCACTTACTCAAGGTAAACACGACCATTATGCTGTTGATATGAGTTGCCATGAATCAGGTACTCCTATTAAAGCTGCTGCGAGTGGCACAGTTATCTTTTCTAAAAATGGTTACAATGGAGGTTTCGGAAATTTGATCATTATAAAACATCCTAATGGTACTCAGACTTTCTATGCTCACCAGTCACAAAGAGTTGCGCATCAAGGTGATCAAGTTTCTCAAGGAGAAGTGATCGGTTATGTTGGTTCAACTGGCCGTTCAACTGGTCCACATTTACACTTCGAAGTACGTGGAGCAAAGAATCCAGGCTTCGACTCCACAGGTAAATCTTGGAAGAAGCAGTAAAAATTAATTAAATAAAAATTTGTCTTTTTTATTTTCTATTTTATAGCTGTATTTTAGGACGATACTGTATCGCTTCGAGTATGTGATCTTTCTCTATTTCGTTTGAGCCAGCCAAGTCCGCTATCGTGCGGGCTATTTTTATAACTCTGTGATATGCACGAGCAGAAAGTGCGAGGCGCTCAGAGCTTTCTTGTAAAACATTTCGTACTTCATCTGAGAGACGGATTATTTCTGATAAATCTTTTACATTCATTTCACTGTTAAGCGATATTTTTCTGTTAGATTTTTCAAATCTTTCTTTTTGTATTTTGCGAGCATTGTGCACTCTGTTTTTTATTACTATACTTTTTTCTCCTGTGCCTTCTTCACCCAATTTTTTGTAATCAATATTTCCGACAGTCACCCACAAATCGATGCGGTCCATTATCGGGCCAGAGAGTTTTCTTTTGTATCGGTCGAGGTCGGAAGGTTTGCAGATGCAGGCTTTTTGTTTATTCCCTAAGTTTCCGCAAGGACAAGGGTTCATCGCAGCGACGAGAATAAAATTTGATGGAAATATTGCCGTACCTTTTGCTCGAGCGATAGAGACGATATTGTCTTCGAGTGGTTGGCGCAAAGATTCCAAAACTCTTTTTTCAAATTCTGGAAATTCATCTAAAAATAAAACACCTTTATGTGCGAGCGTTACTTCACCTGGTTTTGGAAAAGTTCCTCCACCGATAAGTGAGACATATGATGATGTGTGATGCGGTGCACGAAATGGTGGAGTGGTGATGAGCTCACCACGATTTGCTCCTGCGACAGAATGAATGCCAGTAATTTCTAAAACATCTTCAATGGCTAGATCAGGAAGCAAACTGCTAAATGCACGAGCGAGCATTGTTTTTCCAGTACCAGGCGGGCCTGACATAGCGATATTGTGCCCGCCAGCAGAAGCGATTTCTAAGCCACGTTTTGCACCTTCTTGTCCGCGGATATCTGCGAAGTCAGCGCCTTTTATTTCTTCCGAAAAAAGTATTTCTGTTTTTGATTGCTCCACGATCTTTTTCTTCTGCTTGCGGAGTGCATCATCACCTTCTTCTAGTTGTATCTTACTTTCATCGATGTGGTCGATGACTTGTTTTAAATTTTCTGCGCCAAATATCTTGATACCTTCGACGAGTGCTGCTTCTAGAGCGTTTTCTTTTGGAAGATAAATTTCCTCAAATCCTTTTTTCTTTGCTTCTTGTACAAGTGGCAACACTCCTCGCAGACCTTTGAGTTCACCATTGAGTGAAAGCTCTCCGAGGAAAAGTTTTTTCTCAGGATTGAATTTTATTTCACCAGTGGCAAGTAGGTATGCGAGTGCAATTCCTAAATCAAAAAACGGACCCTCTTTTTTGAGATCCGCTGGAGCAAGTGAAACGACCGTTTTTTGATTTTTACTTTTTGGTGATTCGTAACCAGAATTTTTGAGTGCGCTACCAACGCGATCTTTTGATTCATCGACGGCCTTGTCTGGTAAACCGACGACAGTAAAAGAATTGAGTCCTCGCGAGAGGTCTGTCTCTATCGTAACAATATTTCCTGAAAGGAGATTTATTTGTGCCGAGTAGACTTTTGCGAAGCTCATAATAATTAAAAATTATTCGTTAATATGTTTCTTACATGTTCTCGCTGCTGGGTTCGCTTTCATTCTAGCAGCTTCGATATCTTTTTTACATATTTCACATTTTCCGAAAGAAGTCTTGTTGATGTTTTTTATTGCATTTAGGATATTGTTCCATCTTTTCTGCAAATCTCTCATCATCGAACTCTTGCTTTCATAATCTTCAAATCTATCAGCTTGGTCATTTGCATCTGCTTCTGGGAAATCCTGTGCTTCGGGCTGAGTCTCCCATTGCCCTGTCTCGGGATTTAATTTTCCCATATCATTCATCTGTCCACTTAGTAAATTTTTCTCTTTTTCTAACTCTTCTTTAATTTTCTTTTTGTCTATCATTACCTATATCATAGCAGACTAGTTTTTTCTGGCAAATGGTTATTTTAGCTTTTATTATTTAGCTAATTGAGCGCTGTAGAGACGACTCATAACCTCGTGTACTGCATCGTCATTTGAAATAATGACGACTGAAGTCTCATCTACGAAGACGTATTCCAAGATTTTATTTTTCTCATTGTCGTACAATGCTCGGCTATTTTTATTTTCGATAATATTATCTTCAAAACTTTTTGTGAGCAAGTATTTCGTATCGGCATTGAGTTCCATATCGAAAAGGTCGTGCAAATCACTCCATATTTTATTTTCCCATGCTTTCATTCCAGGGAAAATATCCGCAAATGATTTTATATTGAGTAAGATGAAAAGTGATTTATCTTCGTTGTTGTATATACCGATCATAAAATTGTCGTTTGTGTATTCTGTCACTTCCGCTGGCACATTGCTCTGTATTAATTCCATAAATCTTTTGAAAGTCACGACATTTTTGTTTTCCGTCAGATATATAGCTTCAATGCCTCCGATTTTGAGCTGGCTGTTAGAAACTTCGTTTTTGATTGTCTCGATAATTTGAGTTTTCGAAAGTCCTGCGACTTCTAAGAATTTATTTTGCTCCACGAAGATGATATTTTTTGTCTGTTTTACTGGCTCGACTGTCTGAGCTTTTTCTTTGAATGTTATAACCAAGAACAGTGAAACAAATGCTGATACTATCAAAATGGCACTGATTAACATCAATGTTTTATTTTTCGTTGATTCTGGAGACACGTTCTCCTCTCTTTTTTGTCCATCCTCCTGTTCCTGAATTATCTGCCTTATCATTCCTCCTTCGACATGATCGATAGCATCTGCCATATCTTCCGCATACGTTTTCACTACTGCACTTTTCGGCATTGGTGTTTCTGGTACAGGTTCAGGTTTTAGAATTTCTTTTTCATTTTCCATATAGTTATTAGTATACCAAAATTAAACTCAAAAGAGCGACCGAATGGCCGCTCTTTTTTCTTTTCTATTTTAATTACGCTTTAGGCTGAAAGAAAGTCGGATTTGCTTCCTTGATGGAAAGACTAATCTTTCCTCTTTGTGGGTCGATGCCGATGACTTTCACTGGGACAATCATACCTTCTTTCAATATATCAGTTACTCGCTCCACTCGGAACGGCGCTATTTCAGAAATATGCACCATACCGTCAGTGAAGTCATTGAGTCGGACGAATCCGCCGAAGTCTGCGAGCTTCACGATCTCGCCTTGGAGTATTTCTCCGAGTTTGAATTCGTGTGTCATTTCTTCCACGATTTGTTTTGCTTTTCCTGCAGAGCCGTTCATACCAGTGAAGTATACAGTGCCGTCATCTTCGATAGTGATTTCTGCACCAGTTCTTTCTTTAATATCTTTAATTACTTTTCCTCCGCTTCCGATGACCCCACCTATTTGTTCAGGTTTGATTTTGATAATCAAAATCTCCGGAGCATTTGGAGAAATGTTTTCACGCGGTTTTGAAATTTCTTTTTCGATAGTATCGAGGATCGTAAGGCGAGCTTTCTTACTTTGTGCCAATGCTTCAGAAAGTATTTTTATTGGCACGCCGTCGACTTTCACATCGAGCTGTATCGCAGTGATACCAACGCGTGTTCCTGCGACTTTGAAATCCATATCACCATGATGATCTTCTGGTCCTTGAATGTCGGTCAAGATTTTGTATGCAGAATCATTTTCATACATTAGGCCCATCGCGATGCCGGCGACAGGATTTTTTATCGGCACACCAGCATCCATGAGTGCGAGTGTCGATGCACAAATACTTGCTTGTGAAGTGGAACCATTCGACGCCATTGATTCAGAGACGATGCGAATCGTGTACGGGAAAATTTCTTTTTCTGGAAGCACCATAAGCAATGCTTTTTCTGCGAGTGCTCCGTGTCCGACTTCGCGACGATTTGTGAATCCACTTCTTCCTGGTTCTCCTGCAGAGAACGGAGGAAAATTATAGTGATGCATAAATCTTCGTGAAGTTTGTAAATCCATTCCATTCACTTCTTGTTTGTCTCCTGGTCCGCCGAGTGTCAGTGCAGAGAGTACGTGCGTGCCTCCGCGATAAAATATTCCAGAGCCGTGCAAAATTTTTGAGACGCCTCCTGCTTGTGCGTAGAGTTCGCGGACTTCGTCCATCGCTCTGCCATCTGCACGTTTGTCTTCCTTGATTGCTTTTTCGTGAAGCATGTCGTTTTCTGTTTCATCGAAAATATCGTCTTCAAGCTGGAAATCTTTTTTGTCAGTACCGGCATATTTTTCTTTTACTAAAGTATTCCATTCGCTGTGGAGTGCATCAATTTTTATTTTCCCTGCTCCTGCAAAAATAGCACTTTCCATTTTTGGTAAAATATTTTCTTTGAAAAGATTCAAACTTTCTTCACTAATTTTTTCGTGTTCGATAACTCTTTTTTCTTTACCGATTTCTTTTTGGATTTTCTTCTGGAAATCTTCGAGCTTGGTGATCTCCTTGCTTGCGAGTTCGAGTGCTTCTGTCAGTTCTTCTTCTTTTGCTTGTCTTGATGCAGCCTCTATCATATTTATAGTGCCTTCTCTTCCACAGACTGTGAGGTCAAATTTGTACGGATACTCTTCTTGTCTTTTTGTTGTAGAAGCATTTACTACCAAATTTTCGCTGTCGTTATTAATTGCATACTTGCCGACACGCACACAACCGATTGGCCCCTTCCAAGGAATATTTGAGACGACGAGTGCGAGTGATGCAGCATTCACGGCGAGCATGGCTGGATCGTTGTCATCGCATGCGATAACTGTGACGATGACTTGCACTGCGTGACGAAGATTCTGATCAAAGAGTGGACGAATAGTTCTGTCGATTACACGTGATGCGAGGATCGCTTCATTCGAAGGTTTCCCTTCACGGCGTACATATTGTGAACCCAATATTTTTCCTGATGCATAAAATTTTTCTGCATAGTCGACAGTGAGATTAAAAAATCCCAAACCTGCCTGTTTGTCTTTTGACATACACGCAGTCGCGAGGACTATCGTCTCGCCGTACTTTAACATCACCGAGCCGTGCGCTTGGTCTGCTAAATCTGAAAAAATAGCGGTCATTACTTTCCCGCCGATTTCTACTTGATACTCTTTTTTATTCATATATTTTTTTGTAGTTTATCTCCAAACTAAAGTATTGTTCTGTTTCACGAGATCGTGAGGAACACTACTGTCTGTCTGAAGACAAACTGATTAACTATTGCTAATACTCGTTATACTATCATTTTGGGTCTAAAAAGTAAAAATCCTGATGTTACTCAGGATTTTTTTTAACTTTGTTTATTGCTTCCTCCGATGAGATACTTTCTTGGATTTGCGGAGAGGTCGATGAATTCATCGACTGATTCTTTGAGCTTACCAGAAGTTGATTTGCCGAAAGATGCGACTTCGACTTGGACACCAATAGTCTGCAAATATTCCACGAGCGGAATGAAGTCTCCATCGCCAGAGACGATGATGACGGCGTCGAGCTTCGGAGCCATCTTGATCACATCCATTGCGAGGCCGACATCCCAGTCTGCTTTCTTCGCACCGCCGGCAAATATTTGTAAATCTTTCGTCTTCGTCTCGATGCCGATTTTATTTAATGCTTCGAAAAAGTTTTTCTCGTCCCCTGCTTCTGTCGTGATGACGTAGGCGACTGCTCGCACGAGCTTCCTGCCTGCGACGACATCCTTCAAAATATTTCCGAAGTTCACACGAGCGTGATAAAGATTGCGAGCACTATGATAGACATTTTGAGTATCGATGAAAACAGCTACTCGTTGTTCTTTGTGTTTGATGATTGACATATGTATAAATTATACCTTTTTGCACTGCAAATTAAAATCCCCTTTCGGGGACTTTAATTTATGCGAGGTCCATCTGCTTCATGATAGATTCGTATGCAGTCTTATTTTTTCTTTGTAAATATTTTAAGTGAGTTCTGCGATCTGCAACCATCTTGATAAGTCCGCGACGAGAGTGGTTGTCCTTCTTGTGCTTCTTCAAATGCTTTGCGAGTTCGTCTATCTGTGTAGACAAAATAGCGACCTGGACCTGTGAAGAACCTGTGTCCTTCTCATGAGCCTGGTGTTTTTTGATAACTGTTTGTTTTTTCTTTGTTGCTAACATAACTAGATAGTAGCATAAAGCCCAAAAAATTGCAAGTCCTTTTGTTTTGTATAAAAATAGCGGATTTGGAAATAAAAAAACAGGAACAATCATTTTGATCATTCCTGTTTGAATTTTTTTTAATAACCTTCTTTTTCACTTAACTCACGTTCCCCTCTCGAAATCTCTTTTATTCTCTCTTTTGAGATGCCCCATATGTTTTCAAAAAATGCGACAATCATCGGAATAAAAGAAACTACCATCATATTCACTATTAAAAACATAAAGAAAAATAACGGCACATACATCATCAAATCAATTTCTTCTGTTGGAGAAAAAATAATATACATAAGTACGGCCACTGTTTCATATATTGAAGAAGCAATAATAGTGCCGACAATATAATCAAACCGATTATCTTTTTCGGTGAGACCAAAAAATGAACCTATAAATAGAGTACTTCCGATACCGATTTCTATGCTTCGTATTAATGAGAATTCATTGATACCTAGTATGATCGTGCCACCTGTTCCCATTCCAAAAATTGCACTCAGGATGAGTACTTTTATTTCAAAAGCCTCAGGTATGTGTTTTTTTATTTGTGAAAAATAGGCAAAGCTGAAAGTAATCCAAAACATCATCGTGCACCAGAATACTGGTTCAAGATATAAAAATTTCCGGTATGTTTTAATACCCAACCTTGCCAGTATTTCAGTGTTGAACAGTATTGGCGTTTCATGGAATTTAATAAAAATAATAATGTACGCTAATACTAAGATTGCACACATAACGAGTGCGCATTTAATGGAAAACGATCTTAATTTTTTCATAGTTTTTGTTTTTTAATGAACTTTTTATCGTTCGGTTAGTTTTAGTTGAATTTCAGTATTTTATAACATTATATATGTTTTTTACAAAAAGTCAAATGCTTTTTTATCGTGTCGCACAATATTTTGCTATACTATATATACATGTCTAGCGAAATAGAAAAACTCAAACAGCAGTTTTTAGAATATTTGGAAATTGAAAAAGGCTCCAGTATTAAGACGATTGAAAATTATGGACACTATCTGACTCGTTTTTTTGAACATACAAAAGTAAAAAATGCTAAAGATATAAATGATAGTGTGGTGCGAGAATTTCGTCTTTGGCTTAATCGTCAGAATGCACACGTAGGTACAAAAATGCGTATAGAGAAAACGATTTCAAAAAAAACTCAGAATTATTATATGATTGCTCTTCGAATGTTTTTGAAATTCCTTGCACGAAGAGACATTGCTTCTATGCATGCAGATAAAATAGAACTTGCTAAAGTCGGTGAACGCGCAATCGACCTCATCACTGCTTCAGAACTTTCACGTTTACTTTCTGCCCCCCTACTTCGCCAAGACTCACTAGGGCAAGCAAAAAGTAGTGATTTAAAATCACTACGTGATAAAGCGATTCTTGAATTACTTTTCTCCACAGGACTTCGTGTTTCAGAATTGTGTTCTCTTACGAATGACCTAGACCTGACTGCTGATGAATTTTCTGTGCGTGGAAAAGGTGGAAAAGTGCGTGTCGTATTTATTTCAGAAGATGCTCGTACTGCACTCCGTATATATATGAAAGCTCGCAAAGATATGAATGAAGCACTTTTTGTCCAAGTCGGTAAAGAGTTAAAAGATGAAACACCAGAGCCACTTACTCGTAGATCGATAGCGAGAATTGTGAAAACATATGCGACGATAGCTGGTATTTCAAAAAAAGTTACTCCACACGTCATTCGCCACTGTTTTGCGACTGACTTACTTTCCAATGGTGCTGATATACGCAGTGTGCAAGTTATGCTTGGGCATTCAAATATTGCGACAACTCAAATATATACACACGTTACCGACTCACACCTCCGAGATATTCATAAGAAATTTCATAGTAAAAGGTAAAAAAATAAGCGGTCGTATGTACATACGACCGCTTTCCATCTCAGGTACTTAATAAATCCTTGTTTTCGTGGTTTGCTCGCATAAGGGGAAATAATGCGAAGTTACAAAAAAAGGATTTGAAACATTTTCCCGAGACGCGTTTCTTCAAATAAAAAGGGTAATTTCTGTTTCATCTAATACAGGCATATATTGCCTAGTATCATTTTGTTTCTTTTCTTTAGGTGTTTCATTTCTAAAGCCCCCCTCTTTTTTTTGTTTGTTCTCTGTTCGTTTTTCTTTTTTAATAAGAAATGAGAACAAGTTTGTAATGAGAGATTTTCTTGCCTGCATAAATTTTAGTTTTTAAAGGTCTATAAATATAAAAATGTTTCGTATTTATAATAACCTATTTTAAATAAAAAAGCAAGTTTTATGAAAAGAGCTATGTTCTGTGGTATTATTCTTGTATGGTGAAAATAATTTCTTGGAATACAAATGGCTTGCGTGCTACAGCAAAGCAAGGCTTCTTCACTCCTCTATTTAAAAAATATAAACCAGATGTTCTATGTCTCCAAGAGACAAAAGTAGAACCCGATCAGCTCCCGGATGATGTCCGTAATGTAAAAGGTTACGAAAGTTATTTTTCATATTCAAAATTACGCAAAGGTTATAGTGGTGTTGGAATTTATACAAAAATAAAACCACTTGAAGTTTTTTATGGAATGGGAATAAAGAAATTCGATGATGAAGGTAGAATTGTCGGAGCAAAGTTCAAAGATTTCACTTTGATTTGTGGTTATTATCCAAATGGTGGCTCTGGTCCGCATCGTCTAGAATACAAGCTCGAGTTCTACGATGCATTCTTGAAATTCATTTTGAAACTTCGTAAGAACGGAGAAAAAGTTATTTTCTGTGGAGACATAAACACAGCACACGAAGCAATCGACCTCGCTCGCCCGAAAGCTAATGAAGAAAATACAGGCTTTCTCCCTATTGAACGAGCGTGGATTACAAAAGTTATAAAAAATAATTTTATCGATATTTTTCGAAAAATGAATCCAAATAAAAAAGATATCTATACATATTGGGATCAGAAAACTGCTTCTCGTACTCGCAATGTCGGCTGGCGTATTGATTATTTCTTTGTAGATGAAAAACTTATACCGAAAGTAAAAAATACAGGAATGCTTACAGACTATATGGGCTCAGACCATTGTCCTATTTTTCTAGATTTGAAATAAAGTATCTCCCTTGCAAAACTTAATATTTTGTTGTAATGTTTGGTTAAACAAATTCAGTACTCACCGAGCAAAAGCTCATTAAAAACTATATAAAATGAAAAAAATTATTCCCTATTTCACTGCTAGGCTTATTAAAAAAGCCAACAAAAAAGAAGGATTTTGGAATGGAGTTGAAACTAAACATCACCAGATGACAACGAATATGTCCGGACATACATTTACGCTTACAAAAGAATATGATAGGTTTGGAACAAATATTGCTTCTGACGAACTTCAAAATCTGCTTTTACAAGCCTGTAACAGTAGCAGTTTTTGTATACATGTTATACACAGTCCATTCCTTTCCTATCCCATTTTTCAACTGATATACATTCCTGAATACATACTTAAGAAAAATATTCTTTTAAGGTGGACTAGAAATTTGTTACCAACAGACAAACAAACTTTTTTAGAAAAGAAACTTTATTCTTCAACCAATAAAATGAAATGCCAATTGTTATTTCTGGCAAAAATTTATCCTATCGGTTCATACGAATACTAAAATTTTTTCTATTTCGAAACTCCATGCTTTGCGTGGAGTTTTTTTATTTCTTCTTCCTCTGTTATTTCTTTCTTTTCTTTTGCTTTCTGTCCGAGAGCTTTGAGTTCATTGTCTGATAGAGCGTCGAGTTCTTTAACACGGACATCGAGATATTCACGGACATTTTTACTTGGGTCATCAAGGACTTCTTCTAAAAGAGCATTTAAAATAAAGCCCATTTTAGGACTAGGTTTTATATTCAACTCATCCATAAGTATCTTCCCATCAATTTTGAGTTGTGAAACAGATATAGGATCACGCAAACATTCCTCGATCATTGCATGATATTTGCGCAAGCGATACGGTGCTTCTTTCTTTTTCATACCGACACGGTCGCATTCACGGACGTGCATCAAATCCCAAATATTTTCTTTCCCCACATTCACGATAACTCTACGCACAGCAGAAAGCGTGATTGTTTCTGTATCAGAAAAAAACATATGATAGCGTACGAGCTTTTCAACTTTTTCAGAAATATCTTTTGGGAATTTTAATCGCTCCATTATTTTTTTTACCATTCGTGCACCGACGACTTCGTGTCCGTAGAAAGTATACTTCCCTTTTCCTCCAGCCTTCGATCCGTCCCATCTGCGTGTACGAGGTTTACCTATATCATGAAAAAGCGCAGAAAGCCTTATGTCTAAAGGTAAATTCTGATTTGCAGCGTGGCCGAGCGCGTGGAGCATATGATCAAAAACGTCATAGATGTGTTCACCTTTTTGTTCACAATGTATTCCCTCTTCGAGTTCTGGAATAATATATTTTAAAATTCCAAATCGTGAAAGCATGCTGATGCCAATCATCGGATTTTTTGACATAATTATTTTTATAAATTCATCACGAATTCTTTCTGTGGATATCTTTTGTATGAGCTCAGAATTTTTCAAAATGCTTTCTGTTGTTTCGTGTGAAATTATGAAATCAAGCTGTGTAGAAAACCTTATCGCACGTACGAGGCGGAGCGCATCTTCAGTAAATCTTTCGTCTGCCTCTCCTACTGTGCGTAAAGTTTTATTTTGTATGTCCTTTAAACCTTCGAATAGATCAATTAAATGTCCTTTACTATCCAGTGCCATCGCATTTACGGTAAAGTCACGTCTTTTAAGGTCGTCTTCGAGCTTTGAGCTGAATTTTACTTGGTCTGGATGTCTGAAATCGCTGTATTCTGTTTCAATTCTATAGGGTGTGACTTCTATAATCTCGTATTCAGGTGCCTGCCCCGTTGGAAGCTCGCTTTCCTTCGGGGTTTCACGAGTAACATCTTTGGGAATACAAACGCCGACAGTACCATAAGTATTTTCATATACTGTTTTTTCAAACAGAGCGATGATCTGTTCTGGTGTTGCATTGGTCGTCACGTCCCAATCCTTCGGTTCCCTATTTAGTATGAGGTCACGGACACAACCACCGACGAGGTATGCTTCAAAACCAGCTTTCTCCAAAGTACGTGTTACTTGTGAAACTTCTGGTGGAACTTTATTTATGAGATTTTTTGTAAGTGTTTCCACTATATGATCTGTGCGGCGTAGGAGAATCGAACTCCTGTCTCATCCTTGGCAAGGACGTGTTCTACCACTAAACCAACACCGCAAGTGTTGTTATTTTTATAATATTACGAATTTACCTAACCATTATATACTTTTCTATTGATAATGCAAAAGTTTAATTTACTTACTCCCCTTTTTAGCTTATACTGTAAAGAGCATTTCGCACCCGTGGTGAAATGGATATCACGACGGTCTTCGGAACCGTTATTGGGGGTTCGAATCCCTCCGGGTGCACCAGCAGGCGAAAAAGCAAATTTATTTGCTTTTGTGAGGGTATTCGAAAGGCTTTTCTGTGCGAGCCTGGCGAGATAGAAAAGCACCTGGCTACGTAGTAGCCGAATCCCTCCGGGTGCACATTAAAGATAGAAATTTTCCTTGTCCTTTACCTCGCTTTGTTTTATAAGGATTTTTGATAAAAGACCGTAAAAATAGGTCATAACTGTGGATAAGTCTGGGGGTATTGTTTATAAAGGACAGAAAGAGTGGTGTCTTTTAAAAAGGTGAATATGTCTAATAGCTTATATTATAAGGGTTATTTAGGAAAATGAAGAAAATAGCTTAAAATGTATAGAATATGTTTCACGTGAAACATATTTACTATGTTATTCGTGAAACCTTACACAAATGCCTAAAGTTTTTACTTCAGAAAAACAAAAAATAGGGGAAATTGGTGAAAGTGTCGCCTGTAAGTTTCTCGTGAAACACGGCTTCACTATTCTAGAAAGAAACTATACAAAGAAATGGGGTGAGATAGATATTGTCGCACAGCGACAAGAAAATAGGGGATTAAAGCTTTATTTTGTGGAAGTTAAGGCAGTTACACGGGATTTGGTGAATGTTTCACGAATAACAATCGATCAATACAAGCCAGAAGATAATATGCATCCCTGGAAGCTCAAAAGGCTCTCAAGGACAATTCAAACGTATTTAGTGTCCAAACATGTCTCTGAGAGTACAGAATGGCAATTTGACCTCTTGGTGGTCTTCCTGGATATGAATAATAAGAAGGCGAGAGTAAAAAGGGTAGAGGATGTTATTTTATAGTGTATTTGGTGTATAATTTATTTGTGATGGAAAACTTTTTCAAAAAATCTATAAAGAAACTTGCCACAGGCGCTGCTTTTGTTGGTGCTCTTGCCGGTTCGCCTGAAAAAGCTGATGGACAAGTTATAGGTGTTGAAAAGAATAATAAAAAACTAGAAGTACCGGCATATCATACGACTGATCCTAATGACCCGAGATTGAAAGCGTATAAGGATAGTTTAAAATCTTTTAATATGTTTAATAATAATTTTTCTAAAAATTTATCAAAAGATACTATTGGTCCATTTGATTCTAAGGTAAAAATTACAAGAACAAGAAAACCTTTAGATAAAGAAGCTGATAGTTTTTTTAAAAAAGATAAGATACAACCTATTGGATGGATAAATAAAGAAAGTTATAATCCAGATTATTTAACTGGAACATATTCGTATGATTTATCTAATGATTTGACCAATAAACCAACTACTGATTTTATTGAAGATAAAGTAGATAGAGGAGAAATAAAGAAAGTATTTCCTAAAATTACTGACAAGATTATAAACGAAGAAATTGAAAAAACAAGAAAAGAATTGAATAATTCTACTAATTCTTTTGATAAACCATTTGTGCTTAAGAATATTTCATCAGATAAAATTGAAGATGGTAGATACTATACAAATGATCTAAGTAAAGGGTATAAGGCAGAAGAAATCTCAAATATAAAAATTAAAAAAGAATTTCGTTCCTTACCGATGTATAAAAAACCAGTTCAAGAAGTTGTTTTAGATAAAAAAATACAAAATTTAAAAATAGATATAGAACAAAAAATCTTAGAAAAAGAAATAATTTTACCTAAAGGCCCTCTCAAATATGCCACAGTAGATAAAGCGGGCCAGAAATATTTCTTCATGACTGATAGTGTCGGTGGGACAGTGAGGTCTGTGACAGAGCGGGCGTATCAAAATGATTATAAAGATCTTCCAGAAGTGAAATATGAGGACTTGAAGAGAGTGCAAGAAGGGAAGTAAGATTTGAGAAAAAGGTTTTTTGTGATATAGTCTTATCTGTTCTAGTTTTATTATTGAACGGGCTGTCGTATACCGGTAGTACACGTGTTTTGGGAACACGTTGACTGGGTTCGATTCCCAGCAGCCCGAAAGAAGTTATAAATATTGAAAGTGCTTACTATTTAACTTATATTTTGTATAATACATATATGTTTGAATCACTTTTTAAAAAAGCACCTAAAGTAGAAAATATTCCAGAAAATGTTTCTACCTTAATAAGGCAGAAAATTAGAGATGAATTGGGTGCTAATGACGTACAAGAAGCACAAAAAATGCCCCCTGTTAATGATTATAAATCTCTTTCAGAACAAGAAGATATTTTGTTTGAACAAAGAATAAAAAATCCAGAATATGTTAAAAATGTAATTCAAGAAATTAAAGACAGGGAAAATACGCTTAAAAAAGATCCAGAAGCTTTTGCTGGAGAATTGAATAAAATAAAAGAACATCATGAAATGAAAGCACGTATTAAAGTTTTAAAAAATACTTTGTTGTCACACCTTAAAGATAAAAACTCTAATGAAGATAAAAATATATAACTTTTAAACAAAAACATCTAGAATATTCTAGGTGTTTTTGTTTATTCTGGTGCGGGATAAGGGAGTCGGTCACTCATAAATTTCTGCTGAAATTTTGTGCGACCCCGGCTCGGCGCGTCCGCCTGCGCCTTTCTCCTCCCTGACCCTACTACAAAACAAAATCACCGAGGACATGCCTCGGTTCATTTGTTTTTGTGCGGGATAAGGGAGTCGAACCCTTCACCACAGTTTGGAAAACTGTTATTTTACCGATAAACTAATCCCGCAATGTTTTTATATTAGCATTTTTATTGTAAAAAGCGAGTTTTTATTTTCTTGTCCTTTATGGTTTTATGTGATAAAACTAAAGAGAACCAAAACTTTAAAAAATGAATACAACAAATAACCATAGGTTTGAATCACATATTCATCCAATTATGAATCCATTCTTGACGGTATTAGAAAATGCTATTAAGAAATTACCAAACAATGCACTACATTTGGACAACGGTCTATATTTTTGTTATTTTGATCACAGTAAAAATATTCTCATCACCGAAGAATATGGTCACGTCAAAGTAGATCAAAAACATTTTCATATGCATAATGCATCAATGAAAGTCACACGGACACTTTGTGCAAATAAAACAAAATCAAGTGAAGTCTTTGATCCAGCTTCTCAGCAATTGTTGGAAGCTGGTGCTATAAAAATAGGAAAAGATTTTGCCGGAGGATCTGGTAATGGAATTATGTCTGATCCGTTGATTTGTGAAGCAACAGCTACCATTTGGCTTATCGCTAAAGATTTGTATCACAAAGGAGGCTCTAGAGCTTCACAAGATTCTAGTTTTTGGACAAAAATCTTAAAAGAAGCAAAAATTATTCACGAGGAAATATCTCCTGAAAATAATTTTATTTTAGAAATTGCTGAAGCTATGAATGTTTTTTAAATTAAAAAATCCCCTCGCTCAATATGAGCAGGGGATTTTAATTTTAGACTTCAGTGCCTAATTTTTTTAAATGATTGATATGAGAACGAAGTGCGTCTAAAAAAGTTGGTTTTTCATTATATACGATTCCAAACTCTTCACAGGTTTCTTTGACGATAGGACTCATTCCGGAATAATGAACATGATTTATTTCAGTAAAGAGGTGATGCTCTATTTGAAAATTAAGCCCACCACAAAACCAATTAATGAATCTGCTCTTTGTTGCAAAGTTTGCAGTTGTTTGTACTTCATGTTTCCACCAATCTTCTTTGATCTGATTTTCCTTGTTCACTACAGGATTAGCAACCCCTTCCACTACATGTGCGAGCTGAAAGATAATACTAATGAATAAACCACAAACTGCACAGAGAAGCAGATAGCCAGCAAGGAAAGGCAAAAATCCTAGAACATACCAAGGAATGAAAATCATATAGAATGTGTAGAAAGCCTTGCTTGCCCAGAAAATAATATGATTTTTTAATTTCATTTTAGGAAATTTGTAGCCATTTATTTTTCCAGTAAAGTACTTCTTGAAATCAGCATACCAAACCCACAGAAAGTAGGTGAACATATAGAGAAAGATCCAATAAATGTGTTGATATTTATGGTACTTTTTAAGTATCTGTTCTTTATGTACTCTCATTCCTGGTATATCGATGTCTTCGTCCACATTTTCGATGTTTGTGTACGTATGATGGAGGATGTTGTGCTTCGTCTTCCATAGATACGCATTTGCGCCCACGAGGTTGAGAGAAAGCACCAAGAGCTCATTGATCTTTTTATACTTTTTGGAATAGTTGCCGTGTCCAGCATCATGCATAATATTAAAACCGATAGCAGCAAAATCAATACCAATAAAAATACAGAGTATCAATTTGGCTATGGCGGGTATGTTTGCAAAAATGACGCAGTAGTAGCTTCCGCAAAGGAAGGCGAGCAGAATGAATGCTTTGAGATAGGTGTGTATATTTGCAGTTTTTTTGATACGGTTTTTTTCGAAATGATAATCGATTCTTCTTTCGAGGGTAGGGAAGAATAAATTCTCACCCGGCTTTTTGAATTTTGGGAGTGTTTTTATTGTTTCCATTTTTTTAGAGTTTTAGTTTTACAAAAAGTAATGACTTTCATTACTCGGACTTGTTTGTATTAATTGTAACACAAACACAAAACCCGCCATAAGCGGGTTTTGTGTTTTATCTCGAGATAAAATATTATTCGACTGCGTCCTTCAAAGCCTTTGCAGCTCTGAATTTTGGAACTTTCTTAGCAGCGACTTTGACTTGCTCTCCAGTTTTTGGATTGCGAGCCATACGAGCAGCTCTTCCTTTTACAGAAAAGATTCCAAAGCCAGCGATTGAAACTTCGTCTCCTTTTTTCATTGTAGAAACGATAGCATCAAACATACCATCGACGATTTCTTCAGCTTGTACTTTAGTACCGCCGAGTTTCATTTGTACTCCTTCGACTAATCCTTGTTTGTTCATAGTATAATTTTTTTAAAAATTTGTAATGCGCTCGACCATTTAACCCTTTAATTACTTACCCATATATTATATAGTAAGGGTTTTTTTAGGCAATAGGCTAAATGTATTTGACTTTTGTTTGCATTATAGTATAATGATAAACAGAATTACGGCTTTGGAAAGTCCATCGCTCTTTTAAAAAACTTCAAAAACCTACTTTTTATGAAAAAATTGGCTTTTAAATTAAATGCAGGGCAAAAAATTGCCTGCTTAAACGGACAATGTGTCTGTTTAGATCAGAATTGGAATTATGTACCTTCAAAATCTGAAGAAGATACACTCCTTCCGATTGGAAATTCTGACTGGGTTGATGCCAAAAAGAGAATGAAAGGCGTAATTGAACTGTCTGAAACACAAGAAAAGGCAGTAAAACAAGCTTTAAATGACCGTGAAGCATACTTTATCACCAAGCAGGGACAAATAAACCAAGTATCCATAAAGGACATCAGTTCTTTGAGTAAGCTACAACCGGAATCTCTCTTTGTTAAACTTATGCTTTGGATGAAATATTTCACTATATTGCCGGAGAATAAAGCATTTCGTGATGAGCTCGGTTTTGTTTTGTTTGATAAGATGGTGTGTTTGATTAAACGCCTGAATCCTTCTAAACAAAAAGAAGTAATTGTTCTTTTTAGGAAGAGGTTCAATCAGGACGCTCCGGAACATTTGCAGAAATTGATGCGTACCTGCCTACTGGATGCTTATGAAGGCCAGCGTAAAAAACCGGTTTCTTTAAAAAAATTCAAAATATATGCTGTGAAAAATTTTGTGGAGCTTTTGGAAGAAGCCGCTTAATTAATTTTTTAAGCTGAATACAAATCACCTAGTTTCATAATGAAACTAGGTGATTTTTTATTTAACATTTTTGATTTCTCTTTGTATTTTATCTCGCGTATTCGATAATTCTAGATTCACGGATGACGGTGACTTTGATTTCACCTGGGTATTTGAGTTCTTGTTCGATCTTTGTAGCGATTTCGCGAGCCATAAGTTTGCTTTCTGTATCAGAAACTTTTTCTGGAGTGACGAAGATGCGGATTTCGCGTCCTGCTTGGAGTGCGTATGATTTATCGACACCTTCAAATGCATTCACAAGTGCTTCGAGCTCTTGCAAACGCTTTAGATAATTTTCTACAGAATCTCTGCGGGCACCTGGACGACCACCAGAGATTGCATCAGCTGTCTGGACGATGACTGATTCGATCGTCTCGTATGGATAGTCTTCGTGATGAGATTTCATTGCAGTGATAATGCGCTCATCTGCTCCAAATTTCTGAAGGATGCGCATACCGATCTCGATGTGTGTACCTTGGACTTCGTGGTCGAGGGCTTTACCGATGTCGTGGACGAGCGCACCAGCTTTCGCTATTGCTACATCTGCACCGAGCTCTTCAGCGAGCATTCCGGCAACGTGCGCCATTTCGATAGAGTGCTGGAGAACATTTTGGCCATAACTAGTACGGAAGTAGAGGCGTCCGATGATCGCAACGATGCGTGGATCGAAATTGAATATGCCACATTCGTAGACTGCTTGTTCGCCTTTTTCTTTTATGATTTTATTAATTTCTTCTTTTGCTTTTTCTACCAATTCTTCTATTTTCGCTGGTTGGATACGGCCATCGAGAATCAAATTCTCAAGTGCAACACGAGCGACTTGTCTACGGATAGGGTCGAAAGAAGAAATGAGTATCGTGCCTGGTGTGTCATCGACAACGAGCTCCACTCCTGAAGCTCTTTCAAATGCACGGATATTTCTACCTTCTTTTCCGATGATTTTACCTTTGATATCGTTGTTTGGAATAGCTACTGCTGTCGTCATCATTTCAGATGCAGTACTTGAAGCTAATCGTTGGATAGAAGTAGAAAGAATATCTTTCGCACGACGGTCGAGCTTCTCACTGTTTGCATTTTCGAGCTTTTGCATACGCACTAGAATATCTTCTTCATATTTCTTCTCGATATCTTTCAAGAGTTCTTCTTTCGCTTCTTCTTGAGTGAACTTGGCGACTTTTTCAAGTGCTTGGCGTTTCTCAGTTTCAGCATTTTCAACTCTTTCTTGAATCTTTTTGATATCTTCGACTTTTATTTTTATGTTCTCTATTTCTTTGTCGATCTCGAGCTGGCGTGCGTCTAAAAGCTCGTCTTTCTTGATGAGTCTTTTTTCCGTTTCTCTAAAATCTTCTGTTTTCTTTTTCTCTTCTTCTTTTAATTCAGAAAGCTTTTCTTCTGATTTTGACTTTGCTTCATCTACTATTTTCTGCGCTTCAGCTTTTGCAGAGACCATCATATCTTTGATGTCGATCTCTATCGATCGCTTTTTTCCCAAAGCGATGATGAGTCGCAAGTAGTAGCCGACAGCAACGCCTAAAGAGAGCGCTCCGGCTCCCATTAAGATTATTATTTTTAAACTCATAAGCCTTATACCGGCCTACAAGAACACACCATTATATTGGCATTTCGCTTTTATTTCCCAGTAGAATTTTTAAAACTTGAAAACCTTTCATAATATAAGATATATTCCTATAAACCAATTTCAAAATAAATTTGTAAATCTAACACTTTCAATATACCAAATGTGGGAGATGTTGTCTATGGAGCGAAAAGAGGGGATTGAAATGTATTGACAAATTAACTTAATCGATGTAATTTTAAGGAAACTAACCTTAAAAACTTAAAACTATGAAACTTGCAGAAGTTGAAGAACAAACCTTAATAAAACAAGGACTGAAAGAAGATATAAGAAATCAGCTCACTCCTGTTAAAAATATCCCATCCCTTTTCCAAGCTTGGAAGGATGAGGAAGATCTTGCTAAAAAAGCCACATTGCTCGTCTTGCTTGAAACAGAAGTAGGGAAGCTCCAGCCCATTGTTGACCACATATGCACTTCACTTGATTATTATGATGTTATTGAGACAAAACCAGAAACTCATGAGCGGTTATTGCACAAAACTTTTCTCTCAAATGTAAAAATCTTAAAAGATTATCTTGAGGGGGAATTGAAAAAATCTAATAATGGGGAAGCAATATTGCATTACCATATGAATAATCTTGTCACAGACAAAGATATGCTAAAAGTTGTAATGACCAATTTTGTTGAGGCTGGCTGGTACGTGTACTTTTCTATTAAAGGGGGAATGTTATCAGATCAGCAAATTCTGTTTCGTAAAAGGGAGTTAAAAAATACTTTCATTAATAGAAAGAGAAATTCCCCTGGTGAATACTCGTGGATTGAAGAATTCTGTTTATTTGAACCCGGTAAGGAAAACAATATTTGTTAGAAATAACAAAAGCCCTCGACAACTTGTCGAGGGCTTTTTAATTTGTCTTATTTAGCAGTCGCTTTGGATTTCGTGACGATTTCGTCGATGATGCCATATTTTTTAGCCTCATCTGCATCCATCCAGTAATTTCTATCTACATCATTTTCGATTTTTGAGAGTGATTGACCTGTGTTTTTAGCAAGCATTTTGTTCAGTTGAGCTTTGTGCTTCAATATTTGTCTTGCGCTGATTTCGATATCACTCGCTTGGCCTTCAGCACCGCCGAGAGGTTGATGGATCATTATTTCAGAATTTGGAAGGGAATAACGTTTGCCTTTGGCTCCGGCAGAGAGAATCATCGCACCCATCGAAGCAGCCATACCGACGCAAATCGTAGAAACATCATTTTTTATATGGTTCATCGTGTCGATAATAGCGAGACCGTCTTTGACATAGCCTCCTGGGGAGTTGATATACAAGCTGATATCTTTTTTTGGATTCTCTGATTGGAGGAATAAAAGCTGGGCAATGACGATATTTGCTGTGTCGTCATCGATCGATCCGCTTAAGAATATGATGTTCTCTTTGAGCAGGCGGGAGTATATGTCATAAGCTCTTTCGCCAAATTGTGATTTTTCTATAACTGTTGGTATTAACATAATTCAATCATAGCATTTTTATACACTTTTTCAAGAAATCCACTTGATTGCACTTTCTTGTGTAAGGTATATCATTAAATTGAAACTATTCACTGAAATATTTACTTAAAACTCCTTGTCATGAAAACAAAAAAGATTCTCGGAATTATTTTCCCCACCATCATCGTATTTATGATTATTTTTGCTCATGATGCAAGCTCAAAACCAAATGGTCCTGGTGTGAATTATTATCAGTTTAGTGATTTTGTTCCAGATGTTATTTCCAATGATAGCCTTTTGTTTTGTGTCACGAATATCAAACCGGACCATCTTGCTCATCGTCACTACTGTATTTTTGCAACAGCTCAATCTAAAGATGAGAGCCAAACTTTTCTCTTTAATAGTTTTTATAAAGGAGATAAGATTTATTGGAAAAAAGTTCCAATTCCAATAGAAGGGAATTTTATTTTCCACTCTCTTAGTTTTCTGTATGATCCAAATTGTGGCGCTCAAGAAGAATTTTTATTTTCTTGTGAAACAGAAGTAAAATATTCTGATTTTGTGCAAATAAGAACATTTTCTTTCAATATCGATACGCAGAAATTGGAAGAAAAATAACAAAACAAATGCCCCGCTTCGTATAACGAAGCGGGGCATTCTACTTTCTTTTTATATAGTTTCTAAGAATTTAAATACTTTGTCATTCGTTAAAACATTTTCAGTGTGCATTCGTGCGCGTTCTGGGTCAGCATCTTTATAATGCTCGAGGATGTGAGCGACTTCGTGTTCAATGTCAGCTTCTTCTGGTTTGGTATTTTCTAATTTTGCAATTTCTGCGAGGACGAGTGCGAGCTTTGCTCTTTGTAATGCATCTTTTTCAAAATCTTTTCTTAGATCTATTTCTGTTTTTTGTAAGTGCTTCAAATAGTCTTCAAATTTGAGACCCATTTGTGCTATATCGTCTTTCATCCGGCCGATGATTTTATTTGTCTCAACGTCTACCAAAATCTCTGGTACTTCCACTTCTGTTTTTTCGATAATCGCTTCGATCATCTTGATACGAGTTTTTTCTTTAACCATATTTTCTTTTTCCAATTTCATATTTGCTTCCAATTTCTTTTTGAAATCTTCTACGTTTTCAAACGGTCCGAGTGCCTGTACAAATTCATCATTGAGTTCTGGTAGGATTGGTTCTAATTCTTTTTCTTCTTCGCCTTCTTTCGTCTCTATTTTAGGTGCGCGAGATTTACGAATGTCTGTTATTATTTTTTCCATATCTTCTGCTGTTACTTCAGTATTTTTTTCTTCTGTCGTGAGGTTTTCCTGTATTTCTTTTGCAATCTTTTTGTACTCAGGCATTTTGAGTACAGGAATGATCGCAGTCTTGATTTTGAAACCAAGGTCATTGTTGCGAGCGAGTTTAGTGATTATGATTTCTGGTCGGCCGATTGCATCGATTTTGTTTTCTTCCAAGATCTTTGGATATGTCTCACCGAGAGCCATCTCAGCCATTTCTTCCAAGATTTTTGATTCAGGAATTTGAGAAATAAGCACATTTTCAGGTGCTTTACCTTTGCGGAAGCCATCGAATTCCATATGTTCACCTAAGTATTTCAATGCTTTGCTGAAATAGCCTTCGAAATCTTTTGCGTCGATTGCCCCCTCTATTTCTATCTCGCTGTTTGGTAAGTCTTTTGTTTTTATTTGCATTTTTTTATATTACCTTAAAAGTGAATTATTTTCAAATTAAAAAGCCCCCGCCAGTTGGCGGGGGCTTTTTAATTTATATCAGTAACTATTATTGATAGTTCTTATCAATCGCATCAATGTTTGAATTGTTTTGCAGATCGATTTCTAGGTCGGACGCTTCATCAGAAGATGAAAGATTATTTGCTTGTTGCATATCTGCATTCATTTCTTGTGCATCTTTATTTTTTTGTATGTTCATTTTGAAAACATATATACCACCGATGATAAGGATGATGATAATGATGATTGATCCTATGAGCGCACCGTTTGATTTTTTTGTTTGGTCCATGTGAATATAAATTAGTGCTTATAATATTACTGATTTGTATTTACTGTCGTAGAAGTATTTGCTTTTACTTCGACCTTTGATTTGATTTCCTGAACTGCTTGTGACAAATATTCATGTGCTTGTTTCAAAGCATCTTTTACTGCTTTGAAATTTGCTTTGATTTCATCTTTGCTTGCATGCGCATCGACTGAAGCTTTTGCTTTGATTGCGAGATCTTTTGCTTGAGCAATACTTACTTCAGCTTTTGCTTCAAAATTTGTAGCAACTGTCATATCGATACCTTTTGCTTTCATTTTCGCAATGCGAGTCTTTACTCTTGTCGCGATATTTGTAAGGTTCTCTGTTCTTTGTATGAAATTCATCATTATGTTTGCACGGATTTTGAATTTCATTTCATCTCTGTCATCTTTGTATTCCGCACGGTCATCCTTCATCTCTGCACGGAGTTTTGCATTTTCTTCTGTATTTACTTTGAACTGTCCTTTTATCGGCATAACTCCTCCAGTTGCTGGATTCGCGAGACCGTTTACGTTGACTGTCGTTACGCCGTCAGCGCCGACTCTTGCATCGACGTTTCCAGAGAAGCCATATTCAGCTTTTGCTGGAGCGACATTCAAAGCAAATGCCATTAATAAAATACCTGCTAAACTTACATATTTTTTATTCATATTTTTATTTAATCTTTAAAACTTATAATTACGACTCACTCCTTTATTATACACCTTTTGAAAAAATAAAAGCCCCCGCAAAGCGGGGGCTTTTATTTTTAGGATTTTAATCTAATTTCGGAGCGTACTCTTTTTCGTATTTTTCTTTACACTCATTGATGACTTTTACAGCTTCGTCTGGTCCATAGAATGTTTCCACAACTCCAGTTCCAGGTTTCTTGAGATATTTAACATTTTCCCAGAAATATTTCGTCTGTGTTTTGAAATATTCACCGAGGTCATCCACATGCTTGATATGGTCTGAGCGTCTATCATCATTTAAGACTGCGATGATTTTGTCGTCTACTTCACCGCCATCGATGAATTTCATAACACCGATAACGCGAGCTTCGACGAGTGAACCAGGGACTAATGGCTCTGTAATGTTTACGATTTCTACATCGAGTGGATCACCATCATAATCCCAAGTCATCGGAATTGCTCCGTAAGTGAAAGGATATGAAAGGGAAGAATAGCCGACGCGGTCGAGCTTGAGCTGTCCGCTCTCAGTTATCATTTCGTATTTGTTGATACTTCCTGCTGAGACTTCAATGATCGCATTGATAACTTTTTCTTCTTCTTTCGCAAATGCTGGGAGCACGTGCAAAAGGTTGTACATATACTTCGAAGGTTTTTGATTTATATTTGCCATAGAATTATTTTTTAACTTTGTTAATTATATAATTTTATTCTGCGTCTTCTGTCTTTTCAATAACTTCTTCTGCTTCTGGAGTGACTTCTACTTTTTCTCCATCAGTTGAAGCGACTTCACCACCTTTTCCTTTGATGTCGATTCTCCAACCAGTGAGTTTCGCAGCGAGGCGAACATTTTGTCCTCCTTTACCGATAGCGAGTGAAAGCTGATCTTCAGCGACTTCGATGACTGCTTTATGTTCTTTCTCATCGACTTCGATAGTGAGAACTTTCGCAGGAGAGATAGCATTTGAAACATATTCTTTTGGATCAGTAGACCAAGGAATGATATCGATCTTTTCATTTGAGAGTTCATTAGTAATAGTATTTACGCGAGTTCCTTTTTGTCCGACACAAGAGCCGACTGGGTCGATGTGTTCATCATTTGAGAACACAGCGATCTTCGAACGACTTCCTGCTTCACGAGCAATACTCTTTATTTCAACGACACCATTTGTAACTTCTGGTGCTTCAAGAGCAAAAAGTTTTTCCAAGAATTTCGGATGTGTACGTGAAAGGCGGAGGTTGATACCACGAGGAGATTCTTCGACAGAATACAAATATGCACGGATTCTTTGTCCTTGTCGGAAAAATTCTCCAGGGATTTGTTCTTCAGTTGGAAGCACGCCTGTCGCACGGTTGAAATCGATATAGAGATTGCCTCTTTCGATCTTTTGTACAACACCAGAAATGATTTCTCCTTCTTTTGTACCGTATTCATCCATAATAGATGTGCGTTCTGCTTCACGAATACGTTGTATGATAACTTGTTTTGCTGTTTGTGCTGCGATACGGCCGTAATCATCTTTCTGTTCAAGCATAAAGATCATCTCATCATTGAGCTCGACATCTTTTTTCATTTTTTTCGCATCTTCAACTAGGATGTGATGCTCAGCATTGAATCGTGGTCGTTCATCACCGTCTTCTTGAACATCGTACTCTTCTTCATTTTCTTCTTCGCCATCTTTTGGCATTTTTACGATTGTTTCATCGACGACGATCTTGACTTGATAAAAATCAGTCTGACCTGTCTCCATATCGAATTTCGCACGGATGATTTGTCCTTTTTTGCCGTAATCTTTTTTATACGCAGCGGCCATCGCTTGCTCTATGGCTTCGATTATTTTTTCTTTTGGTATTTTTCGCTCTTCTTCGAGTTGTTCGAGCGCTGACTTCATTGTTTTGAGATCTAACATAATGTAATTCTTTTATTATTATCGCTATTAAATTTTTACTAAAAAAGCCCGTTTTATGACGGACTAATACTTTTTATATTATCGCAAAATGGCAAATAAGTCAATTTGAGAAAAAATGTAAAAAGTTTTCCACAAAATTCTACATTTTAATTTTATTCGGTGTATAATATATAGTATATGTTTCAAGATAACAAGAAAATGGGTGTCTTTTTATTTATTCTCGTCATAATTATTTTAGGTGGTCTCTCATACTACTATTACATTACTGTTGTAAATAAAAATACAGAACCTGCTGTCCTCCCTAATCTTTCACAACAAGAGCGTAGTGCAATCATCAACGAGCTCAGCTCGAATTCCAGCTCAATCGCTGTTTCTGATGATGAAAGAAAGCAGATTATTAAAGAATTGAATGATCAGGAAAATCAACCCAAAAATCTAACAGCAGAAGAGAAAAAAGCAATTTTAAGTAGTTTTAATTAAAATAAAAATGAAAAAAAACCTTTCAACCTATCTTTTAGCCACATTCATCGTTATTACTAGTTTTTTTGTTTCTTTTAATACAATTCAGGCATCTAAGGGTGACAATATATATGGTTGGGGTTGGTCAGATGGTACTGGCTGGATTAGTCTGAATAGTTGTACAAATCCTGCTGATTCGTCCACCTGTACTGGTCCTGATTATGGCCTTAATTATGACGCTACTAAGGGCAATATTACTGGATATGCTTGGTCAGACAATATCGGCTGGATACAATTTGGTGATTTGATAGGTATGCCGTCAGCTGGAACTCAAGCAAAAATTGATTTTGCAACAGGTAAACTCTCTGGATGGGCGAGAGCTTGGTCACTTGCAAATATTTCAAGCTCCTCTCCATTTCCAAATGATAATGAGACTTCTGGGGGTATCGCTTCAGATTGGGCTGACGGCTGGATTAGTCTTTCTTCTACGAATTCTGTTAGTTCACCTTTATATGGCGTTAGTTTCAATCTAACTTCTGGTCTTCCTGTTGCCAATTCTTATGCGTGGGGTTCAAATGTAAATGGCTGGATCAGTTTTACTCAGGCAAAAATATTACCACATAGCATCACTACACCGACGCTTAACTTGATTGCGACAGACGAATCTACTGGAACAGTGAGTTCGGGTGGATTGCTTACTGTAAATTCAGATGATTATTTTACATTGTCCGCTTCAGGAACTGGATTAAATGGTGGATCTGCAACTGTCGGCGGAGACGATACTATAAATTGGACAAATCGTACAACAGTAACATGCCCTACGACAGTTCCTATCGCATATGCACCACATATCGCTTTTATTATTCCTGGTTCTGTTGCAGAAACATATACATATACGATAACTTGTACAAAATCAACTGGCGGTACAATATCAAGCACAGTTAAAGTAAAAATAAATCCAGGTTTAGATCCAAAAGTTTTAATAAGAGCAACTGAAGTTTTAGATCCTTCAAATACAGTTCAAGATATATCAACAAGTGTGACTCAAAATAGTCCAATACCAAAAATGACTGTTCTTCCTGGTCATACAATCAACATCGAATGGGGAGCTGATAATGTAGAATATTTTTTGCCTGAAAGTTGTGTTGCAACAAATAGTCTAAGAGATTCGCATTGGAATTTTTCACCACTTGGGATTAAGAAAACTATTACACCAAATAATCTTGGAGTAAGTTCATTTGTTCCTACTGATGATGCGATTTATACTGTGACTTGTATCGGTTCTGGTAAATCTTCAAAACAAGAACAGGTTTTCGTCGCAAATGTTATGGTCACTATAAATAAAAAAGTTTCTTCTCTTATGATGTATGCAAATGGAGTTTCAGGGACAGTGACCGTAGGGCAGAGTGATCCGATAAGTTTATCTTCTATTGGTTATAACTTGAACAAAGATGGTACAGCTACTGGTAATGATATTACAAATTGGAATTCTAAAAAAGATTGTCCTTCGGTTACTACAAATCCATTACTTTATAAACCAGATTTTTCAATCGATGCTCCTGGAACATACATTTATACATTAAATTGTGATTCTTCTCTAAAAAGTGGTGCTCGTATTAGTGGTACTGTTACAGTTATCGTACAAAAGAAAACAACTCAATACAGTATTGCAAAATTAAGAGTAAATGGAGTTGAGGCAACTGGAACAAATGATCCAGCCGGATCACTTTCAGAAACAAAGATTATTCAAATCGATCCGACGACTGACAATCCGATCCAATTTGAATGGTCAATGAAAAATATAAGAACTTCTACTGCGCAAGGAATAACTTTTTATGATTGTTCTTTGCATAATGACAATAACCCTGCTTGGGGATTTGGTAATTCTACGTTTAATGCAACCATACCACAATGGGGAGGAGATTTAAGTACTGCGGACAGTCCTACAACAGAAATTTTTTATACATTAGCTTGTAATCTTACTAATGGTTCAGTATTAAAAGCAAAGATTGATGTTCAGATGAAAACCAAGACGTGTGATCCATCTGATCCAACGTGTAATCCAGCACAAGGAAATAATTACATCAGTAGTACTGGTTATGATTGTAAGACTCAAACTGCATATGTAAATGTAAATATGAGTGATTACCAGCTTCTTGCAGATCCTGGAAAATATAAATGTACTGTAGAATTTATTAATGCTTCAGGTAAGGTTGTTCAGACAAATGATGTAGCAATTCCAACATCTTCATCTGCTCAATATCAACTTCCTTTCATAAATAATTTAACACAAGATATGGGTTATACAGTGCATATGAGTTGCCCGACAGCAAGTAGCGATCCTATCGAAATGACTAATCAGATAAATGTTACTTCTCAAAATAGTTGTAAGGTTTTCCCAGCACTCTCTGCACCGAGCTGTGTCGTACCAACTGCAACGACTGTAAGTCTCCGGGCTACAGGTCTACAGGATATGACGTCTTGTTTTATTAATAGAGAAGATACGACGCTTGGTATCAATGAAGACTACCCTTTAGATAATCCTCTTCCTTTAGCACAAACATTAGTACTTCCTTATTCTGAAACTTCAACATACACTTTGTCTTGTAAGGGTACTGATGGACCATATTCTGCTGTTGTTCGAATTCCAATAGGTCTAGACTGTAAGCAGATAAAAATTCCAGCATACAAAGAAATTTAGAAGTGTTATAATTATGACAATACAATTATTAGTAAATTATTAGGATTATTAAAATATTATGAAAAAAGATTTACAACTAGCAAAAATTTTCGTTATCGGTCTCGTATTCGGATTGAGTACACTTTCAGCTTTAGCTTTTCCTCCGCCAGCTAATCCACCAAGTGGAAATGTCTACGGCCCCATCAACGTCGGCCCAAACTCTCAAACCAAGTCAGGTCTCTTTGGTGCAGGTAATGTATATTCAAACAACAACATTTTTGCTGGTGCAGTTCCTTTTTCTGATAACTATCCTGGTAGTCTCTCTGGTGGTGCAGTCTCTGCTACATGGTTCTGTCTTCCTCCTGCTCCAGCAGGTACAGGTGGTTCTAGTGGAACAGGCCCAGTATCTTTCAATACAAAAAATTCAATATTTGGAAACATAGCCGAAGCTGCCCCAGCTGTCGTCCCTCCGACAGGAGATTGTGTTACCACATGGGCTGATGTTTTAAGTCATGGCATAGGTCTTCCAACAGGTACAATCAGTCAAACATTGAGAAGTAATGGTTCATCTTGGATTCCAACTTCAAATCTTTTAAATGATTACACAACTGGTAAAGTTTCAATATCACAAAATGGTCAATTAGCACCTGCAACAACAGGCACACTCAATGTCGCTGGTCCAATACTCGTTGATTTGAAAAACGGAAGTACATCTAATTCAACATCAAAAGACACACTCATCTTAAATGGTAAATTCGCTGGTAGTTCTGACAAATATGTATCTATCGTTACAAATGGAGAATATATTAATTTCTGGAGTACTGCTGGATCACCACAAAAAAGAGCAAATATTTTTGCTGGTTATGTTTCACTTGATGAAGATTTAGATGTAGCAAATGGCATCAGTGCTGGAAGTACTATCTCTACAGGAGCTAATATTGATGCAAGTTCTGGTAATGTGCTTGGAATGAATGGGATTTTTACGGGGTTAGGAGGTTCTGCTGCAAGTAATATTTGTGCAAACTCTTCTGGTAAGCTAATCATCTGTCCATAATTTTTTTAATTAATAAAAATGCAAAAACAATTTCTTAAAATAATAAAAGGTCTTATACTCGGTCTGTTTTTTGCTGTCGCTGTTTCTTTTGTATCTGCGGCGTGGACTATTCCATCTGGTACTCCTACAACTCCAAATGCTCTTGGCCCCATCAACGTCGGCCCAAACTCTCAAACCAAGTCAGGTCTCTTTGGTGCAGGTAATGTATATTCAAACAACAACATTTTTGCTGGTGCAGTTCCTTTTTCTGATAACTATCCTGGTAGTCTCTCTGGTGGTGCAGTCTCTGCTACATGGTTCTGTCTTCCTCCTGCTCCAGCAGGTACAGGTGGTTCTAGTGGAACAGGCCCAGTATCTTTCAATACAAAAAATTCAATATTTGGAAACATAGCCGAAGCTGCCCCAGCTGTCGTCCCTCCGACAGGAGATTGTGTTACCACATGGGCTGATGTTTTAAGTCATGGCATAGGTCTTCCAACAGGTACAATCAGTCAAACATTGAGAAGTAATGGTTCATCTTGGATTCCAACTTCAAATCTTTTAAATGATTACACAACTGGTAAAGTTTCAATATCACAAAATGGTCAATTAGCACCTGCAACAACAGGCACACTCAATGTCGCTGGTCCAATACTCGTTGATTTGAAAAACGGAAGTACATCTAATTCAACATCAAAAGACACACTCATCTTAAATGGTAAATTCGCTGGTAGTTCTGACAAATATGTATCTATCGTTACAAATGGAGAATATATTAATTTCTGGAGTACTGCTGGATCACCACAAAAAAGAGCAAATATTTTTGCTGGTTATGTTTCACTTGATGAAGATTTAGATGTAGCAAATGGCATCAGTGCTGGAAGTACTATCTCTACAGGAGCTAATATTGATGCAAGTTCTGGTAATGTGCTTGGAATGAATGGGATTTTTACGGGGTTATCTAGTGCTAGTAACCCAGGTGTTTTGTACCCAGCACTTGTTTGTGGAAATATAAATGGAAAATTAAATCTTTGCCCAACACAGTGTTATGATCACGTAGACAATGATGCTGATGGTCAGATAGATTTTCCGGCTGACTCTGGCTGTACTTCAAGATTTGATAATACTGAATACACTGCACCTCTATATCAATGTTCTGATGGTATAGATAATGATAATGATACTTTTATCGACTATCCCGCAGACCCTGGTTGTGTAAATGCACAAGATAATGACGAAATTCACGCACCAGTTGTGCATTTGTATCTTAATGGTTCTGATCCTTTAGCACCAGCGTACTCTACATTCGCACCTAATGCAGGTATTATTACAGTACCACCTAATGTTATTAATTTTACATCTAGTGGTATACCTGGATATCCAATTCCATTATCGTTTAGTGCAAACCCAATGACCCCAGTTACTATATGTACGGCTTCTGCAAAAGAATTAGGAAACAACGTTGATGTAAGTGTAAGTTCAAATTGGACTGGTGTTAAAAATAATGCAGGTAATACTTCTACTTTTTGGTTTTCTGGTTTTTCATCATCTCCTCATCCACGTGTAAAGAATTTTGGAACTACTCAATTTACACTTTCTTGTGATTCAGATGGAAATCCAGCAACTACAGGTGATATTAGTTCTGATTCTGTTACTGTTCAAATAAAAGGTAGTTTCTTTGTAAACAATACAGGTAATCCAGGTTCTGATGTTACTGGTTCATTCGGACCTATCTTAAATGTTCCGACTTTCAATGTTACTTTAATAGGCCCTGGAGGAGCTGGTGCTGTATATCCTAATAATGGTAACAATGGAACAAACACTATTCTTAAAAGTGGATCTACAGTACTTGTAAATGCTGCTGGCGGACTTGGCGGAGGAAGTAGTCCATCTTGTGGATTGAATCCTTCTGCTCCTTGTGGAGGTGATGCTCCTTCTGGTTCTAGTGATGGAAGCTTCGGTACTCCTTCTACTAAAGGTTGTGGAGGAACACCTGGCGGAGGAGCAAATTTCTGTGCAGGAGTTTCATTGAACGCTTCGGGCACAAAGAATCCAGGTTATGGAGGTAATGGTTGGGTAAATAATTCTGGAGGAGGAGGTGCAGGTGCTAAGTATGTTAATGGTGTTCTTCCTAATCCAGGTACTGTTATTAATTATATTATTGGTGCTGCGGGTACTAGTGTTTATGGAGGTGTAAATGATGGCGGACCAGGAGACATAAAAATTACTTGGTAACAAACAAAAAACACTCTACTCACCTAGAGTGTTTTTTGTTATACTAGAGAGATGCAAAATAAAAAGATCGGAAAGAAGCTCGTCATTGCTAATTGGAAAATGAACCCTTCCTCTCTAAAAGAAGCAGTGAAGATTGCAAAAGCGTCTGATGTCAGCGGTGTCGTACTCTGTGTCCCATTTGTATATTTAAACGCAGTAAAAAAAGTTATTAAGAAAGCTAAACTCGGCGCACAGAATATCTCTTCTGAAGAAAGTGGCGCATTTACCGGTGAAGTCTCTGCTGATATGTTATATGGCGCAGGTGTGAGATATGTCATCATTGGACATTCAGAAAGACGAGCATTAGGAGAGACTAACATTCAAATAAATAAAAAAATAAAGATGGCATTGTCAGCTGGGCTTTCTCCAATACTCTGTGTTGGAGAAAAAGAAAGAGATGTACATGATATGAATCATGAATATTTTGCTGTTGTGAAAACAGAGCTTGAAGAAGCACTCTCTGGTATTTCAAAAAATTCTGCTGGAAAAATAATCATCGCATATGAACCAGTCTGGGCATTATCGACTACACCAGGTCGGCACGATACGACAACTGCAGACTGTCAGGAAATGGCACTTTTCATAAAGAAGATATTGTCAGATATTTTTTCTCAGCAAGCTGTGCAGAGTATGAAAATACTCTATGGTGGTTCGGTAAATGAAAAAAATGTCGACGACTTTGTTGTTCATGGTGGCGTCGATGGCGTCCTCGTCGGCAAAGCGAGCCTTGACCCGAAGAAATTTAAAATCATTACTTATTATGCGTAGCATTAAAGAATTAAAAAATATAAAAGGGAAAATCGCGCTCGTGCGAGTGGATTTCAATGTACCGATGAAAGACGGCAAGGTGGAAGATGATTTTCGTATACAAAAAGCGTTGCCGACGATACAATTTTTACAGAAAAAAGGAGCAAAGATTATTCTTATAGCTCATCTTGGTAAAGGCGGAGAGACGCTCGCACCTGTCGCAAAAGTATTGAATAAATATGTTAAAGCGACATTCGTGCCAGAAATAATTGGCGAGAAAGCTTCGAAAGCTGTGGCAGATATGAAAAATGGGGAAGTGGTCTTGCTTGAGAATTTACGCAATGATGCTGGCGAGCAATCACTTAACAATTTCTTTGCAATGAACTTGGCGAAACTTGCAGACTTTTATGTAAATGAAGCATTTTCTGTGTCTCATCGTGAAGATACATCTCTCGTGCTCCTTCCAAAATTGCTTCCGTCATATGCTGGCCTTCAACTGCAGGCAGAAATAAAAAATTTATCAAAAGCGATAAAAGATCCGAAACATCCATTTCTCTTTATCTTGGGCGGAGCGAAATTCTCTACCAAAATGCCACTTATTAAAAAATATTTACGCCTCGCTGATGCTATTTTTATCGGCGGTGCATTGCTCAATGATTTCTTGAAAGCGAAAGGATACCAAGTAGGTAAGTCACTCATAGATGAAGGCGACTATAGCATTGAAAAGATAATAAAGAATAAAAAGCTCATTATTCCGGAATACGTAGTCGTGAAAAATGCTGACGGAAAATTTGAAGAGAAAAATGTTCGTGATATTTCAAAAAATGACGTTATTCTCGATGTCGGCAAAGAATCTTTGAAAATTCTCGAGCCAGTCATTAAAAAATCAAAACTCATTCTCTGGAACGGCCCGCTTGGTAAATACGAAGCTGGTGCCGGCGGTGCGACGAAAGAAGTATTGAAGATGGTTGCAGCTGCAAAAGCCGAAAGCATTATCGGCGGCGGCGACACTGTAGAAATAATTTCTGAATTAAAATTAGAAGATAAATTCTCTTTTGTCTCGACGGGCGGTGGCGCAACACTCGATTTTCTTGCCAATGGAACTTTGCCTGGTATTAAAGCTTTGAAATAACGTTCTTTACTTCTTATCTTTTAAATGGTATTTTAGGTTTAAATAAACTTTTAAAAAAGGAGGTAAAAATGTTCCCTGAAAAATGGATCACAGGACCAAAACAATTTCAAAGAACGCTAAAGATTATAAAACAATATGTATTTTTAAAGAAATCAAAACGTTCTGGCGAAGGAATGTATAATCATCTTTTTCCTCTTCCCAGACCAGAAAAAAGTATTTATAGTAACAGCAACTTCATTTACATTGAAAGTAGTTCAGGAATAAAAAGTTTTCTTATTGAAAAACGTGTAAAAAGAAAACCTTGCTATAGAGGGATTTGTCCTTTTCACAAAGAGAAAACGCCATCATTTGTTGTTTTTCATAACAACGATGGTTCCGGTTCATTTAAATGTTTTGGTTGTGGTAAAAGTGGTGATGTTTTCAATTTTCTTCAAGAAAAACACAGTATGTCTTTTGAAGAAAGCGTTTTGTTTCTTTTAAATCCTCACCGAGGATATCATTCAAATGACCCTCATCAATTGAAATTGTTTTAATTAAAAAAGCGGCAGAAATTTCTGCCGCTTTTTGCTTGCAATTCTTTGCAAGTCTTCCAGCTTTGTACAGTTAATGTCCTGATAGAAGGGGCCGCATTTCTGCAAGCAACATTTTTTATAGACCTTCTAGTTTTTTAAAGAACTAGAGTGATTATGAGGAGTTACCTCTCATCACATAACCCAGTATTCCTACATACTTACATTGAATACAACTCTAGGGTTCCCCTTGACATTAAGCTTACATTATCAGAATAGAATTGCTTTTGCAATAGTTAGAGTACTGAAATAATTTTCTCAGCGATTACTTTTGATTCGCCTTCTTTATATGTTTTAGTTTCATATCCTTTAAAGCCATCGTCGAAATAGCGAGGTATGAGGTGGATGTGAAAATGAGGTATGTCTTTTCCTACTACAGAAACTTGAACATAATCACAGCCAATACTATTTTTAATTGAAGTCATCAGTTTTTTAGATATTTTAAATGCGCCCGCAACTGTTTCATCATCAGCGTCCTGCATCCATTCGACATGAGTTTTGGGGATTACTAGTAGGTGTCCATCAGAGACCGGCTGGATATCCATAAACGCTAAAAAATTAGCATCTTCGTAGACTTTATTACTCGGTATTTCATTTTTAATTATTTTGCAGAAAATGCAGTCATTATTCATAGTTACTATTATATGATAAAATCAGTCCTATGACTAACACAGAATTACTAGAAAAATTACTTGAAAAAAGAGGAATACAAGGCAAAGAAGCGATAGAAAATTTCTTAAATCCTAACTACGAACGTGATATTTTAGATCCGTTTTTAATGCGTGATATGCAAAAATCATGCGAGCGTATATTTGAAGCTATAAAAAACAACGAAAAGATTTTGATTTATGCTGACTATGATTGTGATGGCATACCAGGTGCAGTTATTTTAAATGATTTATTTGAAAAACTTGAATATAAAAACATTGAAGTATATATTCCACAGAGAAATTCTGAAGGTTATGGTTTGAATACTGAATCAGTAGAGAGAATGAAAGAAGATGGAGTAAAAGTTTTAATAACTATCGACCTCGGCATAACTGCTGTTAAAGAAGTTGCCGATGCACAAAAGCATGGTATCGATGTAATTATTACGGATCACCATTTACCTCATGCGGAAATTCCAAAAGCTTTCGCAATTCTTAATCCTAAATGCGATGATTATCCTGAGAAAATGCTCTGTGGCGCAGGTGTCGCTTTCAAATTTGCACAAGGAATTTTAAAATATCAGGAAATTTCAGCTGGCTGGGAGAAATGGCTTCTCGATATGGCAGGATTAGCAACTCTTTCAGATATGGTGCCACTACTTGGAGAAAATAGAGCATTGGCATATTTTGGAATGAAAGTGTTAAGAAAGTCTCCACGCCCAGGACTAAAAGCACTTCTTCGTAAAACAAAAATTGCACAAGAGTATCTTACTGAAGATGATATTGGTTTTATGATTACTCCAAGACTTAATGCTGCGTCACGCATGGATGATCCGAGAAGAGCTTTTGAATTACTCGCGACGAAAGATGTTGCAGAAGGTGAGAAACTTGCAAATCATCTTTCAGATATAAATGATGATAGAAAAAATCTTGTAAAAAGTATTATGCGAGATATAAATAAAAAATTTGAAAAAAGAGAACATACAGAAGTTATAGTCATCGGTAATCCATTATGGAAAGTCGGTGTACTTGGACTTATCGCAGGGAAAATAACTGATGAATACAAAAGACCAGCATTCGTTTGGGGGAGAGATGAGAATGATGTTATAAAAGGATCCTGTCGTTCTGATGGTTCTGTGTCAGTCGTAGAGCTTATGACAGAAACAAAAGAATATTTTGCCGAGTTTGGTGGGCATGAAGGTGCTGGTGGGTTTTCTGTACACAATGAAAAAATACATTCTTTAGAGGAAGCACTTTGCAATTCTTTTATAAAAGTTAAAAAAGAAACTTCTACTATTATTGAATATAATTATGATTTGAAATTAAGTCTCGATGATATAAATATGCAAAATTGGAAAGAAATAGAAAAAATGTCGCCTTTCGGACTCTCTAACCCAAAACCAATGTTTCTTTTTGAAAATATTCCAGTGAATGCTATTAAAACATTTGGTAAAGCGAGCGAGCATTTAGAATTTTCTTTTATGAACTCTCGTGGACAAAACATAAAAGCTATTTCTTTTTTCTCTTCTCCTGAATCTTTTACAAAAATTCCAGCAGTTGGTGAGCCGATATCACTTCTCGCTACTTTTGATTTGTCTCGTTTCGCCGGTCGTGTCGAACTTCGTCTGCGAGTAGAAGATTTGGTATAATATTTTTATGCATAACGATAAAATCATTATCTATACAGACGGGGCGGCGAGAGGGAATCCAGGCAAGGCGGGCTGGGGAGCTATCGTTATCGACGGAAAGAAAATTCACGAGCTCGGAGGCAGGGCAGATGTCGCTACGAATAACCAGATGGAGCTTTCCGCACCGATTGGAGCGTTGAAACATTTAAAGAAAATACAATTTACCGGGAATGTAGAAATATTTTCTGATTCAAAATATGTAATTAACGGTATTACCGACTGGATTTTCAACTGGCAAAAAAATAATTGGCACAATGCGGCAAAGAAGCCGGTTTTGAATAAAGAGCTCTGGATAGAACTTTATGATTTGGTGAAAGATTTTAAAATAAAATGGACATATGTGAAAGGTCACGCAGGCATCGAACACAACGAACGCGCAGACGTCATCGCGACAAGTTTTGCTGATAATGAACCTATTAAATTAATCCAGCACTAATATGAAAGACAAAATTTTCTATGTCATATGCCTCGCACTGATCCTCATCTCAGTGGCGAGGCTTTTCTTTTTTCTCGACAAGCCGGGGCCGGAAGTATTTGAAAATAATGTCGGAGAAAAAGTGAGCTTCAAAGGCATCATCATCGACGAACCTGACATACGAGAGAAGAATCAAAAGATTACTGTCGAGGTGAAAGTTGGAAATGAAGAGACGAAAGTATTAATCACTGCTGGGTTGGATGAAGATTTCAATTATGGTGATGAGATTTCGGTAATAGGGAAATTGGAGAAGCCGGAGAATTTCCTGACTGATCAAGGGAAGACTTTTGACTACATTCATTATCTCAAAAAAGATGGCATTTTCTACACGATGCAATATACGAAGATAGAAGTGCTTTCGCATAGGCACGGGAATTTTGTGAAAAGCATGTTGTTTTTCGCGAAGGAAAAATTTTTAGAAAAGATGAATCGCGCAATACCTCAGCCGGAAAGTTTACTGATGGGTGGACTCATTTTAGGAGAGAAATCTTCATTCAGCCAAGCGTTACGAGAAAGCTTCGTAAACACAGGCACGATACATATAGTCGCACTTTCAGGATACAACGTCACTATCGTTGCTGAATGGATTATGAAAATATTTTCTTTTTTGCCAAAGAATTTTGGTATTGGAGTCGGCATATTCTCGATATTTCTTTTCGTGTTAATGTCGGGCGGGTCTTCGACTGCGGTGCGGGCTGGAATTATGGCGATCCTTGCACTCATCGCGCGGGCGACGGGGAGGAATTACGACGTCGCCCGCGCTCTGATCCTCGCTGGCGTATTTATGGTCGTGCTCAATCCCTTCGTCCTCATTTACGATGTCTCTTTTCAGCTTTCATTCTTGGCGACTATTGCAGTAATTTTCCTCTCGCCGAAAATGGAGAAATATTTTATGTGGATTGGGTGGAATTGGCTACGTGATATCGTAACGGTGACATTTTCCGCATACATATTTGTCACACCATTTATTCTTTATAATATGGGCAATTTCTCGCTCGTCGCCTTGCCTGCAAACATCACCGTACTTCCGTTTATTCCATTCACAATGCTCCTCGGTTTTATTACTGGTTTCATCGGCCTGATTTTCTTTCCGTTCGCTATTCCTTTCGGTTACCTTTCATATTTTTTGCTTCATTATGAATTAGGAGCTATCGCATTCTTTTCAAATCTTCCTTTTGCATCTTTTACGATACCAAGTTTTCCATTATGGATTACTATTTTAATTTACCTATTTTTCTTTTACAAACTTTTTTGGAAAAGTATAAAGAAGATATTTCAGGCTAATAATTGATATTTCCTATTATTTTGATATACTTCTATACGAGTATTAAATTAGTACAAATTAAAACTTAAGAAAAAATGAAAAAGGTTTCATTAAATCAAGTCGGTGGCCACTAAAAATTGGCAATTACCAACAAAAAAGCGAACCTAAGGTTCGCTTTTTTTTATTTTCTATTTTACTTTCTTAAAATTTTCCTCGATGATTTCCCAATTTAAATTTTCGAAAAATGCATCGATATATTTTTTCTTTTCAGAAGTAGGATAGTCGTAGACATATGCATGTTCCCACATATCGATACCGAGAACCATATCGCATCCGTTGAGTTGTCCTAAATGTTGTTCATCTACCCAGGTGTGCATCAGTTGCTGTGTCTGCTTGTCATAGTAAAGTATTGCCCAGCCGACTCCACGAGTCATCGCGAGTATTTTAAAAGCAGAAAGCCATGCATCAAAAGATGGAGCTTGTTTTTCAATTTGTTTTTTTAATTCTGAATTCTCAGGCAACATCTTTGCTCCGCCTTCGAGTGATTTGAAATAATATTCATGATTTCTCATACCATTGAATTCAAAACCGAATCTGCGGAAGAGCTCTCCCATCACATACATATTTTTTTCCACATCAGGTGCGAATTCACTAATCTTGTCTATTATAAAGTTCACACTTTTCACATATCCTGCATATAGCTTCAAGTGCTCCTCGACATTTTTTGCTGAAATGCCTTTTAATTCACCGATATTAAATTTCTTTTCTTCAAATTTTTGCATATGTTAAAATTATAGCATGATTAAGAAGTATTTTTTACTTTTTTGCACTACCTTGCTTTTAGCTGTCGTTGTTTTTCTTTTTTATACAGATTGGCAAAATTCACATAGAAAAATGACTTTTGCTATGCTCGACGTCGGCCAAGGCGATGCACTTTTCGTAGAGTCGCCGTCTGGTGTGCAGATGCTCATCGACGGCGGGCCTACGCATAGTATCCTTGCTCCGCTTGCTGAAGTCTTGCCACTCTACGATAAGAAGATCGATGTGCTGATGATTACCAACCCTGATGCCGACCATATCGGCGGGTTCGTGGATATTCTTAAAAATTATGAAGTCTCGTACATCATCGAGCCTGGAACTTTCAATAAATCAAAAACCTATGCGACAGTAGAACAGCTCGTAAAAGAGAAAAATGTGAAGAAGATAATCGCGACTAAGGGAATGGTGCTCGACCTTGGTGCTGGAGCAAAAACTGAAATATTGTTTCCCGACCGTGATGTTTCTCATTGGTCCACCAATGACGGTTCGATTATAAGCCGGCTGACATATGGAAATAATTCGATCATACTTACCGGTGATGCGACAAAGCTCACCGAAGCAATTGTGCTTTCTGAAAACTCTGCCCAATTTTTAAAATCGGATATTTTAAAAATTGGGCATCACGGCTCGCATACTTCGACTTCCAAAGCCTTTGTATCTGCCGTCGCTCCAACTTACGCCCTCATCTCCGACGGCAAAGGCAACAGCTACGGCCACCCGCATCAAGAAACACTGGATACCTTAAATTCTTTTCATATCAAAATCCTCCGCACCGATCTGCTCGGTACGATAATATTTAAAAGTGATGGGGAGAAATTTATATATAAATAAAAAAGTGCTCAATCCATTAGGGATTGAGCACTTTGGTTTCCTACAGGAAATCTAATTCCAAACATTTTTTAAACCAGAAGGGCTTTTGAGGTTGCATCCAGACTGCCTGACAGGAACTTCAGACTTTTGGTTCCAGACCTCTTTCATTTTGGAAATTTCTAATTTTGTTTCTTTGTAGAATTTTTCGAGATTTTCTTCAAGTTTACGCAGTTTCTCTAACATCGCTTATATATTTTAAATGAAACAATAAAACAAATTTATTTCATTCTATTACTTTTTAGAACTTTTGTCAAATAGAAGATTTTCTATGACATTATAAACATCTTTCGGAATAACTTCATTATTTCCCTTCTTTTCAACCTGACTCTTTATATAATAGAAATAAAGCTTCACTTCGTCAGGTGTTGTTTTTTTAAAATCTATATTCTTGAACAAGAATTCAATTATTTCCTCTTTATGTTTTTTAAATACAAGATTTATATCTTTCCATTTATCTTTTAAATCTTCTCTTAACAGGACAAATTTTTTCGCATCTTCTGACATTTCAAAGAAAGTATTTTCAGCAAAGTATTGTTTCCTTTTGTCACCCATGCGCTTGATTTCTTCTTCCCAATCTTTCTTATTTTCAATAAACGACTTGTGTATTTCAGGGAATAATTTTTTCTGCATATCTCTCCAGTCAATTTTTTGCAAGAGCTCTTTATTTTCATCGGCAATCTTCATACCTTCTTCGTAGCTTCCGGGTAGGGTAATATCTTTCTTTCCTAATGAAATTTGCCTTAATATCTCGATGTTTTCAAAAGTTTCATATATGAGGGCTTGATCAAAATCTTCTATCATGATCATTTTTGTCAAAAGCTTATCTTCTTTTGTTGGCCTGTATATTTTGTAATTTCCATGTTCTTCAAAATTACCAGTCAATTTTTTGAGCTTGTTTTGACCATCGGCTATATATGAACCATCTTCTAAGTACGCAATCACATATGGATGATCGGGAGTAATACCCATATCTATTTTTATTCCTCTTTTGTTACATAATGCTCCGATAAAAGTGGTCATACCAAAGCAATTTCTATTGATATCTTTTTCGCCAGCATTTTTTGCTAATTTCGGAGTAAAACCCCAAGTGTGATATTGCACTCCGTCGTCTATTACATTTAATGCTATGGTAGTCGCAGATATATCTTCAAGAAAATCTTTTTCTGATTTATTAATAATTCCTTCTAACATGGAAAATTTTGGTACTTCTGTTTTTATTCCAATGAGTCTATTTGTAGCTCTACGTCTCTCTGTTTGAAGATTGTCATCCAAATCAATAGATTCGTCTTGTATTTTTTGAGAAATTGCTTTTATGTTTTCCTTATTGATAAGCATATCTGTCGGTTCTGTGAAAATAAGCTTATTTGCGAGATTTTTAAAAGCCTCCTGATAGTTTTTCGGCATTTCGTTTCTCGACATCATTTCTGGCCATTTCATATAACCCAACTATACCAGTTTAGAATTGTTTGAGTCAATAAAAAAACCTTAACAATTTGTTAAGGTTTTTTTATTTGAAAACTCCAGCTTTTTTGAGGGTTGCGTATGGGCCGTTCTTGGCTAGTGTACGCATTCCTTGTGTTGAGATTTCGAGATTAAAAGTCTTGCCGAGCTCAGGAACAAAGACCTTCTTTTTCTGAAGATTTGGGTATTTGCGGACCTTGCCTGTCGGGTTGAACTTGGTCGCACGAGTACGGTTGGAGTATCCTCCAGCGACAAGTGAACCTTTTTTAGTTATAACGCATATTTTTGCCATTTGTTTATTGATTTATATTTCTATAAAAGTAGTTTTATGGTATCATAACAGTGCATTAAATGCAAATATGGACACACTTAATACAATCTTCTATATAGTCATTCTGATTCTTTCCGTGATCATCCACGAAGTCTCGCACGGCTTCATGGCAGAAAAATTTGGCGACAAGACTGCTCGTTTTGCAGGCAGGCTCACGATGAATCCGCTCAAGCACCTCGACCTTTTCGGTTCAATCATTCTTCCAGTGATGCTCATCTTCACTCACGCTGGCTTTCTCGTCGGCTGGGCGAAACCTGTGCCATACAATCCGAATAACTTAACGAATCGCAAATGGGGAACGATCGCTGTCGCAAGTGCGGGAATTATTGCGAACCTGTTCATCGCCATTATCTTCAGTATTATGATTCGCATTAGTATGTATGCAGGTTTTGTTTCAGAACCTTTTTATTTCATTGCAGGGCTCATAGTCTTTGTGAACTTACTTCTCGCATTTTTTAATCTTATGCCATTTCCTCCACTCGATGGATCAAAAATTGTGTTTGCATTTCTACCTGCTCGTTATGCTCATCTCGAAGCGACATTTGAAAAATACGCGATCATCATTTTCCTATTCTTTATCTTCTTTATTTGGCAACATATCTTTCCAGCGATTTTCTATATCTATCATCTTCTTGTTGGTTCGATACCTGGGTTTTTCTAAAAGGAACTCATTCTCTTGCATTTTGTTTTCAAATATAGTATCTTACCTACATAGCCGGAATGGCTATTTTATTTCATATAAATGCCTACAGTAAACCAATTAATCAAAAAGAGCCGAGTCACAACCCGCAAAAAGTCAAAAGCGGTTGCTTTGGCTCGCGGATTCAATACTTTAAAGAACAAGCCAGTTTTCTACCCAGCTCCTTTTAAAAGAGGCGTCTGCACAAAGGTGACAACAACAACTCCAAAGAAACCGAACTCAGCGCTCCGTAAGATCGCCCGTGTACGCCTTACAAACGGTATGGAAGTCACAGCGTATATTCCTGGAGAAGGACATAACTTGCAAGAACACTCAGTCGTTATGCTCCGCGGAGGACGTGTGAAGGACTTGATCGGAGTACGATATCACATCGTTCGTGGTGTGCTCGATACACAAGGCGTCGAGAAACGCAGACAAGGTCGTTCACTTTACGGTAATAAGAAGCCTAAGAAGGATGCAAAGAAATAGTTCGACAAACTCACTACAAGTAATTTTTAAATAATATATATGCGAAGAAAAGTAAAAAATAGAAATATCGTCGGTCCTGACTTCATCTACAACTCTCAGAAGCTAGAGAAGTTCATCAACTACACTATGTGGTCTGGAAAGAAGGAGACAGCTCGCAAGATCATGTATCAAGCTTTTGATGTGATTAAGGAGAAAACAGGTAACCCAAACCCACTCGAAGTCTTTGACCTAGCTATGAAGAACGCTGGTCCGCTTACAGAAGTCCGCTCAAAGAGAATCGGTGGTGCGAACTACCAGGTTCCTCGTGAAGTAAAGCCTGACCGCAGACTCGCACTCGCTATGAGATGGATCCGTGATGCAGCCCGCGCAAAGAAAGGCTCACCGATGCACTTGAAGCTCGCTGATGAACTCATCGCAGCATCAAAGAATGAAGGTTCCGCTATCAAGAAGAGAGACGATACTCACAAGATGGCAGAATCAAACAAAGCATTCGCTCACTTTGCTTGGTAATATACTAAAACAAAAAACCATATTTTCAGGTCCTCGGGGAAAGTCACCAGACCATGAAAATATGGTTTTTTGTTTTCTGTAATTTGACTAAATATAAATTTTTTGGTATTGTATTATCGAAACTAACTTAGTATAAACTTCTTTAAAAACAAGAAAATGAAAAAAATCCTGTTATTTGCTTTGTGTATGTCCATGTTGAATATTTTTTCTGTGGATGCAAAAAACTCTGGTCCTCGTGACAAAACTCTTCGCCAAAAGATGAGTAATGTTATTTCGAAAATTAAGAAAAAACATAAGAAAAAAGCTTTAAGTCATGGTAAAAAACGTAAAAATAAATTAACCTTTAAAAACTAGAAATATGAAAACTATTTTAGGAACTCTTTTGATCAGTATAGGAATTATTTTACTTCTTATAATCATTCTTTCTTTGAAGAAAAAAGATTTGAATGAAGAAAATTTAAAGAAAATAGAAATGGATGAAGATTAAAATTTTTCAAAGGAGTTTTATTTTTTAGGGTTAGTAATACTTCTTTGTTAAAAGTCTGTAGGTAGCAACTACAGGCTTTTTTATTTGACTTAACCCAAAATATTTAGTATTGTTTCGGTAAATATACACATAAGTCTCACTCTTTAAAAATAAAACCAATGAATGATAAAATAGAACACAGGCAAAAGGCCTATAATCTTGGAAGTACATTACTTTCTTTAATCGCGCATCATCAGCATCAGGCAGATGTAGGAACACTGGGCTATTTTTTTTCTCCTGAGAACATAATTGAGAAAAATGGATTAAAATATTCTTATGCAACTTTGTCACTCAGTGCTTATTTTCGTAACAGAGATTGCGATTTTGATGCTTTGGACGAAGAAGACAAAATAAAATTAGATAAGCTGATCAGTGAAGTTCAGCTTTCGCTATCAACAAAGTCTCTCAGAGGAACTTGTGCAAAGTGCTCTCTGCTTTCAAACGCATTTGATCAAAAGATCATGGCTGCCAAAGCCTAAAATCATTTCTTACCTGTTGTCATATTTTAAATGACAACAGGTTTTTTATTTGACAAAATCCTCTAAAAGCGTAGAGTGAAATTAAATAAACATAGTACTAATCTTTTAAAAAATAGAAATAATGAAATATGTTATTTTTCGACTCAAAGCTACTTGTGTTGTTTGTAGTAATGAACATCACATTTTGCATAAATTTTTCTTACATGTAACAGCAAATCATAGTAATGGAGTTTATGGTCCTGGACATAGTTCTTGGCAAGATAAAGAAATTTTACAAACTTATTTTTGTGAAAAGTGTGGAATTGTTTACGAGCCGACAGAAGCTAATAAGCTTGAAGGTGACATTAATCATAAAATGGCTCTTGCACAAGAAAAATTTAATAGTGTTAAATACATGAGTTTTACACCGAAAAAAATTTTGATTATTGACGAGAATGAAATTAAAGACGCTTAGTGCGTCTTTTTTTATTTTGCCTAACGAAGAGCAAGTAAAAATTTATTTTTACATTGTCTGAGTGACGGCAAACTATCGTAATCGATATTTGCAAAATTGGTCGAAATGTTTTATATTGTAGCTATTAGGGCTTTGGCCTTTTTTATTTATTTATCAGTAATATTAATCAAATTTATATATGGAAAGAGACTATCCACTAGAGAAAGTAAGAAATTTCGGAATCATCGCCCACATCGATGCCGGCAAGACCACGACTACAGAGCGCGTGCTTTATTACACAGGTGTTTCACACAAGATCGGTGAAGTGCACGACGGTGAGACGACAACAGACTGGATGGAGCAGGAAAGAGAGCGCGGTATCACGATCACTTCAGCAGCGGTGACGTGTTTCTGGACGCCAACATACGCACTCACAGACAAGACAAAGAAGCACCGCTTCAACATCATCGATACTCCTGGTCACATTGACTTCACAGTGGAAGTGAAAAGATCTCTTCGTGTACTCGACGGTGCTGTCGTCGTATTTGACGGTGTTGCTGGTGTAGAACCTCAATCAGAAACAAACTGGCGCTACGCTGACGAAGCGAAAGTTCCTCGTATTTGTTTCATCAACAAGCTCGACAGAACAGGTGCTTCATTTGAACACTCATTTGCTTCTATTCTAGACAGACTCAACAAAAAAGCTGTCCGTATGCACATTCCTATAGGCCTTGAAGAAAAGCACGAAGGAGTCGTGGATTTGATGAAAATGAAAGCCTACTATTTCGAAGGTGAAATGGGTAACAAGGTTATCGAAAAAGATATTCCTGAAGATATGAAAGCTGATGCAGAAAAATATCATGCAGAACTAATAGAAAAAATCGTCGAGACTGACGACGTTATGATGACAGAATACTTGGATGGAAAGATCCCATCTATGGATGTTTTGAAGAAGACTCTCCGTAAAGCTGTTATCGACAATGCTATTTTCCCAGTGTTTGCTGGTTCTGCTTTGAAAAACAAAGGCGTCCAGCTCGTACTTGATGCTGTCGTGGATTATCTCCCAGCGCCGACTGACATCCCACCTATCCCTGGTATCAATCCTGAAAACGATGAGCCTATGGTCCGTCATGCTTCAGATGAAGAGCCTTTCTCAGCGCTCGCTTTCAAAGTGGCGACTGATCCATTCGTCGGACAGATTATTTTCTTCCGTGTGTACTCTGGTAGTCTCGCAGCTGGAAGTTATGTCTACAACCCTCGTACTCGCAGTAAAGAAAGAATCGGCCGTATTCTCCGTATGCATGCCAACGACCGTGAAGAAGTGAAAAAAGTTTTCGCTGGAGAAATCGCAGCAGCTGTCGGACTCAAAGATACAATTACTTCAGACACGATTTGTGATGAAGCAAATCCTATCGAATTAAATAGAATCGTCTTCCCAGAACCAGTTATCTCTCTTCGTATCGAACCAAAAACAAAAGCTGACCAAGAAAAAATGGGTATGGCGCTCAACCGCCTTGCACAAGAAGATCCGACTTTCCGTGTATCGACTGATCAGGAAACAGGTGAGACGATTATCGCAGGTATGGGAGAACTCCACCTCGAAATCATCGTTGACCGTATGAAAAGAGAATTCACTGTCGAAGCAAATGTCGGTAAGCCACAGGTTGCATACCGTGAGACGATCACTGGTGAAGCTGGTGTAGAAGGTAAATACATCAAGCAATCAGGAGGACGCGGTAACTACGGACACGTGAAGATCAAGATCAAGCCGATGGTGCCAATGACTAAAGAAGAAATCGCTGATTTACCAAAAAATACAAAACGTACATCTGACTTTGAATTTGTAAACACAATCAAAGGAGGTGCTATTCCTCAAGAATACATTCCAGCTTGTGAAAAAGGATTCAAAGAAGGTCTCGATCGTGGTGTGCTCGCAGGATTCAAAATGGTCAACGTTTCTGTTGATCTTTGGGATGGAAGTTTCCACGAAGTGGACTCTAACGAAATGGCTTTCAAAATCGCAGCAAGTATGGCAATACAAGATGCGTGTAAGATGGCTCGTCCTGTCATCCTCGAACCGATGATGAAAGTTGAAGTTGTCACTCCTGATAAGTTCATGGGAGATGTCACAGGCTCTCTCTCAGCAAAGCGTGGACTCATCGAAGGTATGGAAGATCGTGGTATGAACAAAGTCGTCAAAGGCGTCGTACCTCTTTCTGAAATGTTCGGTTATATGACCAACCTCCGCTCTATGACCGAAGGTCGTGCAGGATTCACTATGGAATTCCTTCGCTACGACATAGTCCCTCAGAACGTCGCAGATACGATCATCGCTTCTAGGAAATAATTTTAAAATTTAAAACTAAAAATGCCCCGCCGGATAAATCCGGCGGGGCATTTTGTTTTATTGACAAAACAGAATAAAAAATGTAGTGTAAAATAAAATCCTTCATAAATAAAAAAATTAAAAATGAAAACTAACAAAATGATTATCCTTACTGATCTGTTCTCAGACTCAGAAGTTGATTCTTATCTTCATGGTTATTGCAGGGGTAGTATAAATTCTTTTTTTAAAAGTTCTCCCGGTGATAATATGGTTTGGAATCTTGACCCAAGTATTAAATTACTTTTAAACTCTGAAATTCCAATTTCTTCTTCTCATGATTGTTGCGCTGTAGATCTTAATCGACCTGCAACAGTAGAAGAAATTATTTCAAATTTAGGTGGTAAAGAAAAAATCATTAAACACCATTTGTGGTCTTATCAAAATATTGGCCAACTTGCAGGTCATGCTCCTTCATACAGGAGATGTTTCGGAGATACTTTGAAAGTAAAAGAAGAAATGAATCTTTTTTTTGTTATGGGTAAAGATGAAGCGCTTTGTGTAGTCGGGCTTTATTTTGGTCCATTTCCAAAAGGCCAATACTCACTCTTTGCTTTAAAAGTTTCTGAAGAGGAAAAAAAGAAATTAAATTTTAGTTCAAAATTCTTCTCTTTTTTTAAAAGAACACAACAAAATAATTCAGTTCCTCAAGGAACCAGAGTATTTTTGATCGGAGAACCTTCGGAAGTATTATTTAATGAATACCAGCTTGAAGGTTTCAATATGATCAGTTAGTTTTATTAAAAGCTTCTGCATTTCTGCAGAAGCTTTTTTATTGACAAATCTTCTTTTTTATATAATAATGAGCCTAGATAGCAAATAATGCTGTAATTCTTTAAAAACAATAAATAATAGGAAATATGAGTATGTTTGAACCAAATTTTACATTGAGTGCACTTGTGTTTCTTGGTATTTTTTATGTATCCTTCTGGGTTGCTATGCGTCTTCGATGGAAATTCGATGACCTATGGGAAGCATTTCAGGAACGTAGAAAAAATAAACAACCAAAAAACGAAAGAAATTAAAACTCAAAACAATTCACTAAATATAAACAAGAAAAAACGACAGAAATGACAGAAGAATTAAAAAATTTCACAAGATTGAAAAATGGAGATATTATCTATGTTGAAAAAAAGGTCAAAAAACAAAAGTTTATTATCGGTTTCACCTTTAAATCAAGGGTTTTAAAATTGAAACGCTATAAAGCGGATGAGATAGATGAAACTTGGTCAGAAATTGAATACAAGCAAAAATTGGAAATACTTAAGACACATTTCAAATCACTCGATTACTATGATTTGAATAGTTCTAAGTATCATTCTCCCGAAGTAACAAAGGAAAGACATAGTAAATTAGCAAATGTAATTATATTACAGCCACACATTTCGTCTTTAAAAGAGACAAAAACCGACCCAAAATAAAGGGTCGGTTTTTTTATTTGACAATGTTTTTTAATCTGATAGTATAGAGCTAACTGCACTTTTGGCAGTTTTTATATTGCCGAAAGAGTAAAATTGTTTAATAAATTTATTATTAGTTTTAATTAAGTTAGTAATTAAGCCTTAGCGACTGGTTCTCGTACGTTAAGTTTTACTTATTAGCCAAAAATAATCATATGGCAGCAGAAGAATTTAAAAGAGACAAGCCACACGTAAACGTGGGCACAATCGGTCACGTTGACCACGGAAAGACTACATTAACAGCGGCTATTTTG
>JAZKCM010000001.1:74619-197131 GCA_040388095.1 Patescibacteria group bacterium | reverse complement strand
GTAGCTCAGCGGTAGAGCGGTCGCCTGTTAAGCGATTGGTCGTAGGTTCGATCCCTACCTCCCGAGCAGGAAGTTAGTTTGAGGCACGGAAGAAGCTTTTACTTTATTAGTAAAGGCTTTTTTCTGTTCGAATTTATTTTTAGCATCAAGTTTCTCTTGGACCCTTTTTGCGAGCAATGCAACTGGATTCTTCAATAAACTACTGGCTTTTTGGTCTTTTAAGAACAAGTTCGAAAAAATATGGGACAAAAGTAATCTTCGTTCTTCTGGGCTTCGTTTTTCATATATTTCTTTCGCTCTTCTAGCAAGATCCAAGATATTTATATATATTTCAAAATACCTAGTTTCTTCGTCTTTTAGTTTCGTTGTTTGGTTTAAGATCTCAGCTTGTTCTTCGTTGATTATTTTTTGTTTACTTTCCCAGCGATCTTGGGATATTTTTTCGCTTAATCTATCATCATAGAGTATGTCTAGTTGCTTCTGTAATGAGTTATAGCGAAGATTTAAAGTACGGAGAGTACTTTCCTTGTAATCAATTTCTAGCTTATGGTCTGCTTTGATTCTATCTCTAATCACAGTAGCTTCTTCTTCTGTAATTTGTTCGAACAGACTAAAAACATTCATAAGGGAAGATTCAATTTCTTCTTCTTTTGTCATACCTTTTTGGGTGCATGGGCGGTTGTGTTTACAGGAATAATAGATAAATCCTTTTTGTATTTCTCCACTTATACTTCCACCACATTCACCGCATTCAATCATTTTACTGAATTTAAATACATGTCGCTTATAGTGAGGAGCTTTCTTTCGGGTAAGCATATACTGGACCTTATCAAATAGTTCTTTTGAAACTAACGGGGTATGTAGTCCATTTCCATAAACAACATCGTTCCACCTTATTGAACCCATGTAAAAAGGATCACGAAGAATATCTTCCAGTCTACTCTTTGATAATTTGCTACCGTTACGGGTCCTTAATCCTTCTGCATAGAGTTTCTCTCGCAAGGCAATCAAGGAGTAATTTCCAGTCGCATAATACTCAAATGCTTTTTTCATAAACACACTTTTCTCATCATCTATGACGTGAGTCTTATGGCCACTTTCTCCAATTGTTTTATAGCCCAAAGGAGGTTTAGAAGGAAGCCAGCCTTGTGCAATTTTTTCTTTTTGCCCTTTCTTTACTTCCTCGGAAAGATTAGCGATATATTTCTTTGCAAGTACTATCTCGATGTCCCATCTAAATCTTTCATCAGATTTCGCATTTTTATGGATAACCAGATTTTGTTTAACAAAATGTATTTGCCTGTTAGCATCTTCTTCTAGCCAATCGTTGATTACGATAGCTTCTTTGAAGTTTCTAGTGATACGGTCCACTTTCTCACAGAGTAATATATTGATATTACTTTTTCTTAAGTAGCTCATCATTTCACCAAAGACTGCTCTTTGTTTTGCTCCACTTGCTGATTCAGCAATAGAAAATAGCTTAGACATTTCAAATGCTTTTCTTTCAGCATATTCGTGCATCAGCTTTTCTTGTGATGGGAGAGAATAGCCAGTTTCTTCTTGTTCTTTTGAGGACACTCTACAATACGATACAGATTTTATTTTCATATTTTTATTTTAGCATTATTTAATAATTCTCCTAAGTCGTTTTTGCTTTACGGGTCGTTACTATTAGGACTTCCTTCTGATTTCATTTTTTTTATCAATTCCCACGTTTCAGCTTTAATTTTTTTAATTTTTTCTTCCTCTTCTGGAGTAATAATTCTTTCTTCTTTATTTAACTCTTCTTTGTCTCTCAATAGCATACCCCTTTGAGTACTTTTAAGAGCACCTTTGTCGTAAAGGGGTATTCTTTTGGGAGCACCTTCATAAAACTTAGTATTGATGTCCCATATATCAACAATGCTATAAAACATTACTTTCTGAACCCCCTTGTTTGTCAGTATCCCTTTTTTTCCTATCTCGTTTATTAAATTTCTACTTATTAAAAAACTTAAACTTTTCTTGAGAGATTTTTTGCCCAGTTTAAGTCTTTTCATCAGTGTTCTTTCTGATAAATAACATTCGCCGCCAGAATATTCTCCTGTAGCTCTTTTTATTTGAGAATATAGTCCAAGATGATTTACAGATAGGTTATCTATTAACCAATAGGGTATCATTGCAAAGTATTTATTTTTTTGTTTCAGCTCCTTTTTCATATCTTTAATTAGAGTTCAGGACCCAGTTCCAATACCCTAGGAGCTGAAGCTAGGGCGTTGGAATTGAGCACCGACTTTTCTTTTTGTTTATCTTGAAAGTCAAAATAGGCGAGCAGGTCAAAAAAAGATGCAAGACCATTGCTCACTTGTATAGGATTATTTTCTTCTGACTTTTCGCCTGACATAATTTTATATTACGCCAGAATATCTTTATTTGTATGGGTATATTAAGAAATTATCCGTACTCACTTATTTTCTTTTTTCTCTAATTGAATTACTTTATCGATCAAACTAGTTTCTATCACACCAAACCCTTCCTTTTTTAGTAATGCTTTTATTCTTTTAGTATTTTTAGCTTTATTTGCAATAATAAAACTATTTCTCTCCTTTATTTTAGGATTCTTTGTCCTTTGTTTTCCCATAAGAACATTTTTATCTCTAAATACTTTTTGTATTGGTTCAATCTCTAACCTGTATGTCTTTTTTATATAATCAATAATTTCACGCTGGCTTGCATATGGAGTAATACGAATAATAACAGGATGACTGTAAGATACTGGCTTGAGTTCTACAAGATCTGATGGCCAGTTTTCAAGAGGGACATTTTCATAGAGTTCAGCGGGTTGTTCGTCTTCGCCTATTTGTACCCTATCGAGGGCGATGCAAGGCATACTAAGATTTTCTTTTGGTATTTCATTTTTAACAATATAATTATTTAAAGATTTGGACCATGCTATTTCATCTAGTCCATAACCGCGTGATAATTTACTTATTTCTTTTTTAAACTTTTTTAACTCTTTTATTTTGTTATCTTTGTCTAGATATTTTTTTCTGATTATTTCTATGTAGTCTTTAAATTTTTTATCTTCTGTGAGATAAAGAAAATAATTCCACATTTTTTTATTGCCTATAGTTGAACGAATAATCTTTTTATTTTCGTCCTCCTCATATATAAATGAGAATTCATCGTCTTCATTGTTTTCAGCTCCCATAACTAAAGACTACTATTTTTAATGGAATTTCTCAATCATTCTTAAAGTAGATTTTTTACCTCAAATAACCTATAATTGCAATACAACTTAATAAAAATGATCTAACCCCTAAAGCCATTAAACGCTATAGGATATGATCGAAAAGCCAATGGAAATCACTGAACCCCAAGTTCGGCGACCTTCCATTGGTCATATCGGGAAACTGATATGGGACGCAAGTCCACGCTAGCTTGGGGTTCTGTGCGTCTCATTGGACCTTCAACTAGCTTTTATCAGATAGTTTTTATTTTAAAAGTTTATGAAAAAAATATTTATATTTATTCTGTTTGTTTTGTTGGCAACTCCTGTCTCTAGTATTTTTGCTACGTCAGGTGCTTGCTCGTATCATGGAGGTGTTAATTGTAGTGCTTCAAGAGTAGACGGAGGTGCTGTATGTAACGATGGATGGACCAATAGTTCTGTATCTTATTACTCTATGGCTGAATGTAGTACTTCAAGTAATTGTATTAGACCTAATACTCCACAATGCTCCACTAACTATCAAAGTGGTTTAATGTTGCAAGGACTCCAGAATGGGTCGGTTCAATCTGCTTCAGACTTAGTTTCAGGACAAATTCAAGCATGTCAAAGTCAAAATGCTGAATACCAACAAGAACTAGCTGAGTATAATAGTTGTTTATCAAACTCTAGAATTTTATCCAATACAATAGTAGTACCCAACTACACTCCATCTAACTCTGGCAATCCTCTAAATAGTGGGAACAGTAGTGTGTTTACTGGAAAAGTAACAGATGTTGGTACACGTTCTGTTAAATTAAATGGTGCAGTGGTACTTTATAATCCAATGGTTGCATATTTTGAATATGGTACAACCACATCACTTGGTTCAATGACAGAACCACAGACTCTTTCTTTAAATGTTTTTGGTTTTAATTCTGTTCTTGAAATAGAACCTGGAACTACCTACTATTATCGGGCAACAATAGAATCACGATCAACTACTATACATGGTGGTATCAAATCTTTTTCTACACCATCTGAGCAAGTAACAAAGCCGATTCAAAAAGTTGCTAAACCTAAATCAGATGTCTCCATGGATAATATTTTTGGAGATACGACTACTCCAACTGTTCAACAAAAAGTTCTTACTCCAGCACCAAAGGTTACATTCTGGCATAAGGTCGGTAATTTTTTTGGTAAATTAAAATTTTGGTAGTCTATTAAAATCGCTATGGAAGAACACAATGCAAAACAAAAAAAAGATGAGGTTATTGGCGGGTATGTTTTAGGTTTTCTGGTAACTATTATTGTTACCATAATATTAAAAGTGTATTTTTTTCATGGGGCTATTGGTCTAATGATATCTATAATTGTAGGAGGTATTGTTGGAAATAGAGCATTCTATTTGATTAGTGGTACTAAAAAGCAAAAAGTTAAAAAAGATAAAGTAGATTGGTTCGGCCATTTGTAGTTAAGTGAAAAAACTACTAAATAAAATTCTGTATGGAATAACTGGTGTTACTCAATGCGATACACCTAGAATACAAATGGACAATGTTCATTTAAGAGAAATATCAAAACAAAGTAAAGCCGATGTTGGACTAAAGTGTTTGTGTGATAAGCCACTTTGCGCGAAGTGCTTAGGTATAAATTGCCAAGATGTAGGTTGTCCTACACACACTGAGAAAGACAAAATTGCTTGGCATGAAAGACGGGAGTTTTCAGAAAATATGGAACAATATAATTCAAAACAAAAACATGTACAGTGTGCTGGTAGCGTACTAGGTGGTATCTACTGTAAATGTACTAAATGTAATTTTACTACACTCTATTGTTTTCGAGAGGAGATGCCTTTCCCGCTAGAAAGTAATATAAAAAAGAATGCTAGAGTGTGCCACAACTGTGGTACTAAAGTATATATGGAGGAAGGACTTTCAGAGTGTCCAAATTGTAAAATGTCTGGGAAAAACACAGGAGAAGGAGATATATGTACTAAATGCAAAGAAGGAATACTTCGTGAAATTGATGAGCCTGAGCCTAGCAGGAACAGAACTATCTGTGTCTTAAGAAAAAGAAAATGGTGGGAATTAACAGAGGATAAAATTGTGCTGTTAATACTTATTGCTTTTATAGCATTACTTGTTTCTTCTGGTCTTCTTTTCCACTATCATAAAAAATTGTGGTATCTCCCTCTTGTACCAGTACTTCTATTTTTGCTTGGTCTTTTTTGGGCAGCAATAGATGATATAAAAAAGAAAAAAAGCAAAACTAAGATTTTGAGAGAAAAGCATCCTCATTGGTGTGCAACTTTTGATAAAGATTAAAATGATGAGCCATTCAAGCTAATCTTGTCGTTTGAGCCCAATTTATGCTAATATAAACTTGTCATGGCATATAAAAATAAGGTAACCAGTATCACTATCAAGGGCTATAAATCCATAAAATCACTTGATAATTTCGAGCTATCTGACCTCAACGTAATGATTGGTGGTAACGGTGCTGGTAAATCAAACCTCATTTCTCTATTCAAGTTTCTAAATGAAATTTCTGAAGGACATTTACAGTCTCTGGTTAGAAAGTCAGGAGGGGCAAATACTTTTTTACATTTCGGATCAAAACAAACTCCTTCTCTTGAAGTTAAAGTTAATTTCGGTCCAAATAGTTATTGGCTAAAACTTGCTCCTACAAGTGATGACTCCCTTTATTTTGAAGAGGAAGGTTGTTCATATCAAGGACCAGGTTACGCTAATCCATTTAAGATGAGTGTACTATCTTCAGATAGAAAAGAAACAGGTCTTCCATTAGAAAAAGGTAAAGTTTCTGCAAGTACATTAGAGAGTATTAAAAGTTGGAAGCTGTATCATTTTCACGATACGAGTGATACTGCTCTCATGAAAAAGACAGGCCCAATTGACGATAACTCAAAACTAAAAGCAGATGCTTCAAACTTGGCTGCGTATTTATATCTTCTTGAAAAGAAATATCCTCAGGATTTTAATAATATCACTGACACAATTAGATCAATTGCACCTTTTTTTGATAAATTTATTCTTAGACCGTCTCCGCTAAAGCCTGATAGTATTCAATTGGAATGGAAACATAAAAATTCAGATAATTACTTTAATGGCAATTCTTTATCTGATGGTACATTGCGTTTTATGTGTTTAACTACCTTATTACTACAACCAGAAGAAAAAATGCCAACAACTGTACTGTTAGACGAACCTGAACTTGGTTTACACCCTGCCGCTATTCAATTTTTAGCAAATCTTCTTAAGAGTGCCGCAACAAGAACACAAGTTATTGTTTCTACACAATCAGTAACACTTATCAATCAACTAAAACCAGAATCTATTATTGTGGTTAACAGAACAGAAGAACAATCTTTCTTTAAGAAATTAACTGTTAGTGAACTAAGTAATTGGCTTGAAGATTATGGAGTAGGAGATATGTGGGAGAAGAATATAATTGGCGGACGCCCATAAAATCTATGAAAAGAATCTTAGTACTTGTAGAAGGACAAACGGAGGAGAGATTTGTAAAAGATATTCTTAATCCATTCTTTGAAATTAAGGATATGTGTTTACATCCAACAATTGTAAATACTAAAATAGTTAAAAGTGGACCAAATTTTAAAGGGGGTTTGCGTTCTTATGAAGCAACAAAAAAAGATTTGTTAAAACTATTCCACGATACTGATGCTGTTGGGATAACTACAATGTTTGATTTTTACGGACTACCTACAGACTTTCCAGGTTTCCAGAACGATAACCCTATTGGACTTGAAAGAGTAAAAATAATCGAAAGTGCTTTTGCTTCTGACATAAATAAACCAAAATTTATTCCTTACATACAACTACACGAATTTGAAGGGCTACTTTTTACTACACCTGAAATCATATCTAACGCTCTTGATGATAAAAAGAAGAATCTCGTACAAGCAATAAGAGATTCTGTAACTAACCCTGAAGAGATCAATCAAGGGCGTGAAACCGCTCCAAGTAAAAGATTATTAAAGATATTCCCTAACTACAATAAAGTGGTTTTTGGAAGTATGATCGCAAATAGAATTGGGTTAGAGCAAATTAAAAATAGTTGTCCTCACTTCAGTGATTGGATTGAAAAGTTATTGGCACTCTAAAATTAGTTTTTTGTTCCTCTTTGATACGTTACATTTATAATGTTATTAAAACAGGCTAGATATAATGTTGCGTTTGTAGTTGATTGAATACTTTAAATAATATGTCGAAATTTGATTACACAAAAAATAGTGACGAAAAACTAGCCCTAATTATTGAACAACTTGAAGTTTCTTCAGAGCTAATTAAATCAAAAAGCCCTTTAAAATCAAGGATGGCAATTATACTTCTAGATAACTTAATAGATATTCTCATGCACAGATATTGTCTCTCAAAATTTAGTTATGATGAATTTACAATGAGAATCATGCCTCCAGAGTTCTCGGAAAAAGAAATTTCTGACGCAAAAGATAGCATTCAAGGAAAAATTAAAGTTTTAAGAAAAAAAATAAAAAAGCTTACAAAAAAGGAAGAAACAATAGTTACAATATGTCATTCTTATAGGAATGGTGCTCAACATAATGATGAACACAATCCTGAAACTATAATAGTCTTTGCAAAAATACTTTTTCAGGTTGTATGTGATTTTTTTGTGAGACTTCAAAATAAGGGACATAGTGCATACTATAATGGTACGCCATCATGGGCATCTAGATATATTTCAGGTAATCATGTAAATTATCGAGATTTTTCAAAAGTGGTTGTTTTGAAAGTCAGTAAAGGCATCAGGGTTTCTTTAAATTCAGTAAAAAATGATCTCGCTTTTGATCTACAGAATCGTCTAGAAGAAGTTGATCGAATGATTGAATACGACTTACCAGAACTTAAAAATAAAGACAAGGATTTAGATTTTTTGTTTAAAATGTATGAATTCGAACAAACGAACGAATTTAAGGAACTGACGAAACGCTTGTATGGGCTAAGATATAAAATTCATGACCAATCAATTAGTAAGACTGACTTTCAAAAAGAGATGGGTCTCCTCGAGACAGAAAATTTAAAAGCTCGAACAAATTTTACTCCAAATATAAGATTTACAACTTTTATAAAGTTAAAGAGTAGTATTCAAAAGATTAAAAATTCTAAAAATATGCACGAAACGTTAAGAACTTACGAACGGCTTAACACTCCACTTGAAATGATAGAGTCTTTTATAATCAGAGCAGCTGAAGAATGGGAGGAAGAACAACAGTTGCAATTAGATATTGCTAGAGGTAAATAAGCGATAAATAAAGATATTTTAAACCAAACACTTATTCTTTTCCCTCATAAATAATCTGCATTCCTGTTATTACAGGGACCTCGTATTCTTTTATTTCTATACGTTGCCTGATCTTATTATATTCAGCTATTGCACGTATCTTAGCTCCAAGATCTTTTCTCTGTATTATTACAAAAGCCAATTCAGTATCAACCATCTTGTCAGTCAGCCCCAGCTCTTCAAACAACTCCTTAATACGCTCAGAAATGATAACATTTGATAACAATCGAGACGCAGAGGCTTGAGCCGATTTATACCAGTTTTTAGGTTTCTGATCTGGTTTGTATGCTTCAATGTAAGACTGAGTCGCATTTCCAAAGAACTCTCTAGGACCAGAGTATAATTTACAAAATAATTCTTGTTTTGTGTTTAATTTAGTCATCTGACTTAAGAGCGTGAGCTACTTCTTCCTCTATTATTTTCTTTTCTTTGTTCCTGTCTCCATAGTGCATTATCTCAACTATGATTTGCTTATTCTCGAGCACTGGCTTTTCAGCTTCCTTGTATCTTCCTTTGAGCTTATAAGCGAGGTCGAGTGCTTTAAGTGCTGTATATTCATTTTCTAAAAGTTTACGGTGCACAAGGGCTAGTAATGCGTCAGGGAATGTCTCGTCTGTAATTTCTTGCCATGTTTGTGTAGTAGTTAGTCTTTGAGGGTTATCAGCATACTTCTGAGAGTAGCCAGCTTCTTTGATAGCTTTTCTTAAATTTCCCCCATTTTCCCCTAAAAGCTTGAGGACCTTCTTTTGTTTTAGAGTAGTTGTGGGTCGTGATGTTTTCATAATATTAAAATGTTTCAGCCTTTTTAAGCCAATAATGACTTAATTTCCTGTAATGCTATACTAGGGAAATGGTATTCGTCCACCCAATTTATAGTTCGAAAGTCGCCCACTAGAGCGAGCATGAATATTAATTGGACGATACTGTTTTTATCAAAGTACTTTTTCTACCCAATAGTTATTGGTATTATTTCTACGGTTTGTTATGTTTTGATTTTTGACAAATTATTCAGTAAAATAATTTTACCTTGGTATTTCTCAAAAAAATATAAATCAACACTAATTGGTGGAAAATGGAATGGTAAAACAAAATCATTTACATTTAATATGACTCTTAATCAAACAGGTGATAAGGTTAAAGGCGAGATGGTGGTTGAGTCTATTCAAAAATTAAGTACTAGCTCAGAAGAAATAAAAATAATAGATACAAATAAATATTGTTTTGAAGGAGAAATAAAAGATGGTTTTGTGCGCATTACTCATAAGGAAAAAGATCGGAATAGTTTCGGATTTGGTTGTTTTATGTTTCAAATTGCAGGAGGAGGAAAAATACTAAATGGTTCGGTTATATATGTCGATGAAAGTGAAGACGCCTATTTTATAGGTACACATGAAAATATCAAATTAGAAAGAGTTGCAAATTAATTTGATTATGTTCATTCGAACATCTTCCCACGTTCGGAGCATTGACTTTTTATCTTTACTATAGTACTTTAAGCAAAGTATTTGGTCTTTCACAACTCTTGTTTATTTATTGAATTACTCGCTTTGTTTTTCATTTTTGGAGGCCAGGGTGAGTGTTTCAATAAACTATAAACAAATAAATATAAAATTATGATAGAACATAAAAAAAATAATTCAATCGAGTCGATTGCGTTAACCTTAAATAAGGATATTATCATTTCGTTGAACACAGATAGTACCTATACGTACCTCTCTTGTGGCTTCAATGATCTGAGTAGTCAATTTTATACAAATGATGCAGTACAGAGTTTTGCTGGATTCCTTTCTCGTTATAATATAATTCCTGAATTAACTCAAATTGGAAGAAAAACTTTTGGTGATATTATTAAATTTGAGAAAAAGGATCATGTCTATTGGGGTATTGTTTGCTACGATTTGAGCGATAAGCTCCGAAATAAAACTTCTGTTTCTATTCAGGAGTGCTTAAATAAAGTAGCGAGAGAAACAAAAAATCCTGTTTCTTTTCGTTTGGGGAAAGAAGTAATGAATAAAGAAGAGGACAACAGTTCTCTAATTTTAGGGGCAATTCAAAAATCAATCCCTAGGGTTACGGTTTACTTATAGGAATGTAAGTAACTAAATAAACGTCTTCTATAAAATAATTAATTTATTAGCGCTCCGCTAGTCAGGGGAAAATTGAAACAAAATGCAGTATTTACAACCAGCAATGGGTTTTTCTCTTGAGATACCCAAAGCATCGCTTCTTATTGCTGTAAAAGGTTACAAGCTTATTAAAAATGCTGTGCCTTCTACATATGGTGACATCATGAATGATCTTCCTGTATCGAATAATGTCACCCTGGAATCTATTTCTTTCCACGGTGTATTTGAAGAGCTTATGACAAAAAATAAATTCTTCCTGGAAGATAAATCGCTTGCCAGCAAGAACCTTTTCTTCTTAAGGAAATGTGATCTCTATAATACTTATCATTGGGTTCACGTGCATGCATGGTCTAAGGGAACCTATACTACAGGGGAAAATCCAAATGGAAATTTCTTTGTTGAGCCGTGGAGAAATGATACCGATCGCAAGCATTTACTTGAGGACTCAATGTTCTTTGTAATGCAATCAAAGAAAGAACTCTCATTAAAAAATATTGAGCAGATAATTTGTAGCGATTGTGGAGAAAAATTAACTACACAAGAAATTATGAGTAAAATTATGCATATCGGAATAGATGATGGGTCACTCAATTGCCAACCAGGAAAAGCTTACTGCGAAAAATGTAAAGAAAAGAGTTATAGCGCTGGTACTTTTGTTGGTGGTTTGTAATAAGTTTTAGAAATTTTATAAAGCCGCTTTTAATAAGGAGCGGCTTTTTTTATTTCCCCAAAATAATCATTCGAACATCCTCCCACGTTCGTAGCATTGACTTTTTGACTATATATGATATACTACATTCAGTATAGGTTCTTTGATATGTTTGGTTATTTTGCTTTGCATATTGCTCTTTGGGCGTCAGTTTACTGGTTTTCAAAAAGCAATAATGCAAAAACTTAATAATTAAAAAATGAAAAAAATAATTGTTTTTACTTTAAATATTCCTGTTTTTCTGTATAGGATAACACATTTAGTATTATGGACCATTTTCAAAATGTCTTTTCCTAAAAGATTCTATTTTAGAAAAGGCCTTGGAAAAAAAGCTACACAAAATCTTTTTAAGAGTTCATTGGCTATATTTATACCTAAAATTTGTAGTAAATCTTTCAAACACAGTATTGAGCTATTGCCACAAATGAAAGCGTATGTAGATGAAAAAAATCCAAAAGATTTGGTGATCCTTAAAGGATGCTCATCAAATGGTGGATTAGATTTCGTTTTTTAAGTAACAAGGAATAAGAAAGTTTATTTTAAACAGTTCGTTTACAACGAACTGTTTTTTTATTTCCGACTCAAAGTCGCTACTCGAACATTGTCCCACATTTAGAGTATTTAAAATAACTTTACAAGTCAAGGTTTTTTATGCTGTTTTAGTCCTAGGTAATTTGGTAGATAGGTATATACTTAATATATGAAAAAAACATCAGTAATTTTGGTAGCCATAGTTTTGATAATTATAGGATTTTCGATATATAAAAATAATACAAGTATTAATAATCAAGCAGTTAAAGAGGATTTTTCACACGATGGTACATATATGATAGCTGGGCAGAAAATTACATTAAAGAACGGCATTTCAGAAATTGAAGCAGCTCCTGGCTCTGCTTCAAAGATAGTTACTAAATATTTCGGTAATGATTTAAAACATGACTTAAATGAAGATGGTAGGGTAGATAAGGTTTTTTTAGTAACACAAGATACAGGTGGTAGTGGCACATTTTATTATGTAGTAGCGTTACTTGATACAGTAAGTGGTCCTATTGGATCAGATGGAGTACTATTGGGAGATCGAATTGCTCCACAAACAATTAATATAGACGAAGGAAAAACAACGAATGGAACCAATAGACAGAATGTTATTGTTGTAAATTATGCAGATAGAAATCCTGGAGAAAGTTTTACTGTGGCACCATCGGTTGGAAAAAGTATTTGGTTAAAACTTAACCCAAAGACAATGCAATTTGGTGTTGTTGAGCAGAATTTTGAAGGGGAAAGTAGATAAGTAAAAAATAACTTTTAGTGCACTTTCAAGATTGCTTTTGCTCGAGTGACTGGTCCTACTATTCCGTCTACTACAAGATTGTTATCTTTTTGGAATTTGAGTACAGCTTGTTGTGTTTCTATTCCAAAATTTCCATCAATAAAAGTTTCATCTAAATAATCAAGTTGAACTAATGCAGTCTGTAAAACTTTTACATTGTCACCTGTTGAACCAAGTGACATATTGCTACGAGGTGATAATTCAGGTTTGACGTTTTGTGGGACAGTTAAGTCGCGTGTGATAGCTCGGACATTTGCATCGACTATCCCTGTTTCTGGTATCCCGTGTCTTTTTTGGAATCTTATGATTGCAGATTTTGTTAATGGTCCAAAATATCCAGTTACCAATCCCTCAGGATATAGGGTAGGGTCAGAAGCTAGAAGGTTCTGTAGATAATTAACGACAAATCCTCGTGTACCGAGACCAAAGTCACGAGTCGTAAGTATTTGTATTTTTCCATTATCAATTTGAACTGAAGTATATTTTGATGGGTCTTCAACAGGGGCGATAGAGAGCTGGACTGGTTCTGAATAAATTGAGTTTTCTTTATATGCGAAGACTGAATAATAATACGTCTTATTGTTGGTTAGGTTTACGTCACTAAATATCATACCGTTGCCTTGATACAATAGGTCACCATCGTTTGGATTTGTTGGATAATCTTCTTTACTACGGACAATTTTAATTCCAGTACGATCAGCTTCATTTGCTTTGTTCCAAAGTATAAGAATTGTGTGATTGAGTCCATATGCAGTAACACCCGATACTTGATTGATTTGTATAGTACCAGAACCATTTTTAAATACACCTTCTGTGTTATTTATTGGTGTAGTTGCATCTGCCGGATTTTCATCTCTAGGTGTATTGGTATCACCTCCACCAGAACCATTATCAGAACCATCACCAGGTTCTTCGACAGGTGGTGGATTTTCATCTGGAGGTGTGATGGTCGTACCGTTCGTCGTTTGAAAAATAAAGTCTTCGGATATGGCTTCATTACCTTCGTTATCGTGTGAATGTATTCGTGCATAGTAGGCAGTATTTGCTTCAAGTCCAGTGATTATTTGTGTATGATGTTTTATAAGATCACTATCTAAGTTTGTTGTTGTTCCGTAGTCTGTATTTATTCCGTATTCGATCTGGCCATCAGTTATTTTGTTTGTTGTCCACGATATTGAAACACTTGAAGATGTTTGATTGTGTGAAGTTATATTTGTGATGATAGGAAGAGCAGTGGAAGGCGGAATCACAATTTCATTCTTAAGTGTTTTGAAAGTAATATCTTGAGATTTTGATGAGTTATTAGAATTATCTTTGGATTCTACTTGTATATGGTAAGTTGTATCTTCTGTAAGATCGGTTAGTCTTATTGAGTGATTCAAGTTGAGGGTCTGATCATATGGACTTTGTAATCCATATGTTGATGTGAGCCCATATTCTACTTGGCCTGTAGCTATTTCATTTGTCACCCAAGAAATAGTGGCTGTTGAAGTTGAAATATCTTCTGCGATTACATCAGTAATTATTGGTGCAGTTGTGTCAGCTGGAATAGGAGTGCTCGTAGTAAAAGTGTGGTCGCAACTTTGCCCTATGTTTTGTACCTTATCACGTGATTCGACGCAAAAAACATATTCAGTAGCAATATCTAAATTTTCTAATTTAATAGAATGCGAAATTACATCATTTTGATCAATTTCGTTTTTGCTGGTTCGGCCTTTACCATATAAAACTTTTGAATTACTTAATTCGTCTGTAGTCCATGTGATTATTACAGAAGTAGATGAGAAAGGCGTGACACTTATGTTTGTAATTACTGGAGGATTAGGATCGAGCTTTTGGCTATCGATTGTTTGCGAATTTACTATTTGAATAAAACCTAAAAATACTATAGGTGCGAGAAAATAAATAAAATATTTTTGCTTCATAGAATCATTTAGTTAATTATAATTACTTATAATTTTACCATATTCTATCTATGAATACATCCAGCCCAGCAACAAGGGCGGCGCATTCCGCCACTTAATTTCGATATTCCTTTTTTAATGCGTATAACCCTCGTTTCTATTTTCTTGCCAGATATTACCCAACATATCCATTCATTGCGGGCTAGGGGAGTAATGTTTTCCCATATCGCTAGAGCTCTCGGAGCAGAAATAAGAGCTTTCTGTAAATCAGCTGGTGTTTTGTGTGTTATGCCGTGAGAAATCACTTTTTTAATCATATAGTGATTTTATCAAATTCTAAGGATGATAGCATTTGAATTTTTTGTATTTATCAAGTATAATAAAACTATCTTATCAATAATTAAAATAAATTTATATGGCAAAAAGAAGTACAACATTGAGCCCGAAGAAACCATCAAGGCATTCAAAGAAAACTAAAAAGCGATTGGCTGTTAAGAAAGTCATGCTTGATAAAAAAGCTGCAAAAAAGAAAAAGAAATAATTTTCTTTTTAAATTAAAAAAACTCTGCAATTGCAGAGTTTTTTTGTTTGTAATTTAACCGTTATTTCTTGACGTGGCTTTTTAGTTTTTTGATTAAAGGTGTTTTGTAAAAATCGTTTTTAGCTTGATAGTTTTTGATTTTTTTGTTCAGTTATTCCGGGAACATTTTTACCAAATATAATACTTGGAAATGGATTACCGACTGGTAATTTAGAAATGCTTCTTTTAGCCATAAAATTAGATTTTTAAAGATTAAATTTATTATTTATTATCGAAATTTGATGAACAAATCCTATTTAAATATTACCAAAATTAGCTTGACTTGTCAAATCATTTATGCTAAGATAATAGGGAATAAATATCTTTGAAATATAAACCTTAAATATAAAACAAATGGAAAATAATGATTTGGAATCTTTGGATCCAAAAATACAGAAAAAAGTTTGTAGAGCTATTATTTTTTTAGCTATATTGTCACTTGGGTCATGCAAAAGCTCAAAAGAAAGTACGGGTTACAATAATGAAACACAGCAAAAATCTGCAAAAATTCCTTGGACAACAGCAATTAGAGATACATTTAATATAACTGGAGAAGAAACAAAAATTTTCCAATTTTATAATGCCGGTCCTGCTGTTTTGGTTCTTTATGAGGATACAAATGTAAAAAAAATTACAGATGGTGTACTTGTGTATGGTAAAAAAAGAGATAGCCAAATAGCCGATCTTAATAATCTTACGCCAGGTGTTGTGGAGAGTTATAGTAAAGATCTTTCTACTTTGAATGTTCGTTTCACAAAAAAAAGTTTTACTGCATTATTACCTTTTAAATATAAACCAGTAGATGGTAAGTATTATCTTTTTTTAACGGGTAAAGAAAATAAAGCAGGAGAAGTTGCTTTGAAATACGACAACAAAACTTGTTTGATTAATGTTAAATACAGAAGTGTTTATCTTGTATTCGATGGAGCACCTCCACAGCCTTCAAAACCTGAACATATTATCCTCGAAGGAGTAATTGTTAATGAACGTGAACAACTAGATAAAGATCATTAATCAGAAAAGCTAATTAAAAAAGCCGATTCGCAAAATGCGAATCGGCTTTTTATTTTTATTAATAATTTTTATGGGCACATACCAGTCCAAGAACTCGGTGTACCAGCAGTATAACCAGCTCCTGTATCGTATTGTTCTATAGAGAATACACCAAAGCCACTTTTCTCTGTTGCGGTCATCAGGTTGTACGCTCCTTGGAGTGTTGAGTTAAGGTTTGCACAGGTACTACCAAAGAAGTTTGATGAAGCTGGGGCACTGTTATCAAGTAGGATTCCAATATTTACTTTTTTATTATGAGCTGCAGCATAATTTAATTCACCGACTGCATCGTCATGAATATTGCTAGCAGTATTTACATAATCCTGAATCGAAAGAATATCAACATTATCAAATAAATATTCCATTGCATTTTTACCTGTCACTCCAACTCCTGTACGAGAGAAAGGGTTGAGGTTAGCTGAAGTGTCATACCATCGTGGTGGAGCAAGATTTACTTTCACGCTTGATCCAGTGATTGCTTTTACTGCTTGAGTCATATCTATCAATGCATTTAGTATGGCTGTGTTTGCTTGTAATGGTGTATAGTTTGCATCACTTAATCCATAATATGGATAATAACCGTCTGTCGAACCGATTGTGTGAGGCTCCACATCGTACTGTATCGCTGAGAATTTTGCATTATTTCCTGTGATACTATTGTTTAAATTTTTTACTGCTGTAGCAAAATCCAATGCTGCTGTCGTTGTCGCGCCTTGAGTGAAGTATGGATTACCTGGAAGTGCTACCCAATTTTCAGCACCGCCTAAAGCTTCGACACTCATACAATGTGTTTTTGCTTTGTTTAAGAAGTCTTTGATATTTGTTGCATTGTTATTAACAAAAGATGCGTTTGCATTAAGATATATTGTCTGTATTTTATGTGAATCAGCATAGGTAAAGAAATTATTTTGGTAAGTAGAATTTGGTGTTATGAGGACTGTGTTACCATGCCATGCCCAGACATCTCGGCCATCTGCAGGATTCGTAATTGCATTCAAACACACTGGGGCAGGAGTTGTCGTGGTAAATGTTTGGTCGGCAGATGAAGCACTATTTAATGAAGCGTCTTTTGAAGTAACTTTATAGTGATAGAGTGTTCCTGAAGTGAGTCCTGTGACAGTGACAGAATGTGATGTAACGAGACTTGTATTGAGGACACTTGTTGTACCGTAGGAGCTCGTTAAACCATAACTGATTTGTGAATCAGATGCTTCGTTCGTCGTCCAAGTTATCGTCACACCAGTATCATTTGGTATTGAACTAATTGCAGAAATAGTCGGTGCTGTTGTGTCAGCACTAACTGTCACCACAGACAAAACATTACTTGCCACTGAAACATTCCCCGCAAGATCTTTAGCTTTCACTGTAACACTATATGTAGTACCAGCAGTAAGCCCTGTAAGAGAAGCAGTAGTACTTGTAACACTAGTCTTTAAAATTCCACCAACATACACATCGTATCCAGTAACTCCAATATTATCAGTACTTGCTGTCCAAGAAACTGTTGCACTTGTTTGTGTAATGTTTGAAGTTGTAAGTCCTGTAGGTGTTGATGGGGAGGTGGTGTCGGCTGGAGTTTTTGTTGTCACTGAAAGGGCAGTACTAAGAGGAGAGAGATTCCCCGCAGCGTCTTTTGCTTTGATTGTGAATGTGTATGTGGTCGCAGGAGTAAGGCTGGTGATTGGTACTGATGTTGCTGTTACTGTTCCGGTAATAAGAACTCCATTTTTGAATACTTGATATTCTACTACTCCAACGTTGTCAGTACTTGCTGTCCAATAGAGATTGAGAGAATTTGTCGTAATCTCTGTGGCTGGAGCATTGAGTCCTGTAGGAGCAGTTGGTGCTTGAGTATCGGGTGCTGTATCTGTTGTAACAGAAAGAGAGTTACTTGAAGATGAAAGATGACCTAAACTATTTTTTGCTTTTACTGTGAATACATAGGTGGTCGCAGGACTAAGGCCATTAGCTGTGATTGAAGTTGCAGAAAGTGTTGATCCTATTAATGTACCGTTTACATAAATTTCATAAGAAGCGATAGGTGATAATCCTCCTGTTACTACGGGAACAGTCCATTGCATTGCTGCTGAGTTATGGGTTTTAGAAATTAGGATTAGATTTGTCGGTGCAGATGGATTGTCTTGTGGTGTTGTTATCGTTAAAGGAGTACTTAGTAGAGAGTAATTGTTTGCTGCGTCTTTTGAACTGATTGTAAAAGTATATGTTGTATTTTCGAAAAGAGTTGAAGCATGTATAGAAGTAGCTAAAGTTGTACCACCTACAAGTGTTCCATTTACATAAACTTGATATTCGATAACTCCGACATTATCTGTACTTGCTGTCCAAGCAATATCTACTGAATGTGGAGTTAGATTTGAAGAAGTTAAATTGCTTGGAGCTGTTGGAGGCGTAACATCATGTAAAGCATCTGTAGTTATAGTAAGAATATTACTTGCTGTAGATAAGTTTGCTGGTGTCGCTGTATCAAAAGCTTTTACAGTGAAATTATATGTGGTTGCAGGACTAAGGCCATTAGCTGTGATTGAAGTTGCAGTAGATGTATTACCTATTTCAACTCCATTGTTATAAACATGATAACCAGCAACAGCGACATTATCAGTACTTGCTGTCCATTGTATTGCTGCACTTACATCTGTTTTTGAAATAAGAGTTAAAGTTGGTATGCTTGGCGCTTGCATATCAGCAGGAGGAATTATTATTGAAGATAGGGTTGTTAAAGACAGAGCAGTACTCGCAGTAGGAGGGTTTCCCGCAGCATCTTTAGCTTTCACTGTAACACTATATGTAGTACCAGCAGTAAGCCCTGTAAGAGAAGCAGTAGTACTTGTAACACTAGTCTTTAAAATTCCACCAACATACACATCGTATCCAGTAACTCCAATATTATCAGTACTTGCAGTCCAAGAAATTGTGGCACTTGTTTGTGTAATATTTGAAGAAGAAAGTCCTGTAGGAGAGGTTGGGGAGGTGGTGTCACTAGTCACACCACCTGTTGTTGCAAAAACAACAGCATTACTTAATCCAGAAAGTTTACCTGACGTATCTACTGCTTCCACTTGATAACTTCTTGTAATACCAGGAGTTAAACCAGTTGCATTATAAGTCGTTCCTGTGATTAGGGAAGTATTACTTTTAGTAACAACGCCAGATGTGTCTTTTTTATAGATATTATATCCTGAGACTGCGACATCATCTGTACTTGCTGTCCAAGAAATTGTAGCACTTGTTTGTGTAATATTTGAGACATTAAGATTTGTCGGTATTGTTGGATTTTCTGTATCAGTAGGGTCAGTGCCAGTTGTTTTGAGTGTTGTGAATCGTGTGCTTGATGTCCATGTTTTACAACCGATGGTGTCTTCACAAGAAGTCACACGGTAAGAATATTTTGTATTCGAAATAAGGTTGTCGATATCAACAGTATGATCAGTGGTGAGATTTGTGCTAGTTCCACTACCTGAAGGAATGACCCAACTTACCGTCCAAGCTTTTTTGATTTCTATTTTTGTGGTGCTTGGTACGTCAGTTTTCCAATCAATACTTACTTTGGTTGTACTGATGTTACTTACTTTGACATTTGTAATTGTTGGACCAACGAGGCTTGCGAGCTGGCTACTTGTATTACCTAAATTTTTATTAGAAACGATAACACCGAGTACGACGAGCGAAATTAAACTCCCTAATACAACGCCAAGTCTTAAATTTTTATTCATACAAAATATTCTAGTTTATAATATTATTAATACTTATATAATACTAAATATTTTACTGCAAGGGAAATAAAGGTGAAATAAAAAAGCCTCGCAACCAAAGGTTGCGAGGCTTTTTTTGTAGCTTATTGCGGACAGAAACTAGACCATGAGCTTGGATAGCCAGCAGATGTATCATACTGTTCGATAGCATATCCATCAAATACTGCTTTTTGTGCTGAAGTCATCATTGCATATGAAGATGCAATATCAGTATTTAATTTTGTACAAGTACTGCCGTAGTATGTACTTGTTGGAGCACTTGTATCTTGATCGAGGAGAAGACCAATTTTTACTTTTTTACCATTTGCTACTGCATAATCTAATTCACCTTTTGCATAAGTGTAAATAGAGTCTGCTGTAGTGACATAATCCTGAAGAGTGATTGTATCTACTTCATCAAACATATATTGCATAGCATTTTTGCCTGTGATGCCAGCACCTGTACGATTGAATGATTGAAGAGTAGCATTTGTATCATACCAGCGTGGAGGAGCGAGATTTATTTTTACACTTGTTCCAACGACACCTCTGACTTCGTGAAGCATATCAATGAGTGCATTTGCAATTGCTATGTTTGATTGTTCTTTTGTATATGTTGCATCAGCCATATTCCAGTAAGGATAATATCCATCAGTGGAGCTGATTGTGTGTGGCTCTACATCGAGTTGTATTGCTGAGAATTTAGCATTTGGGCTGACGATGCTATTGTTGAAATTTTTGACTGCATTAGCAAAATCAACTGCAGCTGTTGTTGTTACCCCTTTAGTAAAGTAAGGATTACCTGGAGTTGCGACCCAATTCTCAGCACCACCGAGTGCTTCGACATCCATACAGTGTGTCTTTGCTTTATTTAAGAAATCTTTTATATTGTTTGCGGAACTTCCAGATAGGAAAGATGGATTTGCATTGAGATAGATAGTCTTCACTTTATGTGAATCAGCAAAAGCAAAGAATTGATTTTGATATGTTGAGTTTGGTGTTACGAGTTGTGTATTTGAATGCCATGCCCAGACATCTCTCGCATCTGAAGGATTGGTAACTGCATTCGGACAGGTATCTGTCGCTAAAACTCCTCCTGTTGTTGTAAATGTAAATTCTGTACTTCGTGCTGACATATTTCCTGTAGCATCAACAGCACTCACTGCATATGTACGGGAAGTACCAGCTATGAGTCCTGTTGCGAGGTAGCTTGTTGTTGTGATGAGGCTACTGTTACTCGCAATAGTAGATCCATTTTTATATATATTGTATCCTGCAACTGCTACATTGTCTGTCGATGCTGACCAAGAAATAGTCGCTGTTGTATCAGTAATATTTGTTGTTACGAGATCTGTAGGAGTCGATGGTGCTGTAGTATCGATAGCTTTGATTGTTGTAAATGAATTACTGCTTGAAGTTTTACAGCTATTTGTACTATCACAAGAAGTCACACGGTAAGAATATTTTGTATTTGATTTAAGATCAGTAATGATAGCTTTGTGTGTTGTTAAACCATTGATATTGCCAACATTATATGGAGCTACTACCCAGACTGACAAGAAATTTTCTTTAGTTTCTACGCTTGTCGATGAAGCTTTACTGGTTGTCCAAGTAACAATTGCTCCTGTTGCAGTAATGTTACTTACCTTAATATTTGTAATTGTTGGACCGATGACACTTGCAAGCTGGTTGTTTGTATCAGTAATTAAATTTCTATTGAAAACAATTCCGATAAGTACACCAAGCACGATTAAGGTTCCTAAAACAACACCTACACTCAATTTTTTATTCATATGATAAATTCTATTTACTAATATTAATATATATTGTTAATACTCTTTATTATACTAAATATGAAAGATATAGGGAAGAAAGGTTTACTGAGAAAGGAAGAGCAAGTAGTCAATTTCTTTTTTGCCTTCAGGAAGGACTTTTTTTATTGTAAACTTACCATCTTCCATTACCGCATCGGTAATGATAATTCTTTTATTATCTTTAAAAAAGAACGTTCTTGGCCATGTAGCATATGCCCTAAATTTGTTGTAGATATTTTCTGGTAAATCTTTTTCTAAATCTACTAGGCCATTTTCTTTTTTGATTTTTGCGCAGTATGTTGATTGCTCTTCATTTTGTTTCACACATTCAATCTTTCCATCTATAAAATCAGGTAAGGTTTTGACTAAGAGATCACCACCGATTTGTATCAATCGTTTTTTTAAATCAGATGCTTTTTCATCAGGTGGAATTATTGTTTTTTCTTGTGCAACGATCGGACCAGAATCCATTTTATATTCCATTTTTTGGATAGTGACACCTGTTTCTGTATCGCCGTGTAAAATTGCTGATTCGACAGGTGAAGCTCCTCTGTATTTCGGTAAGAGAGAGTAGTGAATATTTAAGCAACCATTTTGAGGGAATATAATAATATTTTCTGGTAGTATTTTTCCGTATGCAACAACAATAAAAAGATCAGATGAAGTAATTTTTAATTCTTCAAGAGTTATTTTTTCTGGTTGTATGTATGGGATATTATTTTCTATTGCCCAATTTTTCACTGGCGGGGCAGTGAGTACAAGGTTTCTTCCTTGTGGTTTATCTGGAGCAGTGACAATGAGTGTGGGAATATATCCAGAATTTTTTAATATCGTAAGTGTCTCATTTGCGACGTCCGGTGTTCCAAAAAACACAAAATTTAAATCTTTTCTATTTGGCATGTTGATTTTGTGGATCTTCCTCTTCTTTTAAATCTTTTGCGTGATCGTGGAATAAAATGCCATTCAAGTGATCTGTCTCGTGTTGAAAGATCTGTGCGAGCAATCCACTTGCTCCACGGATAAATTTCTCTCCCTTTTCATTGTGTGCTTCTATTGTTGCTTTAGTAGAACGATGCGTCCTACCATACAGCCATCGCACAGAAAGGCATCCTTCAGGAACCCATTTTTTTTCTCTTGATAATTTTAGAATTTTTGGATTAATAAAAACAAGATTATGATTTCCTTTTTTCTCTTCCAGACTATCTATAACAGTTTTTTTATCAGATGTTTTTTCATCTTCATCTTTCAAAAAATTTTCGTCAAAAACTTTTCCAGCAACGAGAAAAATACGAAGGGACGAACCTATCTGTGGTGCTGCAATAGCCACGCCATCTGGCTGTTTTTCAAGAGCGATAGCCATATCTTTGAGAACTTTTTTAATCTTGAGAGAACCGATATCTTTTATCAGTACAGCTTTTGCAACTTCTCGTAGAACTTTTTCATTTCTTTGGAGAATTTCTTTTACCATAGTGTTATTTAATTTCTTTTAAATATTCGAGCAATCTGGAGAGTTTGATGGTTTCTTGAGAACGATTAGACATATCACGGACGATGACTGCATTGTCGAGGGCTTCTTTTTGTCCGAAGATGAGCGCATATGGGATCTGCAATTTTTCAGCGATAGCGAGCTGTGCACCGAGTGTGTCTTTTGAAAGTGATTGCGCTATTGGCACATGCGCTTTGCGCAACAAATCTATAACATTTAAGCTTTTCAATTTTGCATCACTACCAAGCTGAATAAAATATACTTTTGGTTTTTTCAGAATTCTCGGAGAAAGTTTTTTGTACCAAGGCATAAGGAGTACGCGGTCTGCAGAAAGAGAAAGTCCGACTGCTGGGACATCTTTTTTGCTACCAAGTTGTTTGCCGAGATAATCATATCTACCTCCACCAGCGATTGCCATACCTTTTGTCTCACTATCTGATTCATCGATAATTTCAAAAACAGTTCTTGTGTAATATGAAAGTCCACGCACTAAACATTTGTTTAAGTTGTACTGGATTCCCATTTCTTCTAGATATTCTAAAACTTCTTTGAAGTGCTTTTTGCACGCAGGACAGAGAAATGAAACTGCATCAGGAGCTCCCTCATTTATTTCTTTTGTTTTTAAATCTTTTGAATCGAGAATACGGAGGGGATTAGTCTTTAATCTTTCTCGGTCGATCGCAGGCAAGTCATTCATATGTTTTTTGTAGTAGCTGACGAGCTCTTTTATATATCCTGATCGGCATTCTTTGTCACCGATAGAGTTGATATCGATTGAAAGGTTCGATGCTCCTGCTTCTTCTAAGATACTCATACCAGCCTTGATGACAAGCGCATCCATAATACTTTTTTCACTACCTAGAGAATCCATATCAAATTGCCAAAATTGTCGGTAACGTCCTTTCTGAGGATTGTCGTGTCTGAATACTGGGCCGTATTGATAGAACATTACTGGCTGAGGCATATTTTGCATACCTTGCTCGATATATGCACGCATTAAGGAACCTGTGTGTTCTGGGCGGAGTGCAAGATGGTCACCACCTTTAGTCTTGAGTGTATACATTTCTTTATCGACAATGTCAGTGCCTTCACCGATACCAGATGTGAATACTTCTTCATGTTCCATCATTGGTGTTTCTATTGGTTTGAAACCGTAGTAGATAGCCACCTCTTGCGCTTTTTCAAAAAAGCCTTGGAAGCTGTAATACTCCTCATTCATAATATCTCTCATTCCTTTCGGTGATCCTAAATTCTTGCTTGCAGCTTTTTTTGTACTTGTTGTTTTTTTCATAATTAATTATATGCTCCTGGTAAAACATCGATTTGATTTACTGGAAATAAACGTAAAAATGCACGACCGACTAATAATTTTTTCTGTACTGGGCCCCAGTATCTTGAATCTGAACTTCCTGATCTATTGTCTCCCATCACAAAGTATTCATCACTCCCTAAGACTTTATGCGCATTATCTTGTGAATGGTTTACGACATATGATTGATCGAGAACAAAACCATTTGGGTTTTCTTTATTTGTAATTATCGTTTCTTCTTTTTTCACATCGACAGTTTCACCAGGAAGTCCGATGATTCTTTTTATAAAAAATTTCTTTGTGTCATTTGGGTAACGAAATACTATCACGTCACCTCTTTTTGGATCTTCAAATCGGTAGCTGATCTCATCGACGATTAAATACTGACCATTTTGAAATGTCGGAACCATAGAAGATCCTGAGACGATAAATGGCTGAGCGATAAATATGCGGACGGGTAGTACTATCGCAATTGCGATTAATGCAAAACGAACAAGCTCCCAGAAGGATTCTTTGAAAGTTTGTTTTTTATCTAGATTTTTCAATTCATTTTGTTGTTCCATTGGTCTATTTTACCACAAAACAACATTGACACAAAGGACAAATATGTTTTCTAATTTATTTTCTGTTGATATATAATTCTTTAATTTTTTTTTGATGGTATCATATAAACATGAAATATATTGTCGGACTTGGAAATCCCGGAGTAGAATACGAAAAAACACGCCATAATACTGGGCGTATTATGATTTCTTTTATTGAAGAAAAAATACAAGCTAAAGTGAAATTTGTTATGCCAGATAGTTTTATGAATAATTCTGGTAAAGTTGTAGCCCCACTTATAAAATCCAAAAAAGATTTAAGTGATCTTATTGTTATATATGACGATATTGATTTACCTCTTGGAAAAATGAAAATCTCTTTCAATAGGTCTGCTGGAGGTCATAATGGCGTCGGCTCGATTATCAAGTCATTAAAGACAGAAGAATTCGTTCGCATTCGCGTCGGTATTTGTCCCTCGACGCCGACAGGGAAATTGAAAAAGCCGAAAGGGGAAGATGCAGTGCTCAAATTCCTACTCGGAGAATTCAAAAAAGAAGAATTAGCAGAATTGAAAAAACTTTCAAAGAAAATAGTTGAAGCCATAGATACTTTTTATTCAGACGGTCTAGGCAAAGCGATGAGTTTGTATAATTAAAAAAACAGAAGCATTGCTTCTGTTTTTTAGTTTTTGAATAATTTTATTTTTGTTATAAAACCTTCAAAAAAATTACTAAAACTAATATTCCTGCTAAATAAAAAGTAAGGATACATTGTTATTTCTAGGTCAATATTTTCTTTCCATAAAACAATTCTTTTTTTTGTTTTTTTTATTATTTTATAATTGTCGTATTGAAAAAAATGTAAAGTTATGTAATACAATGACTTAATGTTTGTATTTTTATCATCTAAGTGTGCAAAAAATATATATTCTTCTTCATTTTTAGAAGGTAAAATGTCTGCAACGTAATCTTTCTCTTTAAGAATTTCTATTAGAGGTATTAATTTTTTCAAGGTAAGGATTTTATTATTTTCCATTTTACAAAGAATTAAAGGTGAGACATAAAGCGTGTTTAATATAAATGTACTCTTCCTAATACTTCTGTCAAATTAAAAAATCCCTCGTATGAGGGATTTTTTAATGAAGATTATTTCTTTTCTTCGAGGAATGCAAGAGTCATCTTGTGATCTTTTGGCTCAAAGAGCGTGATTTGGAAACTGTATGTCTTACCGAGTTCCAAACTTTCACGGAGCTTTGCTTCTGTACCGAAAGTAGAATTGTGGACGAGTCCAGCAACACCTTCTTTGATAGAAACCAATGCGCCGTGCTTGTTGTACTTGATGACGACACCTTTGATGATGTCTCCTTTCTTCAACTTGCCTTCATATTCTTTCCAAGGATTTTCCTTGAGAGCTTTGATTGAAAGGGAAATCTTGCCTTCTTTGATGTCGATGATCTTTGCACGGATCTTGTCGCCGACTTTAAACATCGTACGAGGATCTTCTACGAGGCCCCAGTCGAGTTCAGAGATGTGGACGAGACCTTCAAGACCTTCTTCTAATTTAAGGAAGACGCCGAAGTCGACGAGTCCTGCAATAGTGCATTCGATTTCTTCACCGAGAGCGTACTTGCTAATGATTTCTTGTTTCTCTTCAGGATTGTTTTCTTTTTCAGAGAAGATAAGTCTGCCTTCTTTTGGAAGTGTTGAGATGATCATGACAGAAATTTTTGTTCCGACGAGCTTCTTCAATTCTTTCAAGATCTTATCTTTGTCAGAATCTTCTACGCGAGGGTAGTGCTCAGGCTTGAGCTGTGAAGCGGGGAGGAAGCCCTGGATACCTTGCCATTCCAAGATAAGTCCGCCTTTGTTGGCATCCTTGATCTCGAGGCTCATTATCGTCTTTGACTTGATTGCTTTTTCAGCATCAGACCAGATGAGGGCTTGCTTTGCTTCTTTGAGAGAGAGCTCGACATAACCGTCTTCGTTTTCTGGGTCGACGATTTTTGCTTTGATCGTATCACCGATAGCAATCTTCTTGATAATGTCTTTCGCATTCATGAATTCACGGCCGTATATGATACCTGTACCGAAAGGTGCAAGGTCCACATAGACAGATGATTTCTGAATGAGAATAACCGGTCCTTCTATAAGAGAATCCATCTCTGGCCAGTTCATACTTTTATCAAGCATGATCTTGAGTGGTGAATCGTCTACTTTTACTTCTTCTATATCTTTTTTCATAATAAATTAAAAAATCCGCATAAAAAGCGGATTGTCAGGTCTAGGCGTCGCTTGACTCGTGTCTCACGGTGTTATCCTAAATCCATACTTTTAATACTTCCACTCTATCAAAAATTTTGTTATAATGCAACCTATGATAATCACATATTTCGGCAAGCAGTTTTTCAAGATTCAACAAGGGGAATTGACCGTTGCTTTCAATCCGATCAGTAAAGATTCAAAAAGTTCTTCTGGTACAAAATTCGGCTCTGACATAGCACTCATTACGACAAACCATGCAGACTACAATGGCGTCGCTCAGCTTTCTCATGGCGAGCGTGAGCCATTTATCATCTCAGGCCCTGGAGATTATGAAGTTCGAGAGATCTTCGTCAAAGGTATCATGTCCGATGCAACTCTCGGTGGTAAGAAATATATCAATACTATTTATACGCTTTCGATGGACAATATCAATATCGCTTTTCTTGGAGCACTTGGAGAAGGAACTCTTCCAAAAGAAGCAATCGAAGCGATAGGCAATCCTGATATTCTTTTTATTCCAGTCGGAGGAAAGGATGTGCTCGATGCAAAAAATGCATCAAAACTTTCTGCATCACTTGAACCGAAGCTCATCATTCCAATGGATTACGATATAGAATCACTCAAAGCTTTTCTTAAAGAAGAAGGTGCTGAGAGTGCAGAAAAAGTCGATAAACTTACACTCAAGAGAAAAGATCTCGACGGCAAAGAAGGGGAAGTCATTGTATTACAACAATCATAATATGAGAAAATTTATCCGACAATTAAGGACACAACCAGAACACGTAAGAAAACAAATTTTGCATATATCTATGCTTGTTTTTACAACCATCCTCGTTCTTCTTTGGGTGTATAGTCTCGATCAAACGCTTGGTAAAAAAGAAACGCAAGTTTCTGTTAAAAAAGATTTAGAACCGTTCACAGTTCTTAAGGCCAGTGTTGTCGATGGATACAAAAATATTTCCAGCGACTCTCCTGATGTGGTAAGATAAATTTTATGGCGAAGAAAGATATAGAACCAGAAGAAATAATAGAAAGACGCGACGGGATACTCCCAGTCAATATTGTCACAGAAATGAAAGACTCTTTCATTTCTTATGCTATGTCTGTCATTACCGATAGAGCATTGCCAAATGTCCGTGATGGTTTGAAACCAGTGCACAGGAGAATTTTATTTGCGATGAGCGAGCTCGGCCTCACATCGTCTGCACGTTTCCGAAAATCAGCGCTCGTAGTGGGAGATGTGCTCGGAAAATACCACCCGCACGGCGATGCATCTGTCTACGATGCAATGGTCAATATGGCACAGGATTTCTCATATCGCTATCCGCTCGTCATCGGTCAGGGTAACTTCGGTTCTATCGATGGCGACAATGCCGCAGCGATGCGTTATACCGAAGCAAAGATGTCAAAAGTCTCAGGCGAGCTTCTTCGTGATCTTGAAAAAGAGACAGTCGACTATCGTTCAAACTATGACCAGACACGCAAAGAACCAATTGTTTTTCCTTCTGCTGTTCCATCACTATTGCTCAATGGCACACTCGGTATCGCTGTCGGTATGGCAACAAATATTCCTTCACACAATCTCGCTGAAGTCATCGAAGGCACACTTCATCTTATAGACAATCCAGATGCGACGACAGAAGACTTGATGCAATTCATCAAAGGTCCAGATTTTCCTACGGGTGGTCTCGTCTACGGATACAAGGATATGCTTCATGCATATTCGACTGGTCGTGGAGGCGTTGTCTGTCGTGGTGAAGCGGAAATTGTCGAGCAGAAAGGTGGAATATTTCAAATCATCATTACTTCTATCCCTTTCCGTGTAAACAAATCAAACTTGATTATGTCTATCGCTGAACTCGTCCAAGAGAAAAAGATAGAAGGTATCAAAGGACTTCGTGATGAATCTACAAAAGATATTCGTATTGCTATCGACTTGAAAGCTGGCGCATATCCAGAAAAAGTTCTCAACTATATTTACAAAAACACTCAGCTCGAACAGAATTTCAACTACAACTTGGTCGCACTTGTCGACGGCGTGCCACAGACACTTTCTCTCAAATCAATCCTTGATGAATTTATTTTACATAGAAAAGAAATAGTCCGAAGAAGATCAGAGTACGATCTTCGCAAAGCACAAGAGCGTGAGCACATCTTGCTCGGCTTGAAAAAAGCACTCGATTTTATCGATAAAGTTATCAAGACGATTCGCGCATCCAAAGACGGAGCGACAGCAAAGCTCGCCTTAATGAAAGAATTTAAATTCTCAGATCTTCAGGCACAGGCTATTCTCGATATGAAGCTCCAGAAGCTCGCTGGTCTCGAAAGAAAACTCATCGAAGAAGAATTGAAAGAAAAACAAAATTTCATAAAAGAAATGCAAGAGCTCATCGCAAGTCCAAAGAAAATGCTTAAAGTTATTTCTACAGAGCTTGCTGAGATAAAAGATAAATATGCAGATGATCGCCGTACAAAAATCATCAAAGGCGGAGTGAAAGAAATTTCTGAAGAAGATCTCGTACCAGAAAAAGAAACAATGCTCGTCTTCACTGCGGGTGGCTATGTAAAGCGTACTGACCCATCAGAATATCGCGCTCAGAAGCGTGGTGGTGTCGGCGTTGTTGATCTTGAGACGAAAGAAGAGGACTTCGTCACTATGCTAGTCTCAGGTTCTACGCATAGTGATCTTCTTTTCTTCACAAACCTTGGCAAGGCATATCAGATAAAAATGTACGATATTCCTGAAGGTCGTCGCGCGACGAAAGGTAAGTCGATTATGAACTTCCTTTCTCTCACATCCGAAGAAAAAGTCACTTCAATTTTGCCGATGACAAAAGAATCAAAGAAATCTGCAATATCTCTTATGCTTGTCACAAAAAATGGTACAGCAAAGAAAATGTCAGGTGAGAGTTTTAAAGATGTTCGTCGAAGTGGAATTATTTCTATTCGTCTCGACAAAGGCGATGAGCTTGCTTCAGCACTTCTCGTAGAAAAAGGCGATGAAGTTATGCTTGCGACATCAAGTGGTCAATCTATTCGTTTCAAAGAATCCGATATACGTGAAATGGGCCGTACTGCAGGAGGTGTGCGTGGTATGAAACTCGACAAAGGCGATGAGATTATTGGTGTAGATGTTATTAAAAAAGGTCATGGCGACGGTTCTTTCCTTATTATGTCTGCAAATGGACTCGGTAAAAAGACAAAACTTTCTGAATACAAAGTTCAAAATCGTGGTGGCTCTGGTATCAAGACTGCAAAAGTCACTCCAAAAACAGGCAAGCTCATTGTTGCAAAAGTTTTGATGGGTGATGAAGAAGAATTGATCGCTATGTCAAAGAAAGGACAAGTCATCCGCACAGCGCTCAAAGATATTCCTTCGCTTGGCAGACAAACTCAAGGAGTGACTATTATGCGTCTCCGCGCTGGTGATGGTATTGCATCTCTCACCTGTGCATAAATTCTCACTTGTTGCTATAATAAAATCATGTTTGCTGATCCAGTAAAAATTTTAAGAAATTTTGGTATTGCTGATACGATGATTGTCGCTGACTTTGGCGCAGGGTCTGGATTTTATTCTATTCCAGCTGCAAAACTTGCACAAAATGGTAAAGTCTATGCAATAGAAATACAAAAAGATTTTTTAACTACTCTTAAAGACAAAGCAGAAAAAGAAAATGTCAGAAATATAGAAATACTTTGGGCTGATATAGAAAAATCTGGCGGGACAAAATTAAACGATTCTATTGTCGATGTCGTTATTATTTCAAATATTTTATTCCAAGCAATACACAAAGAGAAAGTTTTAGAAGAGGCATATAGAGTCCTCAAAATAGGTGGTAGGATTTTATTTATCGATTGGTCTGAGGTCTCTACTTTCAGCCCAAAGAAAGAAGCTTTGATTATGCCGACAGTCGCTCGAGATATGTTTAAAGCTCAAAAATTTGTTTTCGATAGAGATATTGACGTTGGTGAGCACCATTATGGTATGATATTTAGAAAGATATGAAAAAATTAGGAAATTTTCAACTCATTGTTTTGATCGTCTTTGTCGCTTTGGCAGTTTTTGGTGTTTTGGTTTTTGCAGGTATTGTAAAAATCGGAGGTAAAGATGAGGCTGTCGTCACTGGTAGTGTTGTCCTTTGGGGTACAGCAAAAGCTGATATGATGAATAATTTGATTAATAATTTTACTTCTCAAAACAAAACACTGACGGTCAAATATGTACAGAAAAATAGAGCAAGTTTTGACCAAGATTTACTTGAAGCACTTGCTACAAATACAGGTCCGGACCTTTTCATCTTACCCGATGATATGATCGTTCATTTCAGAAATAAAATTATGCCTATACCTTATGCAAGTTTCCCGCAGGCAACTTTCCAAAATACTTTTGCTGGAGCAGGTGAGATTTATTTAAGTGAAAAGGGAACACTTGCTTTACCACTCTCTATTGATCCTATGATTATGTATTACAATCGTAGCCATCTTGATGCTGAAGGCATTGTGACTCCTCCAGTCTATTGGAATGATTTGGAAAGTCTCGTACCAGTATTTACAAAAAAAGATCAAGATAGAAAGATTACAAAAAGTGCTTTTGCTCTCGGACAATTTAGTAATATTTTACACGCGAAAGACATTATTTCTATGATTTTTATGCAATTAGGTAACCCGATTGTTCGTGAAAAAAATGGTACATTGTTGTCTGTTCTCAACAATGATGGAGAAAATACACTTGGTGGAAATCTGAGCTCAGTGCTTCGTTTCTATACTTCATTTGCAGATCCTGCAAATTCTTTGTATTCCTGGAATAGATCTTTACAAAATTCTCGAGATGCTTTTTCTTCTGAAAAATTAACTTTTTATTTTGGTTTTGCGAGCGAACTCGCTGACCTCACTGCGCGTAACCCAAATGAGAATTTTTATATTGCTCCAGTACCACAGATTAAAAATTCAAATTTCAAACTTACTTTTGGGCATACACAAGCTGTCGCAATATCTGCATCGACAAAAAATCCAACTGTCGCTTTTACCGTTGCAGGACTTTTAGCAACAGGAGATTTTTCTAAACAATTTGCCAACAACTTACTTCTCGCTCCAGCGAGAAGAGACCTTTTAAATACAAAGCCCACGGATGCGTATTTCCCAGTTTTTTATAATTCCGCATTATTTGCTCGAAGCTGGCTCGACCCTGCACCAGCAGAAACTGATGCAGTCTTCCAGAGAATGGTAGAAAATGTTTTATCAAACAATTTATCAATTGAAAATAGTATCAGTGATGCTTCGTCGAAACTCAACCTTCTTTTATCAAAATAATTTATATGTATAAAATTTTTCTAAAATCTTGTTTCGTATTTGTGATACTTTGTCTTTTACTCGGACCGGTTTTTTCTTTTGCTGATACTACGATAGATCTTTCTACGAAAGGGGAAGGTATCAGTGTGCCTTGTCCTAAGGCTGGATGTGGTTGGGATGATTTGATGGATCTCATAAATAAAGTTTTAAATTTTATTTTATTTAAATTAGCGATTCCTATCGCTGCTATTATGTTTTGTTATGCGGGGTTCTTGATGATTACTGCTGGAGATGAGAGTGCTGGTGCACGAAATAAAGCCAAATCAATAGCAGGGGGAGTTGTTATGGGGCTTATATTTGCCGCCGCCGCTTGGCTCATCGTCCATCTGGTGCTCGATACGCTTGGCTACGATGGCTCTTGGATTGGTTTTTAATATAATGTATAATATAAAAATGAATTCTATAAATAAAACAACACGAATTTCTTTTTTCCTTTCAGTATTTTTATTTTCTCTAGTTTTATTTTCTCCTGTGTATTCTTTTGCACAAAGTGGTGGTACGAATCCTGTAATTTCTAATACATCAGGTTCTAATACGGGCGGTACAAATCCTACAGGACAAAATTCAGTTTCTTCTGACGGTAAGATTACTAATCCTATTAAATATAATGATATCAATTCTTTCATCAAGGCTATTCTTGCTGGGGTACTGAAGATTGGTATACCTATCATTGCACTCGCTATTATTTACTCTGGTTTCCTTTTCGTATCTGCTAGAGGAAATAGTGAGAAATTAAAAACAGCAAAAGATGCATTATTGTATACGTGTATTGGTGCTGCAATACTTCTTGGTTCATGGGCTTTAGCACAGCTTATATCAGAAACAATACTTGCTCTATAATATGAATTTTAAACTAAACAACACAAATATTCTTTTCGCTGGTTGTGTACTTCAAGTAAATCCACAGTTTCATCATCTGATTAGCTATGTCGTTTGTATTATCGGTTCTTCTGTGACACCATTTATTTTTGGTTTAGCGATTCTCGTCTTCATCTGGGGCGTCGTCCAATACATCGCAGGAGCAGAAGAAGAAGCAAAGAGAGAAAAGGGCAGACAGTTTATCATATGGGGGTTGATCGGAATATTTGCAATGATTTCTGTATGGGGTCTTGTACGAGTTCTCAATAATACATTTGGTGTGCCATTTGTTGTACCTAGAGTTCATGTCAACAATTAATATGAAACAATTATTTATTTTTCTTTTTTTGTTTTTCTTCTCTACGCAAATATCTTTTGCGCAATTACCCATCCAGTATAATGGTAATCCTTTTGGTGTGCATCAAGTACCTGTTGCTCCTTCAGTCGATAATATACAGACTGATCCCGAGCAAGCAGGTACAGGTGTTACAGTACCGAGTATTGCTTGCACACTTCCTGGTGATTCAAAAGCACAAGATATCATAAATTATGCGACTTGTATTATCAGTCATTCTATTATTCCGCTCATTATGGGTATGGCTCTCGTCGTCTTCATCTGGGGCGTCGTCCAATACATCGCAGGAGCAGAAGAAGAAGCAAAGAGAGAAAAGGGCAGACAGTTTATCATATGGGGGTTGATAGCTATTACGGTCATTGTATCGATCTATGGGATGGTACAGATATTGGGTGATACCTTTGGTATACAATCTGCTGGTCCACAATTGGAGACGACGCCATAGTATTGCGCCTATTTTCAGTACACGATATAATGTAGGAAGCCTATTTGTTTAGGGAATTTATTTTAAAAAAGGTCGCTGGGTTTAAATTATTATTATTAAATATAAAATTATATATGAAAAAGAAAATTATTGGTTTGACAGGTTTCGCTTCAGCATTACTCCTTCCTGTTTTAGCTTTCGCTCAAACAATTGGAACATCAACTGCAACATGTGCATCATCATCTATCGTAGCTGGTGCAAACGGTGTTACTTTAGGTTATATCATTTGTAAAATCAGTGAATTTATTAACCTCATAATTCCAATACTCATTGGTCTTGGAGTTGTGTACTTTATCTGGGGAGTTGTTTCTTATGTTGTTGCAAAAGAAGAAGAAGCAAAGACTGCAGGACGCGACAAGATGATCTATGGTCTTATCGGTCTCGCTGTTATCGTTTCTATCTGGGGACTTGTTACTATCCTCAAGGATACTTTCGGTGTTACAAACAACGCAAGTATTCAAGTGCCTTGTATTCCAGGAAGTTGTTAATACTTTATGAATGTATTCTTTACAAATGTTGCATATGCAAGTGAGAGCCTCGATGCTTTCATTAGTAATGTTGATAGGTTGATCATCAACCCAATCATCATACTTTTGTTTGCCTTAGCGGTCGTTTATTTTCTTTGGGGTATCTTTGAATTTATTTCAAATACTGAAAATGAAGAAGCACGAACCATCGGCAAGAAACATATGCTCTTTGGTGTCATTGGTATATTTATTATGATTGCTGTATGGAGTATCCTCAGTATTATTATGAATACGCTCAATATCACAGGAATAAATCCAAAGGAAGGTACAGTTGAATTGCAGGACTATAATCCGAGTAATCCAAATCCTTTCCTTAAAGACTAGAGGATACATTTTATAAAGAAAAAAAGGCAGTTCGCTTTGCGAACTGCCTTTTTGTTTTGCACATTTTGTGCGTTTTACTTATACCACCAGAAAGTTATTCCTTCTTCATCTATAGGATAAATTAGGTAATTCCCAGCTGGCATTTCTGCCCAAGCATTTATGTTTGAAGTATCTTCGGGTGCATCAGATGAAATAAAAAACAAATGATGATTTGAAGCAAGAACATACTTTGCTTTAGCTATTCCTGGTGCTCCATTTCCGTGCCGGTGTCTTGTGTAGCTAAGTTTTGGATCTAGATATGCTTTAACAGGATTGTTTTTTGTAGCGTATCCGTTACCTTCTGTGCTAAATACTTCAATATTTCCTGTTTCTTTATTTATATTAACATTCCATTTATCTGAAAAGTAATACCAAAGACCATAAGAAATAGCAATTATTCCAACATACAAAATGATTTTGCTGATTATATCAGCCGTTTTGGTTTTTTTAGGAGTTCCAGAACTCGTTCCATGTGTATCGCTCATTTTTATTTAGTTTTTTTTGTTGATGTTCCTCCTACATTTGGCATTACAAGACTAGTAAGTTTTTCTAAACCTTTTATAGTAAAGATTTGTTCAGTAGTGTTCATGTCAGTCATCATTTTTTCTACTTTCAACTCCGCTTTTGATCTGTCCATCCCACCTTTTACTAATACATCTACTGCTTTATCAAAAGCATCAGCCTTAGCAACGGTATCGTAGTATTCTTGAACTAGTTTGTCAGGATTACTGTTTTCTAGAACTATTGTAACTTTTACTCCATAGTTGGATTCTATTTCTGATACTATAGCATTATTTCTTTTTGCTATATCTGGTATTGATGAAGTTTTTTCAAACATTTCTTGCATAACAGCTGATTCGTCGATAAGGTTATTAAGTTCATGCGTAGAGTAATATCCAGAAAATATTCCTGTAATTTTTTTCTCCGCAAGTTCTTTTAAAGCTTCTTCTTTTATAGAATCAAAATTTAAAACATTTGTACTTGCATCATGGTAGCTTCCTGAAATGTTTAAATGCATCGCGATAAGATAATCTACCACCATTGTCGAATCTTTTGTTTGAAAAATTTTACCTTTACATATACAAGGAATAGATTTTTTCAAATCAATGTAATTTAATTCATCATTATCTTCTTTTTCCTCAGCTGATTCCCATGGAAGAATAATATTTAATCCAGGGAAGAGCACTCTTCTTGCACCAGTAAATGCGTTAGTCATTACTATTGCATGATAAGCTAGTACTTCAAACAAAAAGTATTTTTTAAGAATTGATGCTAATGCTATGAGTACTATACCAATACTTATTAATAATGGAAGTTTGATGTTGACTAGAAAGATAGATAGCAATACAATTAAAAGATTTGTAAGTAATATTCCTACGCCAGTCGGTGTTTTCGGGATGTTCATTTTTGTTGTTGGAGTTGTTGCTGTCATTTTTTTGTTTTTTATTTAATTGTTAATATTACATTTTCTAATACAAGTATAGCATAAACAAACAAAAAAGTCAAGCATTTCTGCCTGACTTTTTTGTACATTTTAGCTTATATTTTAAGCATGTTTGAGTGGTGCGTGTTCTTCGTGACTCATATATGTCTTACGAACCAATATGACGACTAGGAAGATAAGAATTGCGAGCAATAACCATTCTATAAGACTTGATGGAAAGAATCCATTTGATCCAGATAATGCATTTGCACTTAAAGCATTTGAATTATTAGAAGTACTTGTAGATGATGTTTTTGCTTTTGCTACTGTAGATGTAGTACTTTTCGTTACCTTTTTTGTAACACTTCCTGAAGAAGTAGCTACTGTTTTGTTAAGTGTAAATGATACTCCATTTGAAATACTTCCATTTGAAGGATTATAGACTGTTACAAAATAAGTTCCTTTTCCATCAAGATCGATAGGAGAGAGAACCATTCCGAGGTGTCTAGAATCATAATATCTTGTTTCTTTATCAGCACCGTTAAATCTTGCTGTAGATCCTGGTGTAAAGTTTGCACCAGTGATAGTCGCTACGACTGTATTATTTCCTGATACAGCACTGTTTGGGCTAATAGAATAGATAATAGGTGTAGTATTGTAATTTGTAGTATCGTTATAATAAGTAACATTTTGGTTATTATTGTAATTATTATTTGTATTTGATTGTGTACTTGAACCTGCAGTTTCTATGTTATAAGAGGCATTGAGAGCACTCGCTTTCTGTGGGGCGATAAGTACTGTTGTGCCTAAAATAACTAGTAGAGATAAGGTTAAAATTATTTTTTTGTTTTGTATTTTATTCATCATACATAAAGTATAGCATATATGACTTTAAAAGTCAAGTACTTATTTAATGTGCTGGAGGAGGGACTCGAACCCTCAAACCTTGCGGTACTAGTTCCTAAGACTAGCGCGTATACCAATTCCGCCACTCCAGCGATTTATTTTTCTGTGCAATTGTGGTCACATATAAAATTCTACTGAATTTTTACGCGACCCCGGCTCGGCACCGTCGTGCCTCCGCCTTGCACAAATTAAAAACTTTACCCCGTAAACTTTTTAATTTGTGCACCCAGCAGGGATCGAACCTGCGACATTCTCCTTAAGAGGGAGCTACTCTACCAGCTGAGTTATGGGTGCAAACTTTACTATTATTTACCAAAACAGTTATGGGTGCAAACTTTACTATTATTTACCAAAAGTTTATGGGTGCAAACTTTACTATTATTTACCAAAAGTTTATGGGTGCAAACTTCTTAAATTCTTTAAAAATCAAAATTGATTTTTGTGCCCGGAGTGGGGGTCGAACCCACATCCCTTGCGAGACACGATTTTAAGTCGTGCGCGTATACCAATTCCGCCATCCGGGCAATGAACAAATTATAATATTAAATTTTAAAATTACAACTGAGGCCTAGGACGGAATCGAACCGTCGTATAAAGATTTTGCAGATCTTTGCCTTACCACTTGGCGACTAGGCCGACTTTTACATATTACTTTTCTCGAAGCAATTCGTCAATTTTCTGTCTATTTTTCTCTCCCATATCCAATGCTACTTCCAAAAATGGAATATGTTTTGTTTCCATATTTTTCTTTAAATGTTCTCGTATATCTGGAAGTTTCCTTTTTGCGAAAAGAAGAGCAGTCTTTTCTTGATTCTCTGGTAAGATACTCAAATATATTGTCGCCTTTTTTAGGTCAGGTGATGTGTCTATACTAGTGACCGATATCAAAGAAGCAGAAGTACTTTCTTCATTTAAGAAATTTGCAACCAATCCTTTTATCAATTTATTTACTTTTTCTATACGTTCTGACATATTATTTTTGAAATACAGCAAAACATTCAATGACATCTCCAGCGACAACTTCTATTTTTGATTCAATCATCATACCGAATTCTGTTCCTTCTTCGACAGTGCTTGTTTTTGTTTTGCCTTTTTCGAGGTTTACTATTTTTCCTTGACCGATTTCAAAATCACGACGCATTATCTTTACATTTTGATTAAGTCCTATAGCTCCCTCAATTACTTTTCCTCCGACAATCTGGCGTTCTTTTGTCTGGCTAAAGCTTTTCAAGATTTTTGCTTTACCTGTAGTTTCAATGCTTTCAACTCTTGGTCTACGACTTTCCATTTCTTCTTTCAAGAAGTCAGTCATTTTGTAGATGATGTCAAATGTAGAAAGTTTGAGTTCCATTTTTTCTGCTATATCAATAGCATTCTTATCTATCTTTACATGGAAACCGACGATAATCGCTTTTTGTTCTTTTCCACCTGCATTTTTTACGTCAGATTCTGATATCGGACCGACACCTTTTCCGACGATTCGGAATTCAGCACTTTCGCTTTCGATTTTACTGATTTCTTTTTCGATCGCTTCAAGTCCACCATATGCATCAGCTTTGAGGATAATAGGGATGATCTTTTTATTACTTTCTTCTTGTTTGTCTTTATTTGGAGCATTGTCTGTTTTCCAGTTTTTTGCATATTCTTCAGCATCTTTTTTGTTTGAAAAACTTTTAAAAATACTTCCTGCTTTTGGCATTTTATCAAAACCAATCAATCTGACAGGGGATGAGAAACTTGCTCCATCGATGACTTTACCTAAGAAATTCTCGATAATTCTCGTTCCACAAATACTTTCTTCTGATACGACAAACATACCTTTTTTCAGTGTTCCATTTTTTACGATAAGTGTCGCTTGTATTCCACGTTTTGAATCCATATTTGATTCAAGGACAAAGCCATCTGCATTTTCTTCTGTATTACCAGTAAAATTTTCAAGCTCTGCAAGAATTAAAATAAGCGAGAGTAAGTTGTCGATACCTTCTCCAGTTTTCGCTGAGATTGGTGCGAAAGGTACTTTACCACCATAATTTTCCAAATAGATTTCATTCTCAGCGAGGTTCATCTTTGTGCGTTCTATGTCAGCACCAGGCTTGTCTACTTTATTTATTGCAACGACAAATGGAGTATTGCTTCCTGCTATTGCTTTGTATGCTTCGATTGTCTGTGGTTTGACACCGTCTTCAGCTGATACGACAAGTATTGCAATGTCTGCAATGTGAGCTCCGCGTTCGCGCATTTTGGAAAATGCTTCGTGTCCTGGTGTATCTAAAAAAGTGATTTTTTTATCTTTTCCATTTTCATCTTTATGGATGACTTCGTATGCTGAGATGTGTTGAGTAATACCTCCAGCTTCTTTGTCGACAATATTTGTCTTTCTGATGTAATCAAGCAATGTTGATTTACCATGGTCGATATGACCCATAACTGCAACTATTGGTGGTCTTTCTACCACATTTTTTTCTTCATTTTTTTGAGTCATTATTTTATTTCAGATTTTGCCAACGCTTCTTTCTCTTCATTCGTCAATTCGTATTCTGATTTTCCATTTTTGATTGGCTTTGCAAAAATACTCATTCTCTCTCGTGAATAGAGACTTGAGATGACGACACCATTATTTTCTTCATTGAGCATTGCTATTGCAAAACTTTGGTTTGAACCTTGATCAGGAAATGGGTTGAATCTAATGGTCTCAACTCCACGGATGCTTTGCTTCAATTTAGTGTTGACGGTAGTAAGTTCTTTTTCGATGACATTTCTGCTTGCTTTCAAGCTCACAATTTCCTCTTGTAAGAGGTTTATTGTGTCCTCCAAGTTGCTTGCTTTTTTGCCCATAAAAAACCTGTTTAAGCGTTTCTCTGTTTTGACAATCCAAACAATACCCACTAGAATAGCAAGTCCAGACACTATTAGAAAAATGATTTCAATTTTGGCTGTCATGAGTAGATAGTATATACTTTTTATATGAAAAAATCAAAGAAAATATATTTGGATTACGCTTCAGCGACACCTCTCGAAAAGAGCGTTTTTTCTGTTATGAGTAAAGCTTTAAGGGGAGAATTTGCAAATCCAAGTGCTATTCACGACCTCGGTGTACATTGTAAGAATATGATTGAAGTTTATCGAAAAACTATTGCTCAGGTTTTAAATGCGCATAGTGATGAAATTGTTTTTACAAGCGGAGCAACTGAAAGTAATAATTTGGCGATCAATGGGATAGTTAAAAAATATGCGGAAGATTTTTTCAGGTCCTCGGGGAAAGTCACCAGACCATTAAAAAATCTTCCGCATATTGTTACTACGAATATAGAACATGCTTCTGTTTTGGAAGTTTGCAAATATCTTGAAAAAAATAAATTAGCTGAAGTGGCGTATGTTCCAGTCGAAGAAAATGGTATTGTTGATCCGAAAAATATCAAAAAAGCATTGCGACCGGAAACTATTTTGGTTTCTGTTATGTATGCAAATAATGAGATTGGCACGATTCAACCAATTCGTGAAATTGCAAAAGAGATTCGTCATTACAATAAATTACATAATACAAAAATACTTTTTCATATTGATGCGACGCAAGCGATAAATTATCTGGATATCAATGTTGAGAAATTGGGAATCGATATGATGTCTTTCAATGCAGGGAAAATTTACGGCCCGAAAGGAATCGGTATTTTGTATATAAAAAGAAAAACACCAATATCTAAAATCATATTTGGTGGAGATCAAGAGCGTGGCTTGCGAGCAGGGACAGAAAATCTTGCGAGTATTGCAGGATTTGCTGAAGCTTTGAAAATAACAGAAAAGATTAAAGAAAAAGAAGTTAAAAGATTAAAGAAATTACAGGATTATTTTATTCGAGAAATAATTTCGAAAACCGATAATATTTTTAGGTCCTCGGGGGAAGTCAGCCAGACCATAAAAAATTCTCAGTTTTGCGAAATTATTATTAATGGTGATAGGGAAAATAGATTGCCAAACAATATCAATGTCACGATTCCAAAAATTCCTAGTGACTTACTCGTGATAGAGCTTTCGGCTCGAGGAATAATGGTTTCCGCAAAGAGCGCGTGTAAATCAGGCGAAGAAGGTGAGTCATATGTCATACGAGCGATCAAACCAGAAGCGAATCAAGAGACTGGAAGTATCCGTTTTTCTCTCGGACGTATGACGAAAAAAGAAGATATAGATTTTACCTTAAAATCTTTGAAAGAAATTTTGACCAAATTGAAAAAGTGGTATACTTAAAATATGGACATACAAGATTTGAATAAATCACAATTAATACTTTTAGCAATATTGATTTCTTTTGTCACATCTATTGCGACAGGGATTTCTACTGTCACATTGATGCAACAAGCACCGAGCTCTGTCACAGTGCCGATAAATAGAATCGTAAAACAGACCATTGAGAAAGTTGTACCAGTAGAAAGTAAAACTCAACCACTTTCAGCAGACCAACAAAAACTCCTTGAAGAGTTAAAAGCAATTAAACCATTAACCGTTTCCTTGTTTTTGAAAACTGAAAAAGAAGATAAAATTTTAGGAACGGGATTGTTCCTTGGAGATGATAAAGTTGTCATAGCATCAATTATCGCAGAACCGAAAGAAGGGGAAGTATATGTTGTGAAGAGTGTTCTTGGTGAACAAAAAGTTTCAAAAATAAGCCAAGAAAAAGATTTTACTATCATTGAGCTCACTAAAACAGATGCAACAAATACAGACACGACTACGTCTGGTACAACTACCGAAACACCAAAACTATAAGAGTCAGATTATTGACTTTTAGTGATAAATGTTTTATTATAGTTTTATAAAAATATGCCACCACTACACCATTTTACAACCAAAGCAAAAGATGCGATAAAAAAAGCCCACGAGCTCGCTATTGAACGTGGGCAGAACCATGTTTCGAGTTCTCATATGCTCTATGCTCTACTTTTACAAGATGAAAGTATGGTTCTTTCGATTTTAGATCGTCTTGAAATAGATACAATAGCTCTGACAGATATAGTTTTAGAATCAATAGAATCACCAGAATCTCGCAGTACACTTTCACCATCTTATCAAATATATTTAACTCCAGACCTTGCACAAGTATTAGAAAATTCTGCTAAGGTTGCAAAATCATTGAAAGATGAATTTGTTTCTACTGAGCATCTTTTTATTTCTATTTTAGAAGTACAAAGTGAAGCAAAAGAAATACTTTCCAAATTCCATATTGCTAAAGATATAGTTGTTAAAATTTTTGAAGAATTTAAAGGACAAGATATGTCTGAGTTAAGTGCACCAAAGAAAAATAAATTACTTTTAAAATATACAAGAAACCTCACGAAACTTGCGCGTGAAGATAAGCTCGACCCTGTCATCGGGCGTGATACAGAGATTATGCGTATTATGCAGATTCTCTCTCGTCGTACAAAAAATAATCCGATACTTATCGGTGAGGCTGGTACAGGAAAGACTGCTGTTGTCGAAGGGCTTGCAAATAGAATCGCTAAAGGCGATGTCTCTGAATCTCTTCGTGACAAAGAGATTGTTTCACTTGATCTTGGGTCGCTTATCGCTGGGACAAAATACCGAGGTGAATTTGAAGAACGTCTCAATGGTATTATGAAAGAAATACAAAAATCAGACGGAAAAATAATTCTCTTTATCGATGAAATACATACTATCGTCGGTGCAGGTGGAGCAGAAGGTACTGTTGATGCTTCAAATATGCTCAAACCCGCACTTGCTCGAGGTGAACTTCGTGCTGTTGGTGCGACGACACTTCGAGAATATCAAAAGCATATTGAAAAAGATCCTGCGCTTGCAAGGCGTTTCCAGCCTGTCTATGTCGATGAACCAAGCGTCGAAGATGCTATTGCTGTACTTCGTGGGCTCAAGGAGAGATATGAGCTTTTTCATGGTGTGCGCATTACAGATGATGCGATTATTTCAGCAGTGAATTTGAGTACACGGTACATAACTAATAGATTTCTTCCAGACAAAGCTATTGATCTCATTGACGAAGCTTCATCATCTTTAAAAATTGCTCTTGAAAATAAACCTCCAATCCTCGAAGAAGCACATCGCAAAATAATGCGCCTAGAGATTGAAAAAGAAGCATTAAAAAAAGAACTTGAGAGTGCAAGTGTTACTGATATTAAAAATACAAAGACACGTGTCAAAGCTATCGATACTGACATTAGTAATCTTCGTGAGAAGACAAAAGAGATAGAACTCAAATGGCAAAATGAAAAAAATACTGTTTTGGATATTCGTACGATTAAGAAGGATTTGGAAACTCTGCGCCTAGAAGCAGAAAATGCAGAAATGCGTGCTGATCTTTCTCTTGCAGCCGAGATTCGTTATGGAAAAATTCCAACTCTTAAAAAAGAATTAGAAAATAAACTTGTACGCTTAAAGAAACTTCAGAAATCTCGTCGAATACTCAAAGAAGAAATTACGTCAGAAGATATTGCAGAAGTTGTCGCTCGTTGGACAGGAATACCACTGACAAAAATGCTCGAAGAAGAGCGCGCAAAACTTGCTCGTATGGAGAGTGAATTGCACAAGCGAGTGATCGGCCAAGATGAAGCTATCAAGCGAGTATCTGATGTTATACGCCGTTCTCGAGCTGGTATTTCAGATCCAAATAGACCAATAGGTTCGTTTATTTTCCTTGGTCCTACTGGAGTCGGAAAAACAGAGCTTACGAAAGCATTGGCGCAATTTATGTTCAATGACGACAAAGCACTCATACGCGTCGATATGTCTGAATATATGGAAAGACACACTGTTTCAAAATTAATCGGTTCACCACCAGGATATGTCGGTTATGAAGAATCTGGACAGCTCACAGAAGCGATCAGACACAGGCCATATGCCGTGATTCTTTTTGATGAAATAGAAAAAGCGCATCCTGAAGTATTCAATATGCTTCTCCAAATGCTTGATGAAGGTAGACTTACTGATGGAAAAGGAAGAGTTGTTAATTTTAAAAATACGATTATCATCCTTACTTCAAACATTGGTTCTGAATATATAGAAAAAATGGAATCAATTGGTTTTTCCAATAAGACCGAAGCTGATGATTATACTGATACAAAAGAGAAATTACTTGGAAGCTTGAAAGACCACTTCCGTCCTGAATTCTTAAACCGCCTCGATGAGATTATTGCCTTTGATATTCTTTCTAAAGAATCTATAAAACAGATTGTGAATATCCGTATCAATGTCGTGCGTGAGAGACTTGCAGGAAAGGGAATTGGTTTTGAAATTTCCGAAGAAGCTCTCGAATATCTCGCCAAAGAGGGATATGATCCACATTTTGGTGCACGACCACTCAATCGCTTGATACAGAATAAAATATTAAACCAAGTTGCCTCATATATTATTTCAAATGGTGTGAAGAAAGATGACGCAGTATTCGTCTCTGTAAAAAATAAAGAGCTATTGATAGAGACAAAAAAGGCAAAGATAAAGAGCCCTATTAGTGTGAAATCTGGTTTCAGATCAAAGGTTTAAAAACTATAAAAAAGATGCATAAAAAATAATTTTATGGTATCTTTTTTGTATGCGTCGGTGGTAGAGTGGTCAATTACAACAGACTGTAAATCTGTCGGCTTCGGCCTACGAAGGTTCAAATCCTTCCCGACGCACCAAATTAATTATTTGCTTTTCTAGGATTTTTATATTAAGATAGCTTTATGTCAAACGATAGACTTTTTAGGCTCAAATGCAGTACTTGCAAAAACGCCAATTATTACAGTACTAAAAACAAGAAACTCGTCACAAAAAAGATCGAGCTTTTGAAGTTTTGTAAAACTTGTAGAAAGAAAACCAAGCACAAAGAGGCTAAAATTACTGGCTAAAAGTAATTCTCAATTTCTGATTCTTATGTTACAATGGACTCGCAGTAAAAAGTATACTGCGTGTTCTTTGTTTTAAAGGGTTGTCTGTTATGGATAACCCTAGGGGACACTAGAATTATTATTTCAGTGTCTTTGTACTCCGGCTATGCCGGGGTATGGGCGATTAGTTTAGTGGTAGAACGAAGGTCTCCAAAACCTTTGGTGGGGGTTCGATTCCCTCATCGCCCGCAATGATATTCTCAAATCTTTTCAATATAACCTATCTCATTTCTACTTACGGATACTTTGGGATTTTTATTGTTGTCTTTCTAGAGTCAGGAATATTTTTTGCATTGCCGGGGGATAGCTTGCTTTTCTCTACTGGGATTCTGGCTTCAAGCGGTATATTAAATATTTTTATACTCATACCGATGATTTTTGTTAGCACATTTCTAGGTGGAATGTTTGGCTACTATGTCGGTACTCATATTGAAAAACTTCTTCACTATTCACTATTTAGAAAAATTCTCAGAGAAAAAGATATACAAAAAGCACGAGTATTTTTTGAAAAGTATGGAAAGTCCGCAATTATCTTCTCACGCTTTGTTCCTGTTGTGCGCACCTTTATGCCGATCGTCGCAGGAATTGTGAAGATGGATTATAAATTATTTATACGATACTCTTTGTTGAGCTCTCTCTTGTGGTCAACGATTATAACTTTTATTGGATATTTTCTCGGTAATACGTTTCCTTGGATAAAGGATTATATGCCAGTGATTATGATCACAGTTGTTATTTTATCTATTGTTCCTGCAATTATAGAAGTAATGCGAAAAAGAAAAAATTAAATTTTAATCTTTTTTATTTGGTCTAGAGTGTACCATTTAATTTCATTATCTTTTTTGAACCATGTCATCTGGCGTTTTGCGTATTGGATGATTGCAGTTTGTAATTTCTCTATCATTTCTTTTTCTGTGATTTTACCTTGCAGATGGAGTGCCATAAATCTATATTCTAATCCTAGCTCTTCCATTCGTTTCCAAGAAATTCCTTTTCTGTGAAGTTTTTTTGCTTCAAGGAGCATTCCTGTTTTTATTCTTGAGAGTAATCGTTTTTCAATTCTTTTTGAAAGTATGTCGGTCGGCGCACAAAGTCCAATTTTTATGAATTCGTATTTTATAGGTGCTTTTTTTAGCATAGGCACTTTGCCAAGTGCCTGCGCTATCTCTATTGCCCGCACGAGACGGACTTTATTTTTCGCATCGATAGTTTTTGCTCGCTCTGCATCTAGGTTTTTTAGTATTTTAAAAAGTTCTGTTTCTGATTTTTTTTCTAATTCTTTTCGGAGTTTTATATTTGGTTTTACTTCCGGCAGGATCATATTGTGCACGACAGCGTCGATGTAAAAACCTGTACCACCACAAATAATCGGTACTTTATTTCTTTTTAGTATTTCTTCTATTTTTTTATCAGCGAGTTTTTTATATTGCGTGACAGTAAATTTCCTTTTTGGATTGGCTACATTTAAAAGATAGTGGGGAATACCACTCATTTCTTTTTTTGTGATTTTACCAGAGCCGATGTCGAGGTCTGTGTATACTTGCCGTGAATCAGCAGAGATAATCTCTCCACCAACTTGCTTGGCAATCTGTACAGCCAAATCACTTTTACCTGTAGCTGTTTGTCCTAAAATGACAATAACTTTTTGCATTTTAATTTGAGCCATATGTACTTGTGCCGGAGGAGAGAATCGAACTCTCACACCTTGCGATACACGATTTTGAGTCGTGCGCGTCTACCAATTCCGCCACTCCGGCAATTCACACATTTTACACAAAAAATGATTTAAAATCAATTATTGCAAAGAAAGCTTTTGTGCTAAAATATCTCCATGTCCAACTTATATTCCAATTCAATTTTCTGGGTTGATGTCGATAAGATCAAGCCAAATCCATATCAGCCCCGCAGGGAATTCGATGAAGCACGCCTTCGCGACCTTGCTGATTCTATCCGCCAATACGGCGTGCTTCAACCTCTCACAGTTTCTCGTGTAGAAGTTGAAAAAGAAGAAGGAGGGCTTATGACTGAATACGAACTCATTGCCGGAGAACGCCGTCTTCGTGCTTCAAAACTTGCTGGAGTAAAACAAGTGCCGACGATCATCCGCGTCGGTGACAGTTCGATGATGAAGCTCGAGCTTGCGATTATTGAAAATTTACAGAGAGAAGATTTGAATGTCGTCGATCGTGCCCGAGCATTTTTCCGTTTGATTGAAGAATTTAAATTTACTCACGCACAAGTCGGTATCAAAGTCGGCAAAAGTCGCGAGCACGTTTCAAATACACTCCGCATCCTCACACTACCAGAAGAAGTATTGAATGCACTTTCAGAAGGAAAAATCAGCGAAGGGCATACACGCCCGATCCTGATGCTTGCAGACAGGCCAGAAGAGCAGATAGTTTTGTTTAAGGAGATTTTATATAAGAAGCTCACTGTGCGTGAAGCAGAAAAGATCGCCCGCAAGATTGCTTATGACCGCGTTCGCAAGAAAGAATATATGCCTGACCCTGAGATCACTGATCTCGAAGAAGAATTTCAAGAGAAACTTGGTACACGTGTGCACATAGAGAAAAAAGAAATTGGCGGGCAAATAAAAATCGATTATTTTTCTGCAGACGATTTGAGAAGTATTTTAGATATGCTCGGTAAAGCACAAGGTGAAAAGAAACCTGAAGAAATGATGGATAATTTTATCGCACAGAATACAGAAAGTGTAGAATCTATTCCTACAGATGAAATTGTTTCAGAATCTACTGCACCAATAGATGATACGAGTAAAGAAGATGAAGTAAAAGACGAAGCTGAGCTTTATAATATTTCTAATTTTAGTGTCTAGCTTCTACCAAAAGATTTCAATTTATTAAGGAGGCTATTTTTCTCCATATATGAGCGAATATGTTTTTTTGCGACGGTTGTCTTTGCATGATCGAGCCATTTGCTTGATGGATGTGAATTTTCTTTTGTAATTATTTCTACGATGTCTCTGTTTTTAAGTATAGTAGAAAGGGGAGACATCTTGCCATTTATTTTTACACTTGAGATGTGGTCACCGATATCTGAATGTATTGAATATGCAAAATCTATCGGGCTAGAATTCTCAGGTAAGTCTACGACGTCTCCACCGGGCGTGAGGATGAAAATACGATCATTAAAGAAATCCATTTTCAAATGCTCGATGAATTTTTCTGGATTGCCAGCAATTTCTTTTAAATCTTGCAATTGTTCTATCCAATCAAATTTACTTTTATCATCACGTGCTTTTTTATCGCCATCTTCTTTGTATGCAAAGTGTGCTGCGATACCGTACGCTGCTTCTGCGTGCATTTTGAGTGTGCGTATTTGTATTTCAGCGACTCCTCCAGAACCGGTAAAAATAGTCGTATGCAGACTTCTGTAACCGTTTGGTTTTGGTAAGGCAATGTAGTCTTTGATTCTGCCTGGAACAGGTTTCCAAATGCTGTGCACGATACCGAGCACTCGATAACAGTCTTCGACATTTTCAACAACGACGCGAAGCGCTACGATATCGTTGATCTTTTCCAAGTCCATATTATATTTAAGTAATTTTTTATATAGGCTGTATTTGTGTTTGAGACGATAATCCATCTCGATAACTTTTATATTATTTTTCTGTAATTCTTTTTCTAATCCAAGAGAAACCTCATTCAGATTCTTCTGAAAGCTTTTTTCTTTTTCTTTGATCATATTTTCTACTTCTGCGTATTCTTTTGGATATGCGTAGGGAAATGCAGCATCTTCTATTTCACCTTTGAGTTTTCCCATACCGAGACGGTTCGCAAGTGGAGCATAGACATCGATAGATTCAAGGGCAATTCTGCTTCGCTTGTCTTCACGGACGTGTTGCAGTGTGCGTAGATTGTGAAGTCTGTCGGCGAGCTTGATTATGACGACGCGGAGGTCGTTGGACATTGCCATAAAAAATTTGCGTAGACTTTCAACGTGGCGCTCATGTCCGCGATATTTCAATGTTCCAAGTTTTGTAACGCCGTTTACGAGGAAGACAATATCTTTACCAAATTTCTCTTCCATTTCACTTTCTTTTATTTCTGTATCTTCCAAGACATCGTGCATAAGGCCAGCAGCAATAGTCTTTGCGTCGATACCAAGCATTGCCAATATTTTTGCTGTTTCAACAACGTGGACAAAATATGGTTCACCACTATGACGCTTTTGTCCTTCGTGAGCTTTTTCGGCAAAATGGTATGCATTTTCAATAAGCTCTTTTTCTCCAGCTTTTAATTCTCCAGCGAGGTCAAATATCTCTTGTACATTTGTAGGCATAGAAAAAGTATAGCATTTATTTATTGAAAGTGAATTATTTGCTAAAAGTAACTTTTTGTTGTAATGTAAGGAAAAATAGTAGTATTCACAATTTAATTTTTATAAGAGATGGACATGTTAACTTCAATTAGAAAAGCATATCGAAAAGCAAAAATAATTCGAGATTGCCATTTTTTCTTATTAAATATTTCGGCAAACACTGAGAAAAATATTTTGCGAGAAAAAAAGTATAAGAAAGCAGAACGTTTAGTTTCTAAAATAGAAGAGCTTTTGTACGAGACTGTTTTTGGAGAAAAGCGAATTGATTATAAATCATACTAAACAAAAAACTGAGCATTGCTCAGTTTTTTTTATTTCTTTTCCAACTTATGCGGATTATGATTCGGGCAAGTTTTAAGTGAACAGCGTTCAGGGATAGTTTTTGTGCCTTCCATCATAAGAGATCCGCAAAGGTCGCAGATACGGCCTGTTGGTTTTGCTTTGATAGCGTTTTTACAATCAGGGTAATTTGAACAAGAATAGAAAATTCCAAATCTTCCTCGGCGTTCCATCATTTCTCCTTTTTTACAAACAGGGCAGGCGACACCAGACATTTTCTTTTTCTTCTCTTCTTCGTCTTCTTCTATATATTTACATTTCGGATAGCGAGAGCAAGAAACGAATGCACCAAATTTCCCTTGTCTTAGGACGAGGTGCCCGAGCTCAGGAACTTTTGTACTCTTTCTTTTCTTCTTTCCATTTTTATCAAGTCCAGAATCTTCGACTGGTGTTCCGCATTTTGGACAAGGACGGCCCAAGTCTTTCGGTCCTTCAAGTTCCAAGCCTTCAAGTGTTCGTGCACCTTTGCATTCAGGAAATCTACTGCAAGAATAAAATTTTCCATTGCGAGCAAGCTTGATAATCATACTACTTCCGCAAACTGGGCATTTCATATCGTCAGGCGCTTCGCCCATATTTGTCGCTTTCGCAAGTTTGTCTTTTTCTTTGACGTCTTTAAGGAATGGACCATAGAAATCTTTCAGAGTTTTCAAATATTCTCGTTCTCCTCGAGAGATGGCGTCGAGCTGATCTTCTATATCTGCAGTGAATGTGTCTGAAATATATTCTGCAAAATTAGTTTCCAAGAAATCAGAGACGACTTCGCCAGTGTCTGTAGGGAAGAGCGTCCTGCCTTCTTTGCGGACGTATTCACGGTCTTCGAGTGTGCGCATAATAGAAGCGTAGGTCGAAGGTCGGCCGATGTCGCGTGCTTCGAGTTCTTTGACGAGTCCTGCTTCACTGTATCTGCCTGGCGGTTGTGTTTCTTTTCCGATACTGACGAGGTCGATCAAATTTAATTTCTCTCCTTTTTTTACTTCTGGAAGTTCGACATCTTCGCCTCGTGCATCAGCGTCCACCTTAAGCCAGCCAGGGAAAAGTACTCGTGAACCGTTTGCAGAAAATTCTGGAATTTCATCGTGACCTTCGACTTGCGCTGAAACTTTTGTCTTGAGCAATTTCGCATCAGTCATCTGCGAAGAAACAGCACGCTCCCAAATCAATTTATAAAGTCTACTCTGTTCCTCATTCATTCCAGCAGAAAGATTTTCGACGTGAGTTGGGCGGATAGCTTCGTGGGCTTCCTGAGCATTTTTACTTTTCGCTTTATAGATGTGCGCCTCAGCATATTCTTTTCCGTATTTTTTTTCTACGAGTGCGAGGATGGAATCTTGAGCAACTTTTGAAAGATTGGTCGAGTCAGTACGCATATATGTGATATGTCCGGCTTCGTAGAGCTTCTGTGCGACTTGCATCGTGCGTGAAGGAGAAAATCCGAGGCGAGTCGATGCAGTTTGTTGAAGTGATGAAGTTGTAAATGGCGCACGAGGAACTCTTTTCTGTTCACTTTCTTTCACATCGGAGACGATCCAATTTCCTTTTTTGCCTATCTCTAAAATATTTTCTACGACTTTCTCATCACGAGGTTCTTCATTGCAAGTGAGTTTCAATTCTTCTTTCTTTTCTGTTTTAAAAAGTCCTTCGAGCACCCAATATTTTTCTGGGACGAACGCACGGATTTCTCTTTCGCGTTCCATAATGATGCGAAGCGCAGGGGATTGTACTCGTCCTGCTGAAAGGCCGTAACGGACTTTTTTCCAAATGATACCAGAGAGATCATAGCCGACGAGGCGGTCGAGTACACGGCGTGCTTCTTGAGCTTTGACCATTTTCGCATCAATGTCTCGAGGAGCTTTGAGTGCTATTTCGACTGCTTCTTTTGTGATTTCGTTAAAGGTCACTCTTTTAATAGGAGCTTTCACTTTCTTGTCGTCATCTAAAATTTCTTTCAAATGCCAAGAAATAGCTTCTCCTTCGCGGTCGGGGTCAGTAGCAAGCATTATTTCTGTCGCTTTTTCTGCAAGTCCTCGAAGCTCACTGATGACTTTTTCTTTACCTTTTGAGATTTCATAATGAGGAATAAATCCACCAGGAATGTCTATAGCTTTTTTATTTGATTTCGGTAAATCACGCACATGTCCGACAGATGCGCGCACAGTAAAAGCGCCGTCGAGATATTTCTCAATCGTCTTTGCTTTGCTTGGTGATTCCACTATTAATAGTTTCATACGCTTCAAGTATTACACGACAAATAACTTTTTAGCAAATTATGCTAATCTTATCTCTCCTAATTCTTCTTTAATAAGTCCTTTTATTTCCATCACTGAAAGTATTGAATTTGCATTTTGAATCGGCATTTTCATTGCACGGATGAGATCATCTCTTTCTGTCGGTTCACGGAGCAGATCGACGACTATTTTTTCTTCAGGTGACAAGTCTTCAAAAAGTTTCATTTGTTTATCTTCATCATTAGGCAAATCAAATCCAAGTGCTTCTAAAACATCTTCTGCACATGTGATCGGCGTTGCGCCTTGGCGGAGAAGTTTATTCGTTCCTTTTGAGCTCGGAGAAAAGACTGAGCCCGGAACAGCTAAGACATCTCTATTGTATTCAGTCGCAAGCCGAGCAGTGATGAGTGTGCCGGATTTTTCTTCTGCTTCTATTATCAATGTTGCTTTACATAGCCCTGCCATAAGTCTGTTTCGCATAGGGAAGCTCCAATGCGTCGCTTTGAAATCGGGTTCGAATTCTGAAACGAGACATCCACCATTTTCTATAATTTCTTCAATCATCCGTACATTTGTTTTTGGGTACATCGCTTCTTTAGATAAACCAGAACCAGGGAATACAATTGTTTGTAAATTATTTTTCATTGCACGTTTGTGTGCAATTGTGTCGATACCCATAGCAAAACCGGAGACGATGATTATCGGATAGCCTTTGAGTCCATCGATTATTTTTTCACATATATCTTTTCCGTATGAAGTAAAACGCCGAGAACCGACGATGCATAAATATATTTGGTCTTCTACTTTTTCCGGCCAATCACCACAAATCCAAAGTTCTTTCGGTGGCTGGGGAATTTCGAGTAATGCTTGAGGGAATTCTTTTTCTAAAAGTTTCCTTATCTTCATATTTGTAATTATATCAAAACTTTTATATAATAAAAATTATGTTAGATATTAAATTCATACGAGAAAATAAGGATATAGTCCAGGCAGGTGCTGTCAAAAAGCACGTCGATATCGATATTGAAAAGCTCATCGCCCTTGATGACGAGCGTTTGAAATTCCTCAAAGAAGTGGAAGAACTCCGTACTGAAGTAAATAGAGTTTCAAATGACATCGCTCGCGACCAAGACCAAGCTTTGAAAATCCAACTCATCGAAGAAATGCGCATCGTCAAGGACGAAATAAAAGGAAAAGAAGAAAAATTGAAAGAGATTATGGAAGCTTGGCAGAAGATGATGATCCATGTGCCGAATGTTCCAGATATGACTGTACCTGACGGCAAAGATGATGAAGACAATGTTGAAGTTCGTGTATGGGGAGAGAAACCAGTTTTTAATTTTACTCCAAAAAACCATATCGAACTTATGGAGAATTTAGATATGGTTGATTTTGATCGTGGAGTGAAAGTCTCAGGTTTCCGTGGATACTTTATGAAAAATGAAGGAGCGACACTTTTCTTTGCACTCTGGCAGTATTTTTTAAATTATTTTATCGAGGCTGGCTATACACCGATGATCGTGCCTTCTCTTGTACGCAAAGAATCATTGATTGGTACAGGAATGCTTCCACAATCAGAAGAAGATTTGTATAAAGTTGGAGAGAATGAGTATCTTGCTGGTACAGCTGAAGTAGCAACTATGGGCTACTATATGAATGAAGTTTTAGATAAAAAAGATTTACCAAAGAAATTTATTTCTTTTTCTCCGTGTTTCCGTGCAGAAGCAGGCAAGCATGGTAAAGATGTCAAAGGAATCATCCGTGTACATGAATTTTTCAAAATAGAACAAGTAATACTTACCGAAGCTTCACACGAAGAATCTGTAAAATGGCATGAAGAAATAACTGCTCACGTAGAAAAATTGATGCAAGATTTGAAACTCCCATATCATGTCGTCGTAAACTGCGGAGGAGACCTTGGGCTCGGACAAGTAAAAAAATACGATATCGAAGCCTGGATGCCTTCACAAGATAAATATCGAGAAACACATTCATCAAGTTATTTCCACGATTTCCAGACTCGTCGTCTCAATATTCGTTATAGAGACGATGAAGGAAAATTACAATTTGTTCACTCACTCAATAATACTGCTTGCGCGACATCACGCCTTCCAGCAGCGCTCGTGGAGAACTACCAACAAGAAGATGGATCTATTGTTATTCCCGAAGTATTGCGTAAATATATGGGAGGGAAAGATCGCATCTCTAAATAATGAGGAAAGAACATATTTTAAATTCTCCTCGTTTTGAGGAGTATAGAAATAAAAAAAGCAAAATACTTAAAAGAAAAATACTTATAATTTTCTTTTTATTTGTTGCATTAGTAATAGCTTGCACCTTTATTTCTCGTATTGAAAAAATACGAATAGACCAGGTCGTTGTTTCAGGTAATAAAGTTATTGATATAAAAGATGTTGAAGCTTTTGTGCAAAAAGAATTACAACCAAGTTACCTTTGGCTTTTCCCAAAGAATAATTCTTTTATCTATCCAGAAAAAAAGATTAGAAAAGGTTTATTAGAAAAATTTAAACGCCTGACAGAAGTAAAACTCACTGTGAAAGATAATAAAGTTTTAGAAATATCTTTAGTTGAAAGAGCAGGTAAGTATTTATGGTGTGGTGATGTGCGCCTAGAAAACACAATTGACCAAAAATGTTATTTCTTAAATTCTGATGGATATATTTTTGATGAAGCCCCATATTTTTCCGATGGTATTTATCTCAAGTTCTATGGTAAGATTGAAAATCAAGAAAAAATAGGAGCATATTTTATGCCAGATATTTTTGAAAATATTATTCATTTCAAAGATTTGCTAGAACATATGGATTTGAAAGTTGTTTCTTTTTTGAAACAAGAAAATGGCGATATGAATATGTACCTTCCTTCTGGTGCAGAAATCCGTTTCAATACTATTGCTGATAGTAATAAGCTCGCCCAAAATCTACAAGCTACTATTTCTACAGAACCTTTCAAGAGTCTTTTTAAAAATAATATGAACTCACTTTTGTATATTGATCTGCGTTTTGGAAATAAAATATATTATAAATTCAATGAATAATTTTTGGTTAAAATTACATAAGCCAATATTTGTATTAGCACCTATGGCAGATGTCACGGACTGTGTTTTTAGGCAGATTATTGCGAAGTATGGTAAGCCAGATGTGTTTTGGACAGAATTTGTTTCTGCTGACGGGCTCGCACATCCGGATGCTCGAGAAAAACTTCTTATTGATTTGAAATTTGAAAAAAATGAACATCCTATTGTCGCCCAAATTTTTGGATCAAATGTAGACAATATTCGTGAAGCTTCCAAACTCTGCGCAGAGCTTGGTTTTGATGGTGTTGATATCAATATGGGTTGCCCTGATAAATCTATCGAAAAGCAAGGAGCAGGAGCGTCTGCAATCAAAAACCCAGCTCATGCGAGAGAAATTATTAAAGCAGCAAAAGCCGGCGCGCCACATTTGCCTATATCAGTGAAGACTCGTATTGGTTATAACAAAAATGAAATAGAAACTTGGATACCAGAAATTTTAAAAGAAGGTGTTGCTGTGCTGACAGTGCATTTGCGGACAAGAAAAGAAATGTCACTCGTGCCAGCGCATTGGGAACTTATGTCACAAATCATCGCACTTCGAGATAAGATCGCACCTGAGACTTTGATAATTGGTAACGGTGATGTTTTGAATGTTGAAGATGGAAAAAAGAAAATTTTTGAAACTGGTTGTGATGGAGTGATGCTTGGGCGTGCGATATTTGGAAATCCGTGGCTGTTTGATGAAAATAAAAAACAAATTTCAATACGAGAAAAACTGGAAGTCATGTGCGAGCACACAAAACTTTTTGAAGAGAAACTCGGAGCTCATAAAAATTTTGCAATTATGAAAAAACATTACAAAGCATATTGCAACGGTTTCGACGGGGCAAAAGAACTCCGTATGAAGCTTATGGAAGCAGAAAATGCGGAGGAAGTAGGAAAAATTACAAATGATTTTTTAATGAAAATTTGATATAGTAGTCCTATGCAAGAATTAGCACTCTATCGCAAATACAGGCCGAAAGATTTCGGTGAAGTACTCGGGCAGGACCATATTACTAAAGTCTTGGAGAGTTCGATCGACTCGGGGAAGATTTCTCACGCATATCTTTTCGTCGGTTCTCGAGGTACAGGCAAGACAAGTATGGCGAGGATATTTGCGAGCAAGCTCGGCATCTCGGTCAATGACTTATACGAAATAGATGCTGCTTCCAACAGAGGCATCGACGACATTCGTGAACTTCGTGACGGTGTACGAGTGCTTCCTTTTGATTCGAAATACAAAGTCTACATTATCGACGAAGTCCATATGCTTTCGAAAGATGCTTGGGGAGCACTTCTCAAAACTCTCGAAGAACCACCAGCGCACGTGATATTTATTTTAGCGACGACGGAGCTTCAGAAAGTGCCTGACACTATAGTTTCTCGTTGTCAGGTATTTAATTTCAAAAAGCCGACTGATGTGATCCTCAAAGAAATGATTCTCGATACTGCAAAGAAAGAAGGATTTAAAATGGATGCTGGCTCTGCAGAACTCATTTCAATACTTGGTGACGGTTCATATCGCGATACGCTAGGAGCTCTTCAGAAAGTGCTTAATTTTTCTGAAAGCAAAAATATAAAAAGGGAAGACATAGAGGCTATCACTGGCGCGCCAAAGACGACGCTGGTGAATGATTTTATTTCTGCTATTGCTGAGAAAGACCTCGAAGCTGGCATCAGCACTGTGCGTAATGCTGCGAAAGAAAACCTCGATATGAAGCTCTTTATGAAACTCATAATTCAGAAATTCCGTATGGCTATCATCATTAAGTATGCACCAAAACTCGAAGCTGAAATGTCTGCCGATCTTTCGCCTGAAGACGTTATTTTCCTTAAAGAACTTTCAAAGAAAGATAAAGAGGGAATGATGCGTTCACCTTCGCTTTCAATACTCCTCGAAGCTTACCAAAACATAGACAAATCTTTTGTCTCCGAACTTCCGCTCGAGCTTGCATTGATAAAAATACTTAGTTAAAAAATTCTCTTGTATTAAAAGAAGACATTAGATTAAAACTATTTACTTTAAACAGTTTCTTGCTTTATTTTTTTTCTCTCCAGGTCAACACTATTTATTAGTAACAGAGCAGTTTTAATAACAATTGTATTAAGAACACTTCTTAGTCGTTCAAGATCAGTTTCGTGTTCAAATTTATTTAGTATATATTCTTTTCCTTGAACATATCCCAGTGAGTCAACATCTGATTCTGATAAAGTATATTCCAGTTCATGTCCTACTTTATTACGTAATTTGTTTAATTTATTAATATAATCAAATATTAATTTTTCCCCAGTATCATTTAAATCAAGCGCTTTAGTAATTTTTTCTTTGAAAGTAAGAGACTCGACCTCTTTATGAGAACACTTTTCTCTTAAAATCAAAATTTGATTTACGTAATATTCACACAATAAATGCGCTTTTATAATTAAAATATCGGCTGATTTTTCTTCAGATAAAAATTTGTTTATTTTTTTAATTAAATCTGTAATATGAAAATTTTTTTCTTTTTGTTTGTTGTTTTCCATAAATTTAAACGAAGTTCCTTGCTGGGAGATAGGGAATCGAACCCCAATTAAAGGCTTCAAAGGCCTCTGTCCTACCGTTAGACGATCTCCCAATATAAAACAATAACAAAGCTAGTTTACAATAAAAACAGTCTTTTTTCAACTAAGATTGTCTGTTATAATACAAATATGAAAAAACCAATTTATTTTGCATTAGGCGCGGTGGCTTATATTGTCCTCATAGTTCTCGGTGTAAATGCGACGACTCACTTTCCACAAAAGGAAACTATTATCATTCCGATGATTATGCTCGGCTTGTTTGTATTATCGGCTGCAATTATGGGATTTTTATTTCTCTCTGAACCAGTAAAATTATTCCTCGAAAATCGTAAGCAAGAAGCGCTCGCTTTCTTTCTTAAGATTGTCGGCTTTTTTGCCTGCTTTGTAGCTATTTTTGTAATTGTGCTTTATTTGATCTAGCTAGATCTATTATTGTTGATATAAGGTATAATAGTAGTATGAAAAAAATATTAACTATTGTTGTTATTGTGCTTTTATTAGCGTTTGGTTTTTATTCTATTTACAAAGATAAGGGCGGTAAAAGTACTCCTAACCCATTAGAAAATTCTACAAAAACTTCTTACTATGATGAAGGAGTAATTTCTTTTTATTACAATTCATTTTTTACAGCTCGTGCAGAGGATAATACACCTACATCAGATTGGAAATTAAATGCAAAACAAAAAGGGATAATTTTAGCGAGTGTTTCAGTTCCAAGAGAATATATGCCAAGTACTAATTTTAGCGGTGCAAAACTTACTGTCGGCAGATCTGCTGATGTAAATGCTATTAAATCTTGTACGACTGCTGATATGCCTATGAAAGAAATTACTAATTACACTGTGAATGTGGGCGGTTATCCATTTACAAAAATTTTATCAAGTGATGCTGGAGCAGGGAATTTTTATGAAACAACGAGCTATAGAGGAATCGTCGATGGAGATTGTTATGTTGTCGAATATACGATTCATTCCACCAACATCGGCAATTATTCTCCAGATCAAGGAATCAAAGAATTCGACAAAAATATGATAGTTACAGATATGGAGAATATCGTAAAAAGTATTAAATTTCTAGTTAATAGCGATTAAGATTTGTCGTTTTGAGTATGCTATACTGTAGTTCACTTATGAATACATTATATATATACCTTAAGAAATATTGGAAGCTTTGTATTTTGGTTCTCGTATTGGCGCTCATTAATCAATTCTTCTCACTGCTTGAGCCATATATCACGCAATTGCTTATCGACAAGTACGCGAGCCATTTTATTGACTACACGGAGTCGGCTTTTTTGCGTGGTGTTGGGCTTCTCATCCTTGCTTTCATCGGCACAGCACTTGTGTCTCGTGTTGCCAAGAATTTTCAGGATTATTATTTGAATACGATTAGTAAGCATACTGGTGCAGATATGTACCGAGAGGGAGTACGACATTCGCTCTCGCTTCCATACAGTATCTTTGAAGACGAACGCTCAGGAGAAACACTTGGTAAATTACAAAAAGCTCGTCAAGATACGGAAAATCTGATGATTCAAATTGTAAACACGATCTTTATTTCCTCTATCATTTTTGTTTTTATTGCTATCTATTCGGGTACTATCTATTGGCTTATTCCGATAGTATTTTTTACTATGATTTTTGTCATTGGCATAGTGAGTGTGTTGATGTCAAAACGCATTAAGAAGATCCAGCAAACAATCGTAGCGGAAACGACAGCACTCGCTGGTTCCACTACTGAATCGCTTCGCAACATTGAACTTGTAAAATCACTTGGCCTTGCTGGGCAGGAAGTGGAACGCTTAAATACAACTACAGAGAAAATTTTAAAACTTGAGCTTAAAAAACTTCGCTATCTCCGTAGCCTTGATTTCGTACAAGGTACGATTACCAATGCGATTCGCGCTGGACTTGTTTTCTTTCTCTTGTATCTTATCTACACCCGTACGATCACTATCGGCCAATACTTCTCTCTCAACATTTACAGTTTCTGGCTCTTTTTTCCGCTCCAACAAATCGCACCATTTATCGCAGCCTATCGTGAAACTGAAGCTTCGCTTGCGAACTATCAGAAGCTTATGGAGACTCCTCCTGAACCGAGCGCAGAACATCCACGTGAGATCGGTGAAGTTACAGAACTCGAATTTAAAAATCTTTCTTTCCAGTATCAATCAGCTACGACCCAGGCACTCTCAAATATTTCATATAATATAAAACGAGGGAACACCATTGCTTTTGTTGGTCCATCCGGATCAGGAAAAACTTCAATGGTGAAATTGCTCGTCGGGCTCTATGTGCCGACAGAAGGGGCTATTCTCTACAATGGAGTTCGCTATGATGAAATAAATAAAGAAGAATTGCGCAAGCAGATCGGATTCGTCACGCAGGATACACAGCTCTTCTCTGGTACTATTCGCGAAAATCTTTTATTCGTCAGTCCAAATGCAACTGATATAGAATGTTTGGATGCACTCGGCAAAGCACAGTGTCAGAATCTGCTCGAGCGTGGCGGTAAAGGTTTAGATACAGTTATCGGTGAAGGCGGAGTGAAAGTTTCTGGCGGAGAAAAACAACGTCTCTCAATTGCTCGTGCACTTTTGCGCAAGCCAAAGATTCTTGTCTTTGATGAAGCAACATCATCGCTCGACTCTCTTACCGAAGAAGAAATAGGTAAGACAATCAAGAATGTTTCTGAAATCAAATCTCATATTACGATTCTCATTGCACATAGACTCTCGACTATAATGCATGCAGACTGTATCTATGTATTGGAAAAAGGAAGTGTTAGTGAAAAGGGAACACATAATGAACTTCTTGATCAAAAAGGGCTCTACAATGCAATGTGGCGTCAGCAAGTGGGTGAGAGGAATTAAATAATTTCAATTCTTCCTGTGACCTGTTATAATGCTTAAGATATATGAATAAATTTTTTAAACAATTCAGTAAAGTCAGGCTAGTATCAATATTTCTTTTCACTACTATCGTAATAGTGGTCGTATTTTATTTTGGAAATATTTTTCCGATAAAATACGACCAAGCAAGTGGTTTACTTGAAAATGATATTGTAAAAAAAATTCCTCAACTCGACAAAGCTTTATATGATGCAAAATTAGAACAGCTTGCAAACAATCCCGTCGTCGTTCCTCCTGCTACGCCTGTCGTAGTAGATCCAAATAAAGCCCCAGCAAAAACCGTAGAAGTAAAGCCGAACCTTTGGCCAGTGAAGACCGTGTATCCAAATGCTGGCGCAATACTTCCTTTTAGTAGAGTTGTTGCGTATTATGGTAATTTCTATTCTAAAAAAATGGGAGCTCTGGGTGAATATCCAGAAGATGAAATGTTGGTGAAACTCACCAATGAAGCAAAAAAATGGCAAGTAGCTGATCCGAATACACCGACGATACCAGCAATACATTACATCGCTGTGACGGCTCAAGGAAGTGCAGGAGCAGATGGTAAATACCGTTTGCGTATGCCTGACAAAGAGATAGACAAAGCCTTAGCAATGGCAAAGAAAGTAAATGGACTTGTTTTTTTAGATATTCAGGTTGCACTGAGTGATCTGCATTCAGAACTTCCACCACTTGAGAAATATCTAAAGATGCCGGAAGTGCATCTCGGTATTGATCCAGAATTTTCAATGAAAACAGGAAAGAAGCCAGGAAGCGTGATAGGTACTTTTGATGCAGTTGATGTGAATTATGCAGCAGAATTTTTAGCACGAATCGTCAAAGAAAATAATCTCACGCCAAAGATCTTAGTCGTGCATCGTTTTACTGGGCCGATGGTGACGAATTATAAAAATATAAAACCATTACCTGAAGTACAAATCGTGATGGATATGGATGGTTGGGGAATACAAGCAAGAAAATTAAATACTTACAGAGAGGTTATATACAAACAGCCTGTGCAATTTACTGGCTTTAAATTATTTTATAAAAATGATTTTAGGGAAAAGGGAAGTAGAATGCTAACTCCAGAAGAAGTATTGAAACTTCGTCCTAAACCTATCTATATTCAATATCAATAATTTATGAAAAGAATTTTAAATAATATCAAAGAACATCATACTTTTGCGAAAAAGCATTTAGATAAATCATTATTTTTTAGAGTAATGATTTTCATTATAATTTTCCTTATAATGGCAGGACTCATCATTTTTAATGTTTTTGAAAATAAGATAGGAATATTCTTGGCGAGCATTGGTCTCGTAGTCGGATTCGTAGTCGGTATTTTAACAGGAAGAGCATTTAAGATTCGTTGGAATCAGAATGAAAAAAAAGTTATCGCTCGCATCGATGTACTCGGTTTTATTATTCTCGTTCCATACACGATTTTTAGTATATATAGAGAACGCATTTTAGAAAACTGGCTTCACGGCGTTTTGCTTACTGCTTTTACTTTTAGTTTTCTTGCTGGCGTTATGCTCGGTCGTGTTATATATCTTTTTATTCACATCAAGCGTACACTCGAAGACCGAGGTATAGAAATGCCAAAGAGCTGAATTTTTCCCAATTTTCTGCTAAGATAATGCTATGGATTTGAAACATATTAGGAATTTCAGCATTATCGCCCATATAGACCACGGTAAGTCTACTTTGGCTGATCGAATGCTCGAAATTACACACACTATAGAAACACGTAAAATGCGTGACCAAGTACTCGATAGTATGGAACTTGAGCGTGAGCGTGGCATCACAATTAAGATGCAACCTGTAAGAATGGAATACAAAAATGATGAGCAAAATTACACATTAAATCTCATCGACACTCCTGGGCATATAGATTTCTCTTATGAAGTTTCCCGTGCACTTAAAGCCGTCGAAGGCTCGATACTTCTCGTTGACTCAACGCAAGGTGTGCAGGCACAGACATTGACTACGCTCGCTATGGCTCGCGAAGGTGGACTTAAAATAATTCCAGTGCTTTCAAAAATCGATTCACCACTTTCTCGTGTCGAAGATGTAAAAGAAGAAGTTATAAAGCTTTTAAATTGTGATCCAGACGAAATTCTTTTAGTTTCTGGGCGTACAGGCGAAGGTGTAGCAGAATTGCTTGCTGAAGTAGTAAAGCGTGTTCCACCTCCGACAGAAACATATGTAGATGGAAATAATTTCCGTGCACTCGTTTTCGATTTTAAATATTCAAATCATAAAGGAGTCATCGTCTATGCTCGTGTGCTCGACGGTAAAATTTCAAAAAATGAAAATCTTATTTTCTCTGCATCAAAAGAAAAATTTATTTCTCTCGAAGTCGGCACATTTTCTCCTGAAGAAACTCCTCGCGAATTCCTCTCTGCAGGAGAAACAGGTTACATAGTCACTGGTATTAAGAAGCCGGGTATTGCGAGTGTCGGAGATACGATCACGATGCTTAAGAATCCGCTCCCACCGCTTCCTGGATATATGCAACCGAGGCCTGTCGTCTGGGCTTCTGTTTTCCCAGAAGATGCAGACCAATTCAATGACTTGAAAGCATCTTTTGGTAAATTGAAACTTTCAGATTCTGCTTTTTCATACGAAGAAGAATCATCAGGCTCGCTCGGGCGTGGTTTTCGTTGCGGATTTCTTGGTATGCTTCATTTGGAAATAATCATTGAACGATTGAAAAGGGAATTCAATTTGAGTCTCGTCGTCACGACGCCGTCTATCACATACGAAGTATTACTAAATAATGGAAAGAAAGTGAAAATATATTCGCCATACTTCTTCCCCGAAGAAGGTGATATTAAAGAAGTCTTTGAACCATGGGTATTTGTAAAAATTATCACACCATCCATTTACCTTGGCCCGATTATGCAATTGCTTTTCATACACGAAGCAGAAGTCGGCGACACAGAAAGTTTTGGAGACAACAGAACATCTGTCTCACTCAAGATGCCTCTGCGTGAACTGATGCGCAATTTCTTTGATGAATTAAAAAGTGTTTCATCTGGTTATGCTTCAATTTCATATGAGATAGGTGAGATGCGTGATGCGAATGTTACTCGCCTCGACTTACTCGTCGCAGACGAAATAGTGCCAGCATTTTCTCGTGTTGTCTCTAGGAAGAGAGTTCAAGAAGATGCGGAAGAAGCAGTCGAGAAATTGCATTCGCTTTTGCCAAGACAGATGTTCGCTACCAAGATCCAAGGTAAAGCATTAGGGAAAATTATTTCCTCACGTACGACTCAAGCATTTATGAAGGACGTAACTCAGCATATGTATGGCGGAGACATCACTCGAAAAATGAAGCTTCGAGAGAAACAGAAGAGCGGAAAGAAGAAAATGAAAGAGCGTGGAAGGGTGAATATTCCACAGGAAGTCTTTCTCAAGATGATGCGTTCAGGAGATAACTAATTACTGAAAGGAAGGCATATAGAGCATAATCATACTCGCTATGATGAGTACGCAGAGTACTCCCCAGATAATTTGTATTTTCTTTTTGTGTTTTGGGTTTAAAAGCATGTTATAAAATAATCACTATTAATGTATAATCATAGTATCAGATTATGAAGAATTTTCAAGATGATCGTTTTATAGACCGACTCATACATTCAAAGATCGTTTTATTGATCTTTCTTTGTTTTGTTGTTTTTTTTCTTTATAACGTTATTAGATTTTCTATTAAAGCATTCGAAACACGAGAAAATAAAGTAATAGCGCAAGAGAAAGTCACTAATTTGCAGAAAGAAAAGGATCGTCTAAATTTGGAAATAGAAAGGCTTAATACCGATGCCGGTGTCGAAGAAAACATTCGTAATAAATTTGCTCTTGCGAAAGACGGGGAGGGACTAATTGTTGTTTTGGATGATGACACTCCTCAAACACAAAAAACAAAATTATCTTTTTGGGCGCGAATAAGAAATTTGTTTAAATAAAAAAAATACTTCCAAAATATTTTTTATTTTGCTACTATAAGACTTATGATAGAAACAACAATTGATTTACAAATCACATTGGATGAGAAAGGCAGGCATGCAAGCCCGCTTCTTTCTTCAAAAATACAGAACCTAATTATCGATATAGATGGTACGATTTGTGATGACATTCCAAATGAAGAGCCAGAGCGTATGGCGACAGCGGAAGAAATGCCTAATGCAAAAAGGCGCATCAATGAATGGTACGATGCAGGGAACATCATTACATTTTTTACTTCACGCAGAGACGTAGAGCACGGAGACATAACAAAGAAATGGCTCGAGGAACACGGTTTCAAATATCACAATATCATTTTCAACAAACCAAGAGGAGGGAACTATCATTGGATAGACAATCTTCTGGTAAAAACAAGTAAATTCGAGGGAAATTTTGATGATTTGGTTGTTTAAAATTCTTCGAGTATAATAGAGATATTACTTATTAATTTTTATATTTTATGAAAGACGTCACCATTTATTCAACTCCAAACTGCCACTTCTGTCATATGGCAAAAGAATTCTTCAAAGAAAAAAACGTACCGTATACTGAATACGATGTCGCTGCTGATATGGAAAAAAGGGCACAGATCATCGAGCAGAGCGGGCAGATGGGCGTGCCAGTCATCGTCATCGGTGAGGACTTGATCGTCGGCTTCAACAAACCGAAGATAGTCGAATTACTAGGCCTCTAGGAGGCCGTATAGCCCTCGTAGTTCAATGGATAGAACAGTTCCGTCCTAAGGAATAGATGCACGTTCGATTCGTACCGAGGGCACAGATTTATTGGCTTTTGTGTCTTTTTATGATAATATAACTTTTATGAATCCAGAAGAAAAACAGATGTTAGAGGAAACTCTAGAGCTTTCTCAGGAGAATCACAAAATGCTAAAGCATATTCGTCGTTCTCAAAAAATGGCATCAATAATGCGTATTTTTTACTGGATTCTTGTTTTGATTGTTTCTTACGGAGCATATACATTTGCACAGCCATATGTAGATCAAATGATTAATATTTTTCAGACTTCTCAGACAGAACTGAACAATATAAGAAATCTCGGAACTAAATTGCCGAGATAATTTTAAAAATATTACCATTGCCGAGGTAGCTCAGTTGGTAGAGCGCTCCCCTGAAGAGGGAGATGTCACCAGTTCAAATCTGGTCCTCGGCACATTAATTAAAAAACCGCTATAAGCGGTTTTTTAATTTCTAGAGTGATTTTACTTTAACGTTCTTTTTCTTTTCTTTATCTATCTTTGGAAGCTTGATAGTGAGCAAGCCGTGTTTTTCTGTCGCTTCTGATTCTTCTGGATCGACTTCTTCAGGAAGGGAAATAGTTCTTGAGAATGATCCCCAGTAAAGCTCTTTACTGAAATAATTATCTTCATTGATTGTGCGGGATTCTTCGCGCTTACCACGAATTGAAATCATATCTCGAGTAATCGTGATTTCAAGATCTTCAGGGCGCACACCAGCGACCATTGTCTGTACGACGATGTCATTTGGAGTTTGGTAGACGTCCACAGTGAGCTCTGCATCTTCCTCTTCTTCCATCCATGCAGGATTTTCTTTTTTATTTCCTTGCACAGAGATAGTTTTTGTTTCTTCTGTGTATTCGTCCATATCGACACTTCCTGTAAGTCTTTCAAAAAATGATCTTTTTTTCATAATATATTTTATAGTTATTTAATAATTTTAATATTCACCACTCATTCTCCTTAATTTTTCCAAAAGAAGCATATTGATGACGGTGACGACCCAAAGCAATGCAAAGACACTTAAAAAATTGTTTCCGTTATTCTCTATTATAAAAAAATTAAAGGCAGTATGCAAGGCAATCGCTGCGATGATACCAATAAAAAGATATATTTTCTTTGCAAATTGTCCCATATAGAAAGCTAGACCTAATGAAATACCAATGAGTCCACTTGAAACAGAGTGAAGTAGTGTAGAACCAAGGAAGCGAAGCTGGCTTGTCAGAAGTCCGACAGTGGAGTGGTCGAGTGAAAGTGGCTTGATGAGAAAAAATGTATTTTCAAGTGCAGCGAAGCCGAGTGCTGTGGTAATAATATAAATAGCATAATCAAGAGGACTTTTTATTTGTGTGCTGTTGAAGAGCGCTATGAAAATTACTAAATATTTTACCAATTCCTCGACACTTGCCCAAGAAACAATCTGTAATTGTTGTGAATTTATGTGTGTTTGTAAAAATTTCTCAATAGGAAGGACGATAATGACTGCAATCATTCCAAGTAAGAAACAAAGTATGAGTGTTCCTTTTGGCTCTGGTTTTTCGTCATTTTCACGAAGCCAAAACCAGAGCCAAATAAGCGCAGGAAGAACTCCTCCTAACAGTGCGAGCCCTAGGATTTTTGGATCGTTAGTCATTTTTTACTGTGGCTTGTCCTGAGCATGGTCGAAGGGCCATTTTTCAATAATTAAGAGATTTCTATCTTTAATAGGAAGTATCGACCAGATTTCTTCTGTGACGAATGGCATAAATGGATGAAGTACTTTCAAACAGTCTTTCCAGATTGAGACGAGGGTATTTTTTCTTTCTTCTGCTTTTTCTCCGCCAGCTTTGATGATTTCTTTACTTTCTTCGATGAGCTCATCTGCAAATCTGTGCCAGATAAAATGATAGATTTTTTCTGAAGCTAAGTGAAAGCGATAGTTTTCCATATCTGCAGTAATGTCTTCTATAATTTTCTTGAATTCTTTCGTAAGTTCATTCTCTACTTCATTTTCAAAATTATCTTCACTAACATTGTCTAAAACAAAGCGTGTGATATTCCAGATCTTGTTTGCGAAATTTTTGTAGCCTTTGATTTTATCTTCCGATACTTTACTGTCTGTACCTGGAGCAGTGCCGACGACGAGAGCCATTCGTCCTGCATCAGCTCCGAATTTTTCTGCAATATCGAGTGGGTCGATTCCGTTGCCGAGAGATTTCGACATCTTGCGTCCTTGTCCATCGCGTACTGTGCCGTGTAGGAAAACTTTTTTGAACGGTATTTCGTTGAGCGCATATTTTGTCATAAGTACCATTCTTGCAACCCAGAAGAAAAGGATCTCGTATCCAGTTTCGAGTACATCGGTCGGGTGATATGTTTCCAAGTCTTTCGTTTTCTCTGGCCAGCCGAGCGTAGAGAAACTCCAAAGCCCGGAAGAGAACCAAGTGTCGAGCGTGTCTTCGTCTTGTTTCCAATCATCTCCATCAGGTTTTTCAATTCCTACAAAAATTTCTTCGTTTTTATACCAAACAGGAATACGGTGACCATACCAAATCTGGCGGGAAATACACCAGTCACGAAGATTTTCTATCCAATGAAAATAGGTTTTAGAAAAATAATCAGGAATTATTTGTATCTCTGAATTTTCAAAAGGCTCACGCATCAAATCTTTGAGTGTTTTATTTTCTCTTTCTGGTATTGGTTTATTTACATCTATGAACCATTGGAGTTTTGGAAGTGGTTCTATAATACCACCTGTACGCTCTGCTGTACCGATGTTTTGCTTCACATCTTCTTCTTTTTCTAAAAGATTTTGCTCACGGAGCCAAGCCGCTACTATCTCTCTCGCTTCAGTTACTTTCTTACCAAGTAGATTTTCTCCACCAACAGACATCTTTGCATATTCGTTGATAACTTGCGGACGAAGGAGATTATGTCTATCTGCTATTTCCCAGTCGGTCATCGAATGAGCTGGAGTCACACCGAGTGCACCAGTACCAAAATCTTTTTCGACAGCACTGTCAGCGATTATTTTAATATGAATTGGAACTCCACAGAATTCTAAATCGTATTCTTTGCCGACGAATTCTTTGTAACGAATATCTTCCGGATGCACAGCGACCGCTACGTCACCGACTTTTGTCTCTGGGCGTGTTGTTGAGATAGCAATAGGGAAGTCTTTTGAATACTTGAATGTATACATCTTTGACATTCTTTCTTGGTACACGATTTCATCATCAGAGATTGTTGTTTGTCCTTTTGGATCCCAGTTCACGATTCTATTTCCACGATAAATAAGTCCATCATCGTACATTTTTTTAAATATTGTATTTACAGCAAGATTTCTTTTTTCATCGAGGGTAAATGCTTCACGTGACCAATCACAACTCGCTCCCATAATTTTTACTTGTGAGACGATAGTGTCATGGCTTTCTTGTGCAAATGTTCGTACTCTACTTAACATTTCTTCACGGCCGAGATCGTGACGTGAAAGTCCTTCTTTTTTTTGTATTTCTTTTTCTACTTTTGATTGAGTCGCTATCGCTGCGTGGTCTGTACCTGGAAGCCAGAGAGTTTTGAATCCGCTCATTCTTTTATAACGGATCATGATGTCTTCAAGTGTGATCATAAGTGCATGACCCATGTGGAGTACACCAGTAACATTCGGTGGAGGCATGATTATTGTAAAAGCATCCTTCCTTTCATCCGGGAGATTGTCAGGATTAAAAAAACCAGACTTTTCCCAAAGTTCGTAAATTCTTTTTTCTGTATTGGTCGGATCGTATGGTTTTAAAAGCTTTTCGTTGATTTCCATCCTTATATACTAGCATTTAAAGAGAAAGTCCGCCATCAGCTTTTATGTTGGTTTTCTTGTTTTTCCTGCGGAAATAGCCGACGAGGGCGATCATAATTGCATTATCTGTCGATAGGCTTTTATTTGGGAAAAGTATCTCTGTATTTAATTTATTTTCTTTTATCTTCTTTTTAAGAATTTTCTTGAGCTCTGTATTTGCAGCGACACCTCCAGCGACGATGAGTGTTTGTATTTTATGTTCTTTTATTGCTTTAATTGTTTTGTGAGTGAGTACATCGACGACAGCATTTTCAAATTCTGTTGCAATAGCAATTTTTGTTTTATCATCGAGCTTACCGATTTTTTGGATTAGGTAAAGTACTGCAGTCTTGAGACCTGAAAATGAAAAATCATAATTTTTTGAATACATCATTGGGCGAGGAAGAGTTATCTCATTTTTAGAAAGATTTTTTCTGCCTAAAGCTGCTAATTTTGAAATCTGCGGACCGCCAGGATACGATAGTGAAAGCATTCGTGCGACTTTATCAAATGCTTCGCCGGCTGCATCGTCGCACGTCTCACCGATTTTTTTATATTTCATCCAATCTTTCACAAGTACTAGCTCGGTATGCCCACCGGAAACAAGTAATGAAAGCGCAGGGAATTTGATTTGTGGAATCTTGAATTTTCCTTTTTTCGCAAAGACTGACAAAATATGACCTTCCATATGGTTTACAGGTACGACAGGCACATTCCATTTTTTACCTAATTCTTTTGCAAAAACTATGCCCGTCCAAAGCGCAGGCTCGAGGCCTGGGCCGGAAGTCACAGCGATCATATTGACAGGCTTTTTATTTTTTTCTAAACCTACTTTCTTTAAAGTTTTTCCCAAAAGTATCGGTAGATTTTTTATATGCTCTCTTTTTGCGAGTGCAGGATAGACACCGCCGTACTCTGCGTGGATTTTTATTTGTGAAGCGAGGCTATTTGCGATCACCTCAAAAACTGGATTTTTTTCATTTCCAGATATATTTAATATAGTGATACCTGTTTCATCGCAGGATGTTTCAATGCTGAGGATTTTCATAAAATTTGTTGTTGTGTTTACTGTGGTCAGGAATAATTTTGCTTTCGTCAAAGCAAAATTTTCACGACCCTGGCTCGCTATTTTTTTCTGCTGAAAAAATATGGCTCCGCCTCGCACAAGGCGAATAAAGAAAAGCAGTTTCCTTTATTCTGCACTTGTGCGCGATGAGGGGATTGAACCCCCGGCCTACCCCACGTCAAGGGGTCGCTCTACCACTGAGCTAATCGCGCATAGAATACCCACAAATAGTACATTTTTTTATGAATTATTTCAAGTATTTGCTTTTACTCTGTTTATGTGGTATTTTATGTTTAAATAGTTTAGGAAAAGTTCTTAGACATCTCACATAAAAATAGAAAATATGAAGACATATGTAAAATGGCTCGAAAGCCTCAGAATACAAATGGCAATTTTTGCTAGTTTGCTTGTTATCAGTAGTTTCGTTTTAGCGAACAAAGCTATCGATGGTTATGTTTTATTGATTACATTTATCGTGGCATTAGGAACAATGAATACAATGCTTACCAATGATTATTTTGATCGAAATCATGACAAATTGAAAGGGAAAACTTTTGCTTCTGAAAATGAGGATACCTTTGTTTTTGTTACTGTCATTCTTTGGCTGGTTACGGCAATGGTATCTTTTATGATTTTATATCATTCCATATTTCAAGGGTTAATACTTATCCTTTGTTGTATTTTAGGAATTTTGTATTCATTTACAAGACATTTTTCTATGCTTTCTGCATTTTTTGTTGCATTAGCAAGTGCATTGATATCGCAATTCCCAACAGAGAAAAGTTTTTTACAGGATAAAATCCCAGTGGTTTTATTTTCTTGTACTTTCTTTTTTGTTTTGGCGAGAGAAATAGTAAAAGATGTAGAAGATAAAGACATAGATAAGATAAAAAATAATAAAGGCAATGTATACAAAAAGACACTTCCGGTAATTATGAACAAAAACACAGCTCTTATAATAGCTGGATGTATATTGTCCTCAGGCTTTATTTGTTCTATGTTTTTGATCCCGTTTACAGGAAAATTTTATGTAATTTGGGTGCCAGTATTCATTTTTTCTATTATTAGTTTTATCTTTTATCCAAGCAAATACGCTATTGGTGCAAAATTATTGGATCAGGGAATATTGGTAATATTATTTGCAATTTTATTTCCAAAAATTTCGCATTCCCTTGATTTCATCACTTTGTTCTTTAATGAAAGTTTGCATTGGTTGGATCGTGTAGTTTATGTGTTCAATCAATCTATTCATTTTTGAACCCAAAAAATCCCCTACCAATTTGGTAGGGGATTTTTAATTTGTTTAATTTAGATGTTTAGATTTCTCTTCACTAATTTTTGGTAAACCAGATTTTTCAATTTCGATGAGGAGTTTTTCTTTTTCCTTTTTGTTTACCTTGCCCTCATTAAAAATTTCATCTAAGCATTCAATTGCTTCTTTTGTGTTGTCGATATCACTTGAAATGAAATCTTTTAAGATAAATGAGCCATGCTTTTTGCAATCTTCGCATAAAACAAAAGAAGGTAAGTCTGTTAATTTTTCTGTCAGTGAAAAACGTTGTAGAAATATTCTTTTTTCTTGAATATCTAAAAGTGTTTCTATGTCAGCTTCTAACTGATCTGTTTTACTAACAGATATGATAGGGAAGTCCCTCATTTTTATTAATCCTTCTAACAGGTCAAGACCATTACATTTTGTGATAATCCCATCATTGATGTATTTAAGTAAAATTTTGACACCGTGTGATTTTGTACGAAATGTTTCATTCTCGCTTCCTGTTTTTAGGTTTGAATAAAAACAAAAATTGTCCTTTCGAACTAAGTTTAGCGTAACCTGTTTTCTATTCATTTTTTTTTATTATTTAGTGAGACATTTATTGAATTACTTTATTCTCCAGATATGAAGAGCAAGGTAACTCAATAAATAACATTTTTAAAAAACTATATTAAATATAATATATCATAATTATACAGAAAGTCAATTTGTGACCCTACAGAGAATCGAACTCTGATTACCGCCTTGAAAAGGCGATGTCCTAACCGTTAGACGATAGGGCCAATGAAAATATATTACCAACTTTTTAAGAAAAATGCAAAATTTTTGACATAGAGTATTTAAACTGATAACCTTTATTTGGATTAAAAATATAGTACTTTGAATAAAAATAAATACTAAAATCTTGTATCATGGAAAATGGAAAAACAGTAGTACTGGTCATAGAACCAGAAAAAAGTAACCAAGGAGCAATAGAAAGACAACTTATAGCTCATGGTGTGAAAGTAATACAATCTTTTACTTTGTTTCAAGGAAAAGAATTTTTTGAAGCAAATAAAGAAATCCTAGATTTCATTTTTCTTGATGATTTTTCAGAATTTCTAAAAGTAGATGATATTATTTCTTTGATAAAGCATATAAAATCTGATGATTCATTTAAAGGAAAGTTGGTTGCTATTTCAAGTTTTCAAAATGAAGAAATGAGAAAAGCCGGTTGTGATGGTGTCTGGAGTAAGAGTGTACTGTTGTATATGAAACTCAAAGGTTTTATAAAAGATGATGAATTAGTTTAAAATTTTAAACACTGATAAAATGTCAGTGTTTTTATTTTGCGTGCAAGTAGAGATAGATGTCTTCGAGTGCTTTGACACCGTCACCAGCTGCGATATTGTTCTGATGATAGAGGATATTTGTACAGTCTCCAGCAGCCCAGATGCCTGGTATTGATGTACGGTTGGTCCACGGATCGATTTTGACTCTGTTGATATTGTCCATTTCAACGAGATCTTTTACAAGGTCAGTATTTGGAATTTGGCCAATTTCTACGAAAATACCAGTGACAGCTAATTCTTTTGTTTCACCAGTTGTCTTGTCTTTATAGATCAAACCTTGAACGAATTTCTCGCCTTTGATTTCGAGAATGTCTGCATTTTTTATAACTTTCATTTTTGGATGAGAAAGTACTTTTTCTACAGTCACTTCATCTGCACGAAAATTTTCACTTCGATTCACTAGTGTGACAGAGTTACAATAGGCGAGGAGCTGGGCTGCTGATTCAAAACCAGCATTGCCACTACCGATGACGGCTACATCTGCACCAGAGAAAAGAGGGCCATCACAGGAAGCACAGTAAGTAATGCCTTTGTGTTCGAGAGTATCAGCATTTTTCGCTTCAAGCTTTCTGCGTCCACTTCCAGTACTGATGAGAATCGTGCGTCCTTCAAACTCAGTGCCACTTTCTGTTTTTACAATAAAATTGTTTTCCTTTTTGGATACGAGTGTCGCTTTTTCACCTTCTTTAACTTCTAAATCTTCTCCTGCTTGAGAAGTAACATGCTTTTTGAAATTCTCTGCGAGCTCCATACCACCGACTTCAGGAGAACCGATCCAGTTGTAGATTTTTTCAGACACGCTCGATTGACCGCCGAATTCGGAAGTTATAAAAAGTGTTTTTAATTTTTTGCGGGAAGCATACACTGCAGCTGAAACGCCAGCAGGGCCTCCTCCTAAGATGATCAAGTCGTAGAGCATAGACTCAATTATATATTATTTTTTGTTTCTGCGAAAGAATGCAGGGACAGCACTCCAGTCTTCATTGTCGTCAATGATGATGTCTTCGATAATAGGCTGTTCCGTCGGAGTGACTTCAGCTTTCTTTTCTATTTTTCTAACGAATTCATTTTGATTGATGTCGGCAATAGTACTTTGCGCTATAGGATTCACTTCTTTTTTAGGTGTAAAGAATTTTTCTTCTTTTATATTCGGGACGGGAGCTGGAGCTGGTGCTTGAGTACTGAAAAGAGTTTTTCTTTGCATATCAGCAGGGAATGAAGTTGCGATGACGGTAACCTTGAGTTCACCTTTCTTTAATTTCTCATCGTGAATTGTACCGAAAATAACTTTCGCGTCTTTGTCGATTGATTCTGTGATAACTTTTGCAGCTTCTTGTATTTCGTGGATCGTGAGGTCGTCTCCACCTGAGATAGCGAAGAGCACGCCTTTTGCACCATTGATAGAAACTTCAAGGAGCGGGGAATTGATTGCGAGCATTGCAGCTTTCTCTGCTCTGTTTTCACCAGATGAAGAACCGACGCCCATAAGTGCAGAGCCTGCGTCAGACATAATAGCCTTGATATCTGCAAAGTCTACATTGATGACTCCTGGAGTCGTGATGAGGTCAGAAATGCCTTCTACAGCTTGGCGGAGGACTTCATTACACATAGCGAAAGCGTCTTTTGAATTGGTGTTTTTATCAGCGAGCTGGAGAAGTTTGTCATTTGGGATGACGATAATAGCATCGACTTCTTTTGCGAGCTCTTCGATGCCTTTCTCTGCTATTTTCATACGATGAGATCCTTCGAAGAAGAATGGCTTTGTGACGACAGCGACAGTGAGGATGTCTTGCTCTTTTGCTGCGCGAGCGACGATCGGTGCTGCGCCTGTGCCTGTACCTCCGCCCATACCGCAAGCAATGAAGATCATATCAGAACCTTTGATTGTGTCTTGGATTTCTGCTTTTGTTTCTTCTGCTGCTTTCTTTCCGATTTCAGGATTCATTCCTGCACCGAGACCTTTTGTAAGATTTTTACCAATGTGAATTTTCTTTTCTGCGAGAGAATTGTGAAGGTCTTGGACATCAGTGTTCATTGAAATAAATTCAACACCTTTGACCTTTGAAGCTATCATATGATTGAGTGCATTCTTTCCGGAACCACCGACTCCGATGACTTTAATACGAGCGAAACTTTCTATGTCTGGATTTACTTTTGGCATTGTTTTTTCTGATTAATTTCTAATAAATGAGTATTCATCTATCATAACAGAAATTAAAAAAAAGCAAAATTTTACTTTTTGTTGACTTTTATAGCTAAAATAGTCTTATGGTAAAAGCTGTTTGAACATTGAGCGTACACCATTTTTTATATCTTTCATAAAAGCTGGAATGTTGTCAGACTTTCCATACATAAGTGGATTCTTGCTCGACATACAGAGGCCGAATGCGACGAACCAAGAAGAGTCGCGCACTTTTGTTTTTGTAGCTCCAAAGATTTCTGAATTACCTACTTTCGAAGGGAGGTTGAGTGTTTCTTTTGATAAATTTTCAAGCATCGGTATTGCCGATCCTCCACCAGTAAAAATAATTCCAGCCGGAAGCAATCCATTTCTTTTTATTCTTTTTAAATGATTTTCGATAAGTTCAAAAATGTCGGTGAGGCGAGCTTCGATGATCTCATCTAATTTTTTCTTTGAATATGTTCCGTAATCAGAATTTATTTTTAAACTTTCGGCTTCTTCAAGCGGGATCTTGAGCCCGAGTGCTATGTCATTGGTAATATCCGATGAACCGATAGAGAAGACATGGAGGGACATCGGCATACCATTTTCAAATACAACAATAGACACAGTCTCTGCACCGATGTTGACCAATGCACAGCCGACTATTTTCTGCCGTTCATTGATGGCGATCTGGCTTGCAGCAATAGGAGAAGCGACGATGTCTATAGGCTCAATGCCGGCTTCAGTGACCGCTAGTACAATGTCTTCTATGTGCTGATTGAGGCTTGTCACAAAAAGCATTTTTACTTCGAGCTTGATGCCATGAAGACCTTCTGGTCTGCCTAAGACTTCTTTTTCATCGAGTCTATAGGAAATAGGGAATGCGTGAATTATTTTTTTATTTCCTAGGGTTAGATTTACCTCACTTTCTTTTATTGCTTTTGAAACATCGAGAGAAGTGACTTCATTGTCGGCTTTTGAAATGATCGCTGTACCCAATGCAGTCTCTGAGCTGAGTGTAATACCACCGATAGAAATAAATGCTTTTTTTATTTTTGTTCCTGAAACGCTCTCTGCTTGAGAGACCGCAGTTTTAATACTCTCGACGACGTCATCGAATTTAAAAACATAGCCATGGCGGATACCTTTGGTGGCACTTGAACCAGTGCCCAAGACGCGAGGAATTTTTTCGTCCTTGAAAAACTCAGCGACGACGACGCGCGTCATTGCTGTTCCGATATCTATGCCAACAGAAAGATTCCTAATCATGTATGAGAAAAAATAGGAGCACAATTAAAGCTAGTAATAAAAATAAAAGAGTGTTTAGCAGCTAAACTTTTTTGAAAATTTCCTCTCTTGTACTTCCATTGTACTACCATGTTGCATTCCTTTCAAATGGAGCATTCCGTGGATAACTAAAAATCCGACAAATTCTGTCCAAGTTTTGTCATATTCCTTTGCTTGCGTCTTTGCGACTTCGATGCAGATGAAAATTTCTCCATCTTTTTTTGAATAGGGAAAAGAGAGTACATTTGCTGGTTTGTCTTTTTGTCTGTATGTTTTATTTAATTCTAAAGATTTCTTTTTATTAATAAAAACAAGAGACAAACTGTATCCTTTTCCTAATATAGCTGTTTTCATCATAGCAAAAGGCAAGCTTGGTAGCTTGCCTTTTGTGAGATTTGTTACTCCGAAATTTTCCATAGATAAAATTATTTCATCTTGCCCAACTTTCGCATTTTTTCATTTGCTTTTCTTTTTGCGATTCTCTTGAGTGTAGCCGCTTTTACTTTTACTTTTGATTCTGCGCGTTCATTGTAGCGGTTGTTTTTGACTTTGTAGATGATGCCTGATTCCTGAATTTTACGAGTAAATCTGCGAAGCACGCTCGCATTGTTTTCATTCGTATTTTTCTTTACTTCTATGATTGATTTTTGCATATACACCAGTCTAACATAATTTCTATTTATAGCAAGTCTTCTGGGTCTACGTTTATTGCAAATTGTGGTGGAAGATTTGAAAGTCGAGCAAGGAGTTTTTTATCTAGGATTTTATCTTTGTATATTTCTTTCAAGGACCATTTTTCTAGAGGAAGTTTGATGAGCGCGTGTATGATATATTTATTTTTTATCTTTGAGACAAAACCACTAAAGAGCTCGGGTGAATATTCTTTGAAAGTTTCTGAAAGCTCTTTTTTTGCAACAGGCATTTCTTCTTTGTCTCCGAGATAGGAAACTTTTATAAATCTTTTATATGGAGGGTAATCTAGAGATTTTCTGTCTGCCAATTCTTCCCGTACGAAGCTTACGAGGCTTTCATTTTTGACCGCTTTGAGCACATCATCTTTTTCATTTTTTGTTTGGATGATTATTTTTTTAATTGTTAACCGAGCGATTTCAAATATGATATGGAGTATTTTTTCGCTCATTTTGAAATTGGGAATGCTCCAGAGTGAATCAAAAGAAGCAATGATCGAAAGAGGAACTTTTTCATTCATATAATGAAATGCCATTTCTGTACCGATAAGTATCGCGCCTTTTGAATCTTCGAAATCTTTAATGATCTTTAGAGCACCAGCATTGGATTTGGCCGATTCTTTGTCTATTTTATATATTTTTGTTTTTGGGAATTTATTTTTTATTTCTTCTTCAATGCCTTCTGTGCCGATACCGAGGGGAGTCAAATTCCAAGAGTCGCAGTATGAGCATTTCATTTCAGGATCCATCTGAATTTTGCATTTATTGCAGACAAACATCCTCTTTTTGCCATCACGAGAAAGGTAGAGGACGACAGGCGAAGAACAATGATTGCACGATACTGGTGTTGAGCAATCTTTGCAGATCGTAATCGTCGCCAATCCTTTTCTCAGTGAAAAAATAAAAACATTTTCTCCTCTTGAAATTGTTTCTTTTATTTCATCAATATTTTCTTCTGAAAGCATTTGAAATTTTGGTGTCTGAACTCCTTCTATTTTTTGATGAGGGTCTTTCATTTCTATTTCTCCTTCAAAATTGAGACGAAAAGAAAGCGGAGCTATGTCCATAAATTCCTCGCGTCTGCCTAGTGTTTCAAAGCGGAGCAGTGTGTCCGCAAGGATGAATTTCGCTTCTATTTTTTGCGCATAGAGCTCGGCGAAGATCCGTAAGTCTAAAAAAGGCCGTGCCATCATCTTGTAGCTCGATCTACTTTCGTTTTCTAAAACAATTGTCTTGATGTCATTTCTCGGTATCGATAAAAATTGCGGACTCGCTACGATAAGTACTGCATGCTCTGTTTCCATTATATTTTTAAATGCCTCGAGCTGTTTTTTCGCACTCATTCCACCGTGAGCTTTGAAAGAAAAATTCTCTACCCCATGACTTAATTCTTTGTAGAAAATTTCTACGTCCTGCTCAGTAGGGAGTATGAAAAAAATAGATTTCTTTTCTGCAAAAGAAGAACGTATGAGAGTCTTGTAATAAGACAACCGGTCGCCTCTATTTGTTTGCAAGAGTAATTTTTCTGGTTTGATATTTTTTATTTCTTCTGGTGAGCGAAGTGTATCTTTCTTTTCAAATTTTGATATCTTGTCATACTCTTCTCGGAAGCTTGCTGGGATAAGTGAGATGAGAGTTATGCTTTTTGAAGATGCAAAATAATCGCTCACTTCTATTCCAGCAGAGAGGAATTCCTGAAGAAAAATAGAATTTTCTTTTACTTCAGAAATTTTTCGTAAATTGAAAGACATTTTTTTTATGTCTGATTTTGTATGACTTGCATCCTCTGACGAAATCACGACACCTAGAATGCTTTTATTACGGAGAGGGATTTTAACGATTGATCCTTTTGAAATATCTTTCGCTGTAAAATAAGTGAGTTCTTCTTTAAATATGCCTTTGGAAAGGGGGATGACGGTCACTATTTTCATAATTTTTATTTTACCATTTTTGTGATATATTTGCTCTATGGCAATTTTTTCCAAAAAGCTCGGCATCGACCTTGGTACTGCAAATACGCTCGTGTATCTTCCTGGTAAAGGTGTTGTTTTAAACGAGCCTTCCGTCGTCGCTGTGTCTGAGCAAGACAACAAAATTCTCGCTATCGGTTTTGACGCGAAAGATATGATCGGAAAGACTCCTGATTCGATTATTGCATACCGTCCTATGAAAGACGGTGTCATTGCAGACTATAGAGTAACTGAAGCAATGCTCCGTTATTTCATCAATAAAGCGTTGGGAAAATTTAATCTCTGGAAACCTGATGTGATGATTTCTGTACCAGCCGGAGTGACTTCTACTGAAAGACGAGCGGTTATCGAAGCAGCTATCAAAGCTGGCGCAAAAAATGCATATGTCGTCAAAGAACCAATTCTCGCTGCTATCGGTGCCGGTATTCCTATTTATGAATCAAAAGGTCATATGGTTGTCGACATTGGCGGAGGCACGACTGACGTAGCGGTGATTTCTCTTGGAGGTATTGTTGCGTCTACTTCGGTGAAATGCGCAGGCAATAAGATAGACCAAGCTATTGCAGATTATATAAAGAAAACTTTTAACCTCGCTATTGGAGACAGGACTGCTGAAGAAGTGAAGATAAAGATCGGTGCTGCAGTTGCGCTCGAAGAAGAGCTACGCGTGACTATAAAAGGAAGGGACTTCATTCAAGGTTTGCCTCGAAGTGCACAAGTCGGTACTAATGAAATAGTTAAAGCAATCGACGCTGAACTCAAGCAGATAATCAAAGCGATCAAAGATGTATTGCAAGAAACTCCGCCTGAGCTCGCCTCAGATATCATCGACCACGGCATCATTATGACAGGTGGATCTTCACAACTTCGCAATCTCACTGATTTGGTTTATAGAAAAACAGGAGTCAAAGCGACACTCGCGGAAGATGCGCTTTACTGTGTCGTCAAAGGTACTGGTATTGCGCTCGATCACCTCGACGTCTACAAGAAAGCTGTGCTTAGTAAAAAATAATATGTTCAAAGAACAGCTGGATAAAGACAATCTCCATCACGCATATCTCATCGAAGGGTCGAGAGAAATAATTTTGCCGGAAGTTTTGTCTTTCCTTGAAATTCTGGATGTCAAAACTTCCGGCAACCCTGATTTCTATAATGTCTTCATCGATAGTTTTAAAATCAAAGATGCAGAAAATTTAAAAATGCTCGTGAATCAGAAGATTTTTTCCGAAGAAATTAAAGCAAGAAAAATTTTTATTATTTCTACAAATAGTTTTCTACTCGAAGCGCAGAACAGCCTACTCAAAGTATTCGAAGAGCCGACAGCTCATACGCATTTTTTCATCATCGTGCCGGATGTCAGCATTTTTATTCCAACGATCATTTCTCGCTTCCGTGTAATTTCGACAAAAGGCAAGAATGAAGAATATATAAAAATAGCAGAAAGTTTCATTGTGATGAAACTTTCTGCCCGCCTCGATTTCCTCAAAGAATTTTTGAAAGATAAAGATGACGAAGATGAAATCATAGAAGATTCAACTCGCGCGAAAGCCAATCGTTTTTTGGACGCTCTCGAAACCGTACTCCATGCTAAAAATATTTCAACATCAAACACAGATGTTTTCGATCATATTTTCAAAGTCCGAGGGTTTCTCCGCCAGCCAGGATCATCGAGTAAAATGCTTTTGGAGTCAGTAGCTCTGCTCGTGCCGAATTTTTAATTTCTGATATAATTACCGTATATGCAATACAACTTTTCAAATGCGAAATCTGAAATGAAGAAGGTGGAAGAATTCTTGAGCAAAGAATATACTCAGCTCAATACAGGCCGTGCGTCTCCAATGGTGCTCGATGGTATTTCTGTCGAAGTCTACGGCGCATACCAACCGATCAAGAACGTCGCTTCTGTTTCTATTGAAGATGCAAAAACGCTCCGTGTCGCTCCGTGGGACAAAAGCCAGATCAAAGGAATCGAAAAATCAATCCAAGCTGCAAACCTCGGCCTTTCTGTCGCTACCGATGAATCCGGCCTCCGTGTCATCTTTCCTCAGCTCACAACTGAGACTCGTCAGAATTTGGTAAAAGTTTTGAAAGGCAAGCTTGAAGAAGCGCGTATTACTGTGCGCAAAGAACGAGAAAAAGTTATGGATGATGTAAATGCTCTTACTGAAGATGAAAAGTTCCGAGCAAAGGAAGATTTGCAGAAAATAGTCGATGAGACAAACAGGAATCTCGAAGCAATTTTTGAGAAAAAAGAAACTGAAGTACTAGGTCAGTAAAAAATAATATATGAGCATCATAATCTTTTTAATAATTCTTTTAGTGTTAGTTTTGGTGCACGAATGGGGGCATTTTTTTTCTGCCAAGAAATTCGGCATACGTGTTGATGAATTTGGTTTTGGTTTTCCGCCGAAAATAGCGAGCTTCAAAAAAGGAGAGACAGAGTACAGCTTGAATGCTCTGCCTTTTGGTGGATTTGTAAAAATATATGGTGAGAATCCTGATGCAGAAAACACGACTGGCCCAGATGCGAGTAGGAGCTTTGTGAACAAACCAAAATGGCAACAAGCGATCGTGCTTTTTGCCGGTATCTTTATGAACTTCATCCTTGCTTGGTTTCTTTTTTCGACTACTTTTTTACTTGGCTCTCCATTTGCTGTCGATAGTATTCCTCAAAAAGCAAAAGAACAGATGACAAACAAAATGGTTGTTCTTGAGGTACTCAAAGAAAGTCCTGCAGAAAAAGCAGGTATTGCGACGGGTGATATTATTCTTTCAGTTGAAACAAAAAAAGAAAAACTTGTATCACCGACACTTGAACAATTTATTTCTTTTACCAATAAACCAGGAGAGAGTATTCATTTTTCATATCTTCGTAATAATATCGAAATGTCAGCAGATGTTATACCAGAAGAAAATGTCGCTTTATCTCGAGCATTTGTCGGTATTACTCCAAACTTCCTCGCTTCAGGAAAATTTACTTTTTTAGAATCTTTCAAATATGGTTTTCAGACGACTCTCCTCGCTTCACGAGATACAATTATTTCATTTAAGAAATTAATTTTTAATGCACCTGAGAGCAAAGAACTTCGTGATTCTATTATCGGACCTGTTGGCTTGGTTAAAGTTACTGGTTTTGTTTCGCAAATTGGGTTTGGTTTTCTTATTTCTTTCGCAGCGGCTATTTCTGTGAGTCTTGCGGTGATGAACTTGATTCCTTTTCCAGCGCTCGACGGAGGACGATTACTCTTTGTTTTAATTGAGAAAATCAAAGGCTCACCAATAAAGCCCAAAGTCGCAAATATCACAAATATCATCGGCTTCTCGCTCCTTATTCTTCTTATGCTCGTGGTGACATATCACGATATCGTAAAGCTTTTCTAAATTTTGCATTTCAAAACTTTATGTGTTATTATTTCTTCATTAAGCCGTCGGCTTTTTTTGTTTACTCAATATTTATAAATAACTAATTTTAATACAAAATGGAAATCAGAAACATAGCAATCATAGCTCACGTGGACCACGGCAAGACAACTCTTACTGATGGTTTAATGAAACAAAACGGTGGACTTCAAACAGAAGGTATTTCAATGGACTCAAATGACATTGAAAAAGAAAGAGGTATCACTATTTATTCAAAAAATACTTCAATCTATTATAAAGACACGAAGATCAACATCGTGGACACACCAGGTCACGCCGACTTCGGTTCTGAAGTTGAACGCGTGCTCCGTGCTATTGATTCTGTGCTCCTCCTTGTCGACGCTGTCGAAGGCCCGATGCCACAAACTCGCTTCGTTCTCAAGAAATCTCTCGAGCTCGGTCTTAAGCCAATCGTCGTCATCAATAAGATCGACAAGCCAGCAGCTGATGCGCATCGCGTACACGAAGAAGTGCTTGAGCTTTTCTTTGAACTCGGTGCTACAGATGAACAAGCAGATTTCAAAACTGTCTATGCTGTCGGACGTGAAGGCTGGGCAACAATAGATTTGGCGACGAAGTCAGCTGATTTCTCACCATTACTTGATTTGATACTAGAAAGTGTTCCACAGGCTTCAGGTCACGATGCTGATCCTGCGCTCGCGCAAGTATTTAACCTTGGCTATGACAACTTCCTCGGCCGTATGGCTATCGCTCGTATCTATGGAGGAAAAATAACTTCAGGATCACAAGTTTTTGTAAAAGGAGTACACGGCAATCGTACAGGAAAGATCACAAAACTTTTCACTTTCGAAGGTATTGCTCGTAAAGAAGTAGCGGATGCGACATCAGGTGACATCGTTATGCTTGCAGGTATTCCAGACATCTATATCGGTGAGACACTTTGTCTCGATGATAAGACGCAAGAACTCCCGACTATTGCAATCGATGAACCGACTATCTCTCTTAACTTCTTAGTTAACGATTCTCCATTTGCTGGTAAAGAAGGGAAGTTTGTCACATCACGACAGATAAAAGAACGCCTCGAAAAAGAACTCGAAATCAACGTCGGACTTAAGGTGGATTTTTCTCCTGACCAAGGAGACAATAATTCTGGTCCAAGTTTCTTTAAAGTTTACGGACGCGGAGAATTACACGTCGCCGTTCTTCTTGAAAATATGCGCCGTGAAGGATTTGAAATGCAAGTCTCTCAGCCTGAAGTTATCGTCAAAGAAGAGAACGGACATAAGACAGAACCATTCGAAGAATTAGTTATCGATGTACCAGAAGAATTTTCCGGTAGTGTTATCGAGAAGATAGGTAAGCGCCGTGGAGTTATGAAAGATATGTCTTCAAAAGGACGCATTCAGAGAATCGTTTTCGAACTTCCAACTCGCGGACTTCTTGGTTACCGTGGCGAATTTATCATCGACACAAAAGGTGAAGGTATTATGTCTTCACGTGTGATCGGTTTCAAACCATATGCTGGAGAAGTGAAGAAAAGGGAATATGGTTCTATGTCTTCTATGGTGGCTGGTAAGGCTGTCGCTTTCTCACTTGCAAATTTACAAGAACGTGGTATATTATATATAGATCACGGTACAGAAGTATATGAAGGTATGGTTGTCGGTAATGTCCTCAAAGGTGAAGATATGGCTGTAAACCCAACAAAAGGTAAGCAATTGACTAATATGCGTGCCTCAGGTACTGATGAAGCTATCGTGGTGCGACCTCCTTTTGCCCTTAGTATTGAACGTGGTTTGGAAATAATGAGTGAAGACGAATATTTGGAAATCACTCCAAAGAGCGTCCGCCTACGAAAGAAATTCCTCACTGAGCAAGATAGAATCAAAGCAAATAGAAACAAGTAATAATTATTAACATATCATTTGACGTGTAGTCAAACATGTGTATAATTAAACTAATAATAATTTATCATTAATTAGTAAAAAATATTTTTTTTAAAAAATCATGTCAACAATATCATTTAAACCAAAACAAGTTACAAAAAAAATCACTTCACATCTTCATGACCGAGCAATCGATGTTATCATGAATCGTTTTGGTTTGACTAATGATTCTGAAAAGAAAACTCTTGAAGAAATAGGTCAGAAATATGGCATCACTCGTGAGCGAGTACGCCAGATTGAAGATGCAGCACTCACTTCTATCAAAAAATCTGAAGGATATAAATCCGAGTCTGCAACCTTTGATGAATTAAAGCAAATCATGGCCTCACTTGGCTCTGTTGTTGCTGAACATGATTTTCTTCCACATATTGCAAAAGATAAAGCAACTCAAAATCACATACATTTTTATCTCGTGCTCGGTGATGCTTTTAAGAAACACCGTGAAGATGATCATTTTCACGTTCGTTGGAGTGTCGATGATGAAGTTGTTGACCAAGTGCATGATTCTTTAAAGAAATTATATTCATCACTGAGTGATGAAGACCTCGTCCCTGAAACTGAAATCATCCAAAGATTTTTGCAGAATTTAAAAGATGTTTCTACAGAATACAGAAATGAAGAAATCGCTCGAAGATGGCTTTCAATGTCAAAGAGAATTTCAAAGAACCCTCTCGGTGAATGGGGTCGTGCGACATCTCCAAATATTCGCACTCGTGGTGTGAAAGATTATGCTTTCCTTGTAATGCGCAAACACGGTTCACCGATGCATTTCAAAGAAGTCGCAGATGCTATCACTCGTACATTCGGAAAAAAGACACATTATGCAACATGCCACAATGAGCTCATCAAAGATTCTCGTTTCGTTCTTGTTGGACGTGGTATGTACGCTCTTGCAGAATGGGGTTACAAAACAGGGATCGCTCGTGAAGTAATTCGTGATATTCTCAAAAAAGAAGGTCCAATGTCTAAAGAAGATGTTGTAGAAAAAGTTATGAAAGAGAGATATTTCAAGAAAAATACTATCTTGGTAAACCTTCAAAACCCTAAGTATTTCAAGAAAAATAAGTCAGGGCTTTATGTTTCTGCATAATACCACTTCCTATTCTAAAATAAGCTTTTAATTTAATTTTTTTTATACTACAATAGAAGTGTAATGATTGATGCGTTTTTAGCTATTATTTATCCTGTCCTTAATGTTGTCCTACCTTTTGGTGGAACAGTACTTCTTGGTGCACTTGCATTGAAGCTTTGGAGACACTACACAAAAACTCGTTTTATTTCTGGTATCGATTGGGTATTGCTTGAAATCAAACCTCCTCGTGATGTTTCTAGATCACCACGCGCGATGGAGCTTTTTTTTACTAATGCGCTCTATCAAATAACAAACAAAATTCCTAAAGCTGTAAACAGGAAAGGGCATACACGTTTTTGGTTTTCTTTAGAAATTGTTTCCATTGAAGGGCAAGTACATTTTTATATACGAGTGCCTTCTCGAATGAAAAAGCTCGTCGAGACACAAATGTATGCTCAGTACCCGCAGTCTGAAGTCATAGAAGTTCAGGATTATGCGCTTGCTGTAGATGACATTACCAAGAGAGGTGACTGGAATATCTGGGGCTGTGAATTTAAATTAGAAAAACCAGATCCATTTCCGATAAAAACATATGTTGATTTTGGACTCGATAAAGATCCAAAAGAAGAATTTAAAATTGACCCACTTTCACCACTCATAGAACTTTTTGGTTCTATGGAGAGTGGTGAACAGATGTGGGTGCAGATTGTCATACAGGCAAGTAATAAAAAATATCACAGTCATAGCGGAGGCACACACGATTTTATTAAAGAAGCTGAAAATACAATTTCAGAACTCTCAAAAGATTTTACATCAGTCAAAGAAGATGGCTCAAAAGAAATCAGAAAAGCACCTTGGCTCGATCCTGTCGTTGAAGCTATTTTAAATAAGACGACCAAGCTCACATTCGATACTGGGATTCGTGCAGCATATGTTGCTAAGAAAGAGTCGTTTAAGACTGATAATTTGAGAAATCTTCGTCTCATATTCAGGCAGTACGCAGCACCTCATTTAAATAGTTTTTCACGTGTTAATTCTCTTGGTATTGCAAAATGGTATGATAAAAATGATCGAGCAGTCGATATTGTAAAAAACAGATTTCTCCTTGAGTATCAAGAAAGAAATTTTTTCAATCACTCATTGCGTAGCCATTTTGATAGTTTCTGGCCTATTTCGATGTTTATTCCTAAATACGTTCATCCGCAAACATTTGTTTTAAATACTGAAGAACTTGCAACAATATTTCATTTCCCAGGACAGGTTATCAAAGTTCCTGGTCTCGAACGTGTCGAGTCAAAAGAAGCTGCTCCACCTACCAACTTACCAATATAGTTTTTATGGATCAATTAAATTTCAAAATAGCGCCCGCTTTATATGTTTTACTTTTCTTCGTTATTGTTTTTTCTTTTTTTCATTTGTTACTTTCTGCACCAAGAGAATTTCCATCAGGAAAAATCATCACTATCGATCAAGGAGCAAATTTAAGAACACTCTCAAGAGATCTTAAAACACAGAATGTTATACGCTCAAGATTTGTTTTTGAATCTTTCGTGATATTTTATGGTGGTGAGAAAAAAATATCTCCAGGAGATTATGTTTTTGATAAAAAGATAGCTGTTTATAATGTTGCAGATAAAATAGTAAAAAAAGACAGAGGTATTTCTCAAGTAAAAGTAACGATTCCAGAAGGATTTGATAACAATGATATTGCATCTCTTTTTTCTTCTAAATTGATAAAGTTTGATAAAGTAGTTTTTTTAAATCAAGCAAAAGATAAACAGGGATATCTCTTTCCTGATACATATTTCTTTTTCCCGACAGATGATGCAGGCGATGTGTTTAAAGTATTGAGTAATAATTTTATAGAAAAAACAAAAAATTTAAATAAAGATATTGTAAATTCAGGCAGATCAGAAAAAGAGATTATTGTTATGGCGTCGATTATCGAGAGAGAAGCGAAAGGGGATGCAGACAGAGCAATTATCTCTGGAATTTTATGGAATAGAATAAAGAAAGGTATGCCACTTCAAGTCGATGCTGCACCGGAGACATACAAAACTAGAGGTTTACCAAAGAGCCCAATATGTAATCCGGGCCTTGAATCAATTTATAGCTCTATATATCCTTCTAATTCAAACTATTTTTATTATTTGCATGACAAGCAAGGTGGTATTCACTATGCGCGGACTTTCGAAGAACATAAATTAAACAAACAAAAATACTTAAGATAATATGAGAAAACATAATTTAGCTTTTATTGATATAGAAACGACTGGACTCGATGTAATTGCACACGAGATTATTGCTATTGGTTGTGTTATCACGACTTCAGATCTAGAAGTATTGGAAGAATTTGAATTAAAGATAAAACCAGAACACATAGGAAATGCAGATCCTGTAGCTTTAAAAGTAAATAAGTATAACGAAGAAGATTGGACTTTTGCATATACTTTACCTGAAGCAATGAAGATACTTTCTGATAAGATAAAAGACTGTATTATGGTCGGGCAGAATATTGCTTTTGATTCATCTTTTTTAGATTATAATTTTCTGAAGACTGAAATACCAAATAGCTTTCATTATCATAAACTCGATACGATATCCATAGCATGGGCGAGATTCCACAAAGATGAATCTTTCATTCATTTCTCCCTTCGTGAGATGTGCAAATATTTTGATATAAAAAATGAAAATGCTCACACAGCACTTTCAGATGCACGAGCTACATTTGAGCTTTACAAAAAGCTAATGAGTTTGTAGTATAAAATCGTGACGATAAAAACTAATAAAAATAAGAATAAAACTGTCTTTGTGGGTATGTCTGGCGGAGTGGATTCTTCCGTATCCGCGGCTATTTTAAAAGATCAAGGATACAATGTCGTTGGCGTTTTTATTAAGACCTGGCATCCAGATTTTTTAGTGTGTAATGAAGAAGAAGAGCGCCGCGACGCTATGCGCAATGCTGCACAGCTCGACATTCCATTTCTTACATATGACTTTGAAAAAGAATACAAACAAGGTGTTGCAGACTATATGATTTCCGAATACAAGCTCGGGCGGACACCAAATCCTGACGTGATGTGTAATCGTGAAGTCAAATTCGGAGCATTTTTAAATAAAGCACTTTCTATGGGAGCAGATTTTGTTGCGACAGGACATTATGCAATAAATTCTTCAGAGATTTTTTCAGGTCCTCGGGGTAAGTCACCAGACCATTCAAAAATCTCTGAAGAATTTAATTTAAAGAAAGGTAATGACCCATCAAAAGACCAAAGTTATTTTCTTTGGACATTAACCCAAGAGCAATTATCTAAAATTTTATTTCCAGTCGGGCATTTACCCAAAGCTGAAGTTCGAAAGCTCGCTAAGAAATTTAAGCTTCCTGTCGCTGAAAAGAAAGATAGCCAGGGAATATGCTTCTTGGGTGATGTCGATATAAAAGAATTTTTAAAACATTACATAGATTCAAAAAATGGTAAAGTTTTAAATGAAAAAGGAGAAGAAATAGGATATCATGATGGCGCAGTTTTCCATACACTTGGCGAAAGGCATGGGTTTACTATTACAGAAAAAACCCCAAATGACGGGGCATATTATGTTGTTGCAAAAGATTTGAAAAAAAATATCTTGGTAGTATCTCAAAACAAATCAATACACTATTTTCCCAACTTCGCCCTTGGAGACATAGGACAGGGAACCCACGTTTCTGAAAATAGTGTATTTTCTTTGAAAGATATAAATTGGGTTTCAGGTCTTCCAATTGAAGGTAAAAAATATGATGCGCAAGTCCGTTATCATGGAGAATTTTTATCTTGTATACTGAAAAATATAACTAAAAATAAGGTAGAAGTTGTTTTTGATAAAGAAGTGCTTGTTGCACCAGGCCAATCGGTTGTTTTTTATGATGAAAACACCTGTTTGGGTGGAGGAGTTAAAATGTAGCTTCTAGTTTGATTTTTAGCCCTAAAAAAGCTATATTATAGGTATGCAACAGACAGATTATATTACAGAAGAAAAAAGAAAAGAACTGATCCAAGAATTGGCTGATTTGAAAGGTCCAAGAAGAAAAGAAGTTATTGAGTCATTGGAATTTGCAAAATCTCTTGGTGATCTTTCAGAGAATGCTGAATATCACCAGGCTCGTGAAGATCAAGGTAAACTTGAAGAACGTATTTTAAAAATTGAAAGCATTTTACAAAATTCTACTATCGTCTCTGGTAAAAGAGGTGACAGTGTTGAAGTTGGCTCTACCGTCATCGTTCAAAAGGAAGGTGGTGTTGAAACAAAAACATACATTATTGTCGGTTCAGAAGAAGCAGATTCTTTAGGAGGTAAAATTTCAAATCATTCTCCTTTTGGAGTCGCACTTTTTGGTAAAAAGAAAAATGACACAGTGTCATTTACGACACCAAATGGAATTGTAAATTATAAAATCATAGATGTATCTTAATTTTTAAAATGCCATCTATACAAGAACTTAAAGACATCAGAATAAAAAAACTCGAATTACTCAAAAGTAAGGGCGTTAATCCATATCCTGCAGAATCTTTTAGAGAGATATCAATAAATGATGTCATCTCTGGTTTTTCTAATTTAGAAAATAATAAAAAAGAAATGTGGATTTCTGGAAGAATAATGTCACTTCGTGGTCAAGGCGCAATTATTTTTCTTACACTCAATGACGGTACAGGATCTTTCCAGGCACTTTTTAAAAAAGATGAGATTGATGAGGAAATCTTTAATCTTTTCGTTGATTCTACAGACATCGGAGATTTTATTGAAGTGAAAGGGTTTTTCTTTACGACAAATAGGGGAGAGAAAACAATCCAAGCCAAAGAGTGGCATATGCTGACTAAAACCCTCCTTCCGCTTCCAGAAAAATGGCATGGATTGACTGATACAGAAGAACGTCATAGAAAAAGATATTTAGAAATCTTAACCGATACAGATGTCAGAGACAGGTTTGTATTGCGTTCTAGGGTGGTAAAAGAAATAAGAAAGTTTTTCGATGATTTAGGATTTTTAGAAATTGAAACTCCAATACTCAAGAATAATGCTGGTGGTGCAATGGCAGAACCATTTGTTACTCATCACAATGATCTAGATATCGATATGAAATTGCGTATTTCTCTTGAAATAGAACACAAAATGCTTATGGCTTCTGGTATTCCGGCATTATATGAAATCGGTAAAAATTTCAGAAATGAAGGTTCTGACCCAACACATATACAAGAATTTACGATGATGGAATGGTACAGCGCATATCACACACTGGAAGAAAATATTTCTTGGACAGAAAAACTTTTAAAACATCTTGCTCTCAATGTCGTCGGCAAAGATAGATTTAAAGTTTTTGATAAAGATGAAAATGAAGTCGAAGTTGATTTCGCTGGTATTTGGCCACGAGTTCCATTTGCTGATTTATTAAAGGAACATGCTGATGTAGATATGCAGGATATTTCAGATGCTGATTTGAAAAAAGAAGCAGTTAAATATGGAATGGAAAATGAATTATCTAAAAACACAAGTAGAGCCAATTTACTTGATTTCGTATATAAACACACTGCTCGTCCGAAACTCATAAACCCGACATTTGTCATAGACTATCCTGGAGCATTGAAACCACTCGCAAATCAAAATGAAGATGGTACTGCGAAAGTTGCTCAGCTTATCATTGCTGGAGCAGAGATAACAAATCAGTATTCTGAATTAGTTGATCCGATAAAACAAAGAGAATTACTTACCTTACAATCCAAAGCAAAAGAAATGGGTGACAAAGAAGCGATGGAAATCGATGAAGAATTTTTGACTGCTATGGAATACGGTATGCCACAGATGACAGGCTTCGGTATGGGCATAGACAGGCTTGTGGCAATATTTACTGAACAGAAAAATCTACGGGAAACTATTTTCTTCCCAATAATGAGACCTAAGAACGAAAATTAAAAAGACAAATTAAAATAGCCCTAACTTTATTTTAAGTTAGGGCTATTTTCTTTCATAGTTTTGAGATACTCGATTGTATCAATATAAATAAATCGATACATTAGTTCGTGTTTCTTCGCACCATTTATAATCAAGTATCTTCCCATTAAACCTTTTTCGAAATATTTTAAAAGTTCCTCTTTTATTTTTGCAGGAAGTTTATCTTTCTGATATTCGTTGCCAAGATCTTTAGTAAGCATAAATTCTCCTCCTGCTTTCCATTTACTTATATGTAAAGTTATTACCCAAGGCTTTTCAGGAATTTCTTCTTTTTCCATATGGTTATTGTTTTTGAACTTCCAACAAAGTGTTTGTAGTGTACTCAGGGAATCTTCTTAAAATAACTTCTCCAAAAAGTATTGGCTCAGCAGGATTTCCTAAATGTTTTCCATTAATTAAGCCAATAGCTTCTTCATTTAGAGCTTTTGTTTCCCAATTTGGTTCTTTTTTTGAATCGTATTTTGTAAGGAAGTAGAGTGCTTTTATTTTCCTATTCTCTTCAGGATTTTTTTGAGGTTCTTCTTCTGTAATTACAGATAAAATCCATTTTCCTTCATGTAGGTTTCCATTTGTTAGTATTTCTTTTTTCATTTTTCTATTTTTTTTAAGTGAATATTTCAATGAGTTATTTCTAATTAACTATAACATAAAATTTAAATAAAGCAAATTTATTCTATTGCAAGTTATCCACATATTTTCTATGGATAAGATAGCAATGTGGGATAGAGTGGTTTATAATATATATCAGGTGGGAAGAAGTGGGAAATCAATTTTTAAACCTTATGCTAATTGGCGAATACATACACACAATAGATGACAAGAATAGAGTATCGCTTCCAGCAAAGTTTCGAAAAGAAATGGGTAAAAATGTCGTGATCGCTCCCGCACCAGACCAATGTTTGTTCATTTTCACAATCAAAGAATGGAACAAGGTTTCAAATCGATTGACCAACAATGAAAATGAACTTTCATTTCTCAAAGCTGACAAAAGAAATTTCAATCGTTTTATGCTTGGGCGTGCCGCTGATGTAGAAGTAGATTCTATTGGAAGAATCCTTATACCTGATTTCTTAAAAGATCGTATTGGTCTTAAAGGTAAAGCAGCACTTGTCGGAGTAGGTGATAGAGTTGAAATCTGGAATGACAAGGCATGGAATGCATACAAAACAGATGCAGAAAAGACAGCCGGAGCTTTAGCAGAGAAATTAGCAGATGGAAAATAAGATGGCAACAGTTCATAAGACAGTTCTTTTACAAGAAACAGTTGACGGGTTGAACCTTCCGAAAGATGCATTTGTTGTAGACGGTACATTCGGTGGAGGAGGGCATAGCGCTCTTATTTGCGAGAAGTTTCCAGGAACAAAGTTGATCGTTATTGATCAAGATAAAGGTGCTTGGGAAAAAGCGAAAGATAAATTCAAGGTTTCAGATTGCAAAGTTATTTTCCATAACGATAATTTCAGGAATATAGGAAAAGTTCTTGAAAAAGAAAGTATTGAGAAAGTTGATGGAATCATTTTGGATCTTGGTTTGAGCTCTGACCAGCTTGATGTTTCCGGACGAGGATTTTCTTTTATGAGAGATGAACCACTTCTCATGACAATGAAAGAAAATCCTTCTCCAGAAGATATAACAGCAAAAGATATTGTGAATTCTTGGGAAGAAGAGAATCTGGCAGACATTATCTATGGTTATGGTGAGGAACAATTTTCTCGCCGTATCGCCAAGGGAATAGTCGAAGCAAGAAAGCTAAAGGAAATTCAGACTACATTTGAGTTGGTGGATATTATCAACAAATCAGTCCCAAATCTGTATAAAAAGGGAAGAATCAATCCAGCCACAAAGACTTTCCAAGCACTCCGTATTGCGGTCAATGATGAACTAGGCGCATTGCAGGATGGTTTAGAAAAAGGGTTTGAAGTTTTGAAAAATAAAGGAAGAATGTCGGTTATATCATTTCATAGTTTAGAGGATAGAATCGTTAAGAATTTTTTTAGAGAAAAAGCAAAGGCAGGTGAAGCAATTTTAATAAATAAAAAACCGATTACAGCGACAGATCAAGAAATAAAAGAAAATCCAAGATCAAGAAGTGCAAAATTAAGGATCATAGAAAAAATATAAATGACTACACAAACATTAAAAATAAATACAAATATTGTTAATAATAGTAATTTTAAGAAAAGCTTTTTCAATATATTACTTTATGTAGCAGGTTTTCTTGCTATTTGTTATGTGTTTATTTTAATAAATATGGTATGGAATATCGTTTCTAGAAAAAATTTAGAAACACAAGCAAGAGAACTTAATACACAAGTATCAACACTAGAATTAGAATATTTATCACTTTCAAATAAAATAGACATTAATCTAGCATATTCTTTGGGTTTTAAAGAAACAAAAAAAGAGTTTGCTAATCGTAAAAATTTAGGCTCTGTAGCTATAGCTAAAAATGAATTCTAGTTTTCTAAATAGAATAAAAATACTTTCTTTTTTTATATTATTCTTTGCACTTATTTTAATAGCAAAGCTTTTTCTTGTCCAAGTTATCCATCAATCATCGTATAGTAAACGTGCTGATAGACAGTATGTCACACCAGCTACCGATATTTTTGAACGAGGCACTATTTTCTTTACACGCAAGGATGGTGTCCTTGTTTCTGGTGCAGTCCAAGCATCAGGATTTAAATTAACTATTACGCCGAAAGAGATATTAAATATTGATAGTGTGGTAAAAAAACTATCTGAAATTATTTTAATTGATACAGAATCATTTTTGGCAAAAGCTTCAAAAAAAGATGATCCATATGAAGAAATCACAAATCATCTAACGAAAGAACAAGCAGACCAAATAAATAATTTAGATATTCCAGGTGTTCATATTTATAAAGAAAAATGGAGATTTTATCCTGGAGGTACAATGGCTGCACATACAATTGGTTTTGTGGGATTTAAAGGCGATGAGCTTGCTGGAAGATACGGGCTCGAACGACAGTATAATAATATTCTCTCACGAGGAATAGATAATCCATACATTAATTTTTTTGCAGAAGTTTTTTCTAATATACAAGATTCATTGTCATCTGATAAAGAATCTGCTGGGGATGTAATAACAACAATAGAACCAGCAACTCAAGAATTCTTGTCTAAAAAACTTAAAGAAGTGCAAGCAAAATATAATACTGATTCACTTGGAGGAATTATTATTAATCCAAGTGACGGATCTATTTATGCAATAGATGCAATGCCAAATTTTGATCCAAATAATTTTAGAGAAGTGAAACAAACAAGTACTTTTACTAATCAAATGGTTGAAAATGTTTTTGAATTTGGTTCTATTATCAAACCACTCGTTATGGCAGCAGGGCTCGATACTGGAGTTGTTACAGTAAAAACAAGTTATGATGATAAAGGATTTGTAATTATTGATAAAAAGCAGATTAATAATTTCGATAAAAAAGGAAGAGGTCCAGGAACGACGATGCAAGATGTATTGAACCAATCTTTAAATACTGGTATGGTTCTTGTTGCAGGTAAATTAGGAAAAGAAAATATGAGAGATTATATGCTTTCTTATGGTATTGGCGAAAAAACTGGTATTGATTTACCAAATGAAACGAGTGGTTTAGTTTCAAATTTAAAAAGTCCGCGTGATCTCGAATATGCCAATGCTGCATTCGGTCAAGGTATTGCACTTACACCGATAGAAGCAGTACGAGCACTATCATCGCTTGGAAATGGTGGTAACCTTGTTGTGCCTCATCTAGTAAAAGAAATAAAATATGAAGATGGTACAAAAAAAGAATTAACTTACCCGACAAAGAGAGTAAAATTTTCAGAAAAAACATCTGAAGCAATTACTAGTATGCTCGTTACAGTAATGGATAAATCTCTCAAGGGTGGACTTGCAAAGTTTGATCACTATAGCGTCGCAGTAAAAACAGGAACTGCGCAAGTTGCTAAAGAAAATGGCGGAGGGTATTATGAGGACAGGCATACGCATTCTTTCTTCGGATATTTCCCTGCATATGATCCAAAATTTTTAGTTTTCTTGTACGCAGTCAATCCGAAAGGTGTGCCTTATGCATCGCAGACTTGGGCTGATCCATTTTTGGATATTACTAAATTTCTGATCAATTATTATGAAGTTCCACCTGATAGATAAAACATATGAAAAATAATTTAAAAAAAATCGTTACATTTATTTTAATACTTGAATCCAAACTTATTCTTTGGAAATACAAACCTCGTATTGTCGCTATAACAGGAACTGTCGGCAAAACATCCACTAAAGATGCAATCTATCAATCCCTCTCACAATTTTATTTTATTCGTAAGAGTGACAAGAGTTACAATAGTGAGATCGGTCTTCCTCTTACAATTTTAGGAGTTCCTAATGCTTGGGATCATCCTATCGGCTGGCTTAAAAATCTTTGTTATGGTTTATGGCTTTTTATTTGGCCACATACATATCCAGAATGGCTCGTTCTTGAAGTTGGAGTTGGTAAACCAGGTGATATGGCGCGTACAGCACTTTGGCTTAAAACAGATGTAGTCGTCATTACTGCTATTGGGCAGTTACCTGTACATATAGAATTTTTTAATTCACGAGAACACCTTATAAAAGAAAAAGCTGGACTTATTAAGACTTTAAAAAAAGATGGTGTTTTGATTTTGAATGCTGATGATGATGCAGTGCTTGATATGAAAGTTAATTCTAAACATACTTTTTTTACATATGGATTTAATTCAAATGCAGATGTTGTCGCTTCAAGTGAACAAATTTCTTATACTGATGGCAAAAATGGAGAAATTATAAAACCAGACGGTATTGCATTTCGAGTTGATGTTGAAGGAAAGAGTCTGCCTGTTCAGTTGGATGGAGTTTTTGGTAAGAATCATATTTATTCTGCTCTTGCATCAATTACATTTTCTTTTAGTCAAAAATTAAATTTGCTTACTACTGTAAATGCTTTAAAGAAATTCGACGCTCCTTTGGGTAGAATGCATTTACTTTCTGGTATCAATGATACTTCTATTTTAGATGACACTTACAATTCATCTCCATTTGCAACAACATCTGCTTTAAAAACTCTTGGAATTTTACAACATATAAATAGAAAAATAGCTGTATTGGGTGATATGCTTGAATTAGGTAAACATACAGAAGAAGCACACTATGCACTTGGTATTTTAGTAAAAGAAAATAATATAGATATCTTGTGTGTTGTTGGACCTCGTGCAAAGTTTATTAAACAGGGTGCAATTCAAGCTGGAATGAAAGAAGATAATATTTTTGAATTTGATACTTCAAGGGAAGTAGGTGAGTTTTTAAAAAGTTTTATCATAAAAGGGGACTGTATCCTCATAAAAGGATCTCAAGGTATGAGAATGGAGCGTACTGTGGAAGCAATACTTCTTGATATAAAAAACAAAAAAAATCTTCTGGTAAGGCAAGATGTCGAATGGGTAAATAAGCTTTAGTTGTAATACTTGCTTTTTTATTAAAATAGTGGTAAAATCAAGGTCTTATTATTATAGTTTAAACCTTATTTTATAGGGTTATTTATTTATCGTGAAAAAAATAAAAAATAACTTTTTCCATATAGCAAAAAGAACTAAACAATTTTGGATTGATGTTTTTCTTGTCGTTATTACTTTATTTCTTGTTGTTGGTCTTTTTGTTTTTAAATCAGATCATATTCATGTAGGATATAATGTTTTATTTTTCTACGCAGTCCTTATTACTGTTTTTCAACTTTTCAGGCTTTTTGCTGCAATTATTTTCCCGACTGTTCTAAGGCATACGAGTTATTCAAATAAAGATGCTCTTATTAACTATTGGCCAATAGTCACTATCGTTGTACCTTGTATGAACGAAGAAGATGCAATTTTCCATACATTAGAAAAATGTTTCGAAGCAGAATATCCAAAAGAAAAACTCGAAGTTATAGTTATCAATGATGGAAGTACTGATGGTACTTTACTTGAAATAAAAAAAGCAAAGAAAAAATACCCAGAGCTTATCGTTATAGATTGGAAGATAAATAAAGGAAAAAGAGAGGGAATGGCTGCTGGGTTTAGAATTGCTCGGGGAGAAATCGTCGTGCAACTTGATAGTGATAGTTATATAGAACCAAAAACTTTTAGAAATATGATACTTCCTTTTTATCATAAAGAAGTCGGTGCTGTTTGTGGCCACGCAGATGTTGCAAATGCAAATGTAAATATAATAACTAAAATGCAGGCGGGTTATTATTTTATTGCTTTTAGGATTTTGAAAGCAGCAGAATCAGTTTTTGCTTCAGTTTTTTGTTGTAGTGGTTGTTCATCTGCATATCGTAAGGATTTAATCCTGCCTGTACTTGAACCATGGCTCAACGAACGTTTTATGGGTGTTCAGGTAAAACACGGTGATGACAGATCTCTTACTGGGTGGGTTTTAAAGTTAGGGTATAAAACTATTTACTCGCATAAAGTACAAGCCTATACTATTGCACCTTCTACTGTGAAGCAATTAATGAAACAGCAAGTCCGTTGGAAAAAATCTTGGGTTTCAAATGCTTTCTTTACTTTCAAATACATTTTTAAAACAGATCCATTAGTAGGTATATTTTATTTTACACCTCTTATTTTTATATCTTTCCTAACCCCAATAATCGCTTTCTACAATATTTACTATCTATCTATTTTTAGTTATACCTTTCCATTCAAATACCTTTTGGGTGGTTGTATAATTACGATATTATATATGCTTTATGCTTGGCGTTACGCAAAAAATAGAAAAAGATATATTCAATATTTTTTTCTTTGGCAATTACTTACGCTGACTGTTTTTAGTTATATTTTATATTATTCTTTTTTTAGGTTTAGAGACCAACGCTGGGGTACAAGATAAAAATATGTTAAAAAAAATTTCTACAAACAAAAAACACTTTATTTCTAGGTTCATATTATTTTTCGGAATGATTGCACTTTTTGTGAGTGTTGTATTTATTTTTAGCTCTAATTATTCAAAAATAAAATTTATAGATATAAAATATCACTTTACTACTTTCTCTGGTATTTTAGAAGAAAAATTCCGTTTTTATAAAAATGGGACTTCAATTTTAAATAATTCTAATGATGTAATTGAGTATACTAATACTATACCAGTACTCCTTTATCACGGTATAGGTGAAGATAATAGTGATTATTCTATTTCCAAAGACGCATTTAGAGAACAAATGGTATTGCTTAAAAATGCTGGTTTTAATACTGTAGATGTTGATACTTTTGTTTCTTTTATGAAAGGAAAGACAAAGTTACCAAAAAAATCTTTTCTTCTTACTTTTGATGATGGACGTAAAGATAGTTTTTATGGTGCAGATCCTATTCTTTCAGAACTTAATTTCAAAGCCTTGATGTTTATCGCTCCGGGTCAATCATTAACATCATCTTCTTTTGATTCTAAATACTATTTAAATATTCAAGAAGTTAAAAATATGGTGAAATCCAATAGATGGGAAATAGGTTCTCATGCTATGCAAAATACTGGCGGTTTTATTGATATCAATAGGAATGGAGAACAAGGGAATTTCTTGAGTAATCGTATGTGGCTTTATGATTTAAATAGATTGGAAACAAAAGATGAATATGTAAAAAGATTACAATATGAATTTATCGAATCAAAAAAAGAAATTTCAAATATAACTCATAAAGAAAATATACTTTTTTCTTATCCATTCGGTGATGATGGTTATCAAAGTATAAATGAAAAATCAGCTATTACTATAATTAGGCAAATTATCTTAAAAGAATATCCTTATGCTTTCAAGCAAATTCTCCGTCCAAACAATGGATTCGCTGCAAATAGCCCATATGACAATCCATATCTTTTAAAGCGTATAGAAATAAAAAAGGATACACTCAATGAAAAATTGTTAGAAGATTTGGAAAATAGTACAGACTTGGTTTTTAAAGAAGAAATTTTTAATTCAAAAAAAATGTTCAATTTATCTACTCGTTGGCATACTATTTGGGGTAAAGATCCTGTTTTTGAAAAAAATGATATGGTGATGAGATTGAGTAAGGAGAAACCAAGTAATATGATAATGCTTGATGGTACGAGAAGTTGGACAAATTACCAATTTAACATCTTAGTAAATAATGCACAGAAAGATGATGTGATGCTTTACGCAAGACTTACTGATTCAAGGACATACGGTGTGCGTTGTTTGTGGTCTGAAAAATATGTAACCATAGAAGAATTATCAAGTGTTTCAGATAAAGAAAAAAATAAATTTCCTAGAGTCCATAATCTTGATAATAATACTGAAATAAATTTAAGCGTAGCAGTAAAAGACAATCTTGCTGGTTGTTATGAAAATGGAAATTTAGTAGCAGGTATGGAATTATCAGAAACCCCAAAAGTAGGTGGTATTGGTATGGAATTTTGGACTAATGAAAAAGAAAATTTATTTTTACATATAAAATCATATTCTTTTTCAATACCTAAAATAACAAAGGATGATATTTTGTTTTTAAATAAATTTATTACGAGATCTCTTGTTCAAGATAAAGATGATTTTTATTTACACGACCTAATGAAGTCTTTCAATCTACCTACAAGATATGCAACAGAGAAATCTTTGATTGACGGTGATCCACAATTTTTTATTGAACAAAAATATGGATATATAGATTCTACTTTCTCTTCATCTATGAATGTTTTTACTACTTCGATAAAAAATATTGCAAAAAATTCAGGAGCTATTATTTTTTGGCCGACATTACCTGCAAAAACTGGAGAAGAATATATGATTGAATCTAGTTTTATATCGAGCGCACCTTCTGTTTTAAAAGTAAAATTTACTAGATTAAATGGAAGTGTTTTTTGGAAAAATCTAAAAAGTTTCCCTATTTCAGAGAACGAAAGAACATATCAAATTTCATTTAAAATTCCAGAAACAGCGCATAGTTTTAATGTATATCATACGATTGAATCTTCTGGTGAATTAACTATTTTTTCACCTCGTATTTATGCTTTGCTTGATGGAAAGTTGGATCAACCGATGGTAACTTTTGTTTTTGATGACGGAAAGAAAACTTTCAAAGAAAATGCATTACCAATTTTGTATAAATCAAAAATACCTGCAACCGTCGCTGTGATTACCAGTCATACAGCTTTTCCTAATTATATGAATCCAAAAGATCTATATGATTTATCAAAATTGGGTTTTGAAATATCAGCACATACGAGGACTCATACTGACCTTAGTACTGGTTTCTTGAAAGAATTTTTGACCAAAGAGATCATTGGTTCTTGGTTTGATTTAACTGATTTAGGATTCAATGTTGATACTTTTGTATATCCTTATGGAAACTATACAGAGCAATCAAAAATAATTACTGCTTCTCGTTTCATAGGAGCACGCGGAGTCGAAAGAGGACTTAATGATAAAAATACAGATTTATATGCACTCAAAGATCAGCTAGTAGAAAAAACAACAACTGAAAGTGAAATAAAAAATTGGCTTGAAACAATAAAAAATGAAAAAAGTTGGCTTATTCTTGAATTTCATGATGTTTTTCCAAATACAGAATTTACAAATAGTGAAGCTATTACCACTGATCAGCTTTCAATGATTATTAAAAATGTAGAAGATTATAATATTAAAATTGTTACACTTCACGACGGATTGGTAAAATTGCGTGAAAGGTAATAAATGGTATAATGAAAATATGAATAAAATTAAACTTATATCTTTTATAATAGTTGTGTTTGTAATAGGTTTTTTCTCTTTTAAAAATATTCTTTTAAAAACAAAGGTAAAACCATCTCAAAATATCGCATATCGTAGTGTAAATATTTTCGACACAAAACCATCAAATACTAGTGCGAGTGCATTTGTACCATTTTCTTCGTCTTTTAATGTTGAAGAAGCTGGCAGTATGACAGAATCCGCAAGTGGTATTTTCTGGGTAAGCTCAGGAGGTAGACTCACAGTCAATAATGCTATTGCAGATACAATACAAGGAGATTTACCTACTACCGATAATTGGTATTCAGTGTATCTAGCATCAAATTCTATCGACACAGACGCTGGACTTCATCCACAAAACATTTTTCGTCTTGTAACTAAAAATGTTTGGAAAGACGCAACTCAAGATTTGTATTTCAAAATCAATAAATTAAATTTGAGTACTAGTCCAAATCGTAATGCATCAAATGGAATTTTTATGATGTCTCGGTATGTTGATTCTAATAATTTATATTACACAGGTATTCGTGTGGACGGTTATGCTGTATTAAAAAAGAAAATTAATGGCACTTATTTTACTATGGCTAGTGCAAGAGTTTTTGATGGCACATACAATCACGATACTATGCCAAATTTGTTACCTACAAATACTTGGGTAGGTTTTAAAACTGAAACTATAAATAATTCAAATGGGGGAGTAGATATAAATATTTATATTGATAAAACAGGTGATGGTACTTGGATAAAGGTATTATCATCTACTGACAATAATACTTCTTATGGTGGAAATTCATTTATTAATGCTGGGTATGCTGGTCTCCGTACTGATTTTATGGATGTTTCATTTAAATCTTATGAATTGAAAGATATTACACCTGTAACTACAGAACCTTTTCCTACTACGCCTCCAGTCGTTGTGAATATTGATTATTCAGTACCACCAGTTATTACTATTTTAAAACCAGCAGATAATACTTCTATTTCTAAGAAGAAAGATTTGGTTGTGGGTATAAAAGGTAGTGACGATAGTGGAATCAGTAAGATAGCTATGTCTATAGATAATAATGAAGTAAAAAATTGTACTTCTTCACCATCGTGTACTTTCACAGTAAGTATGAGAAATTATTCTTTTGGTAAGCATTCTATTACTGTAAAAATTACTGATAATGAATCTCAGTCAAGCATCAGTAATCTCACAATAAACGTTGTAAAATAAAAGTTCTCAGTGTATTTACATATTTTATACATATGCTACTGTGTAGTTGAGTAGTAAACGTAATATTTGAACCTTTAAAACTTAGAAATCATGAACATAAGTAAAGCATTTTTAACGGATCTAAGGGATCTGAAATCTTTTAACTTAACAGCCGATTTTAAGTTAGTAGAAAAATTTGTTAAAACATTGAGAAATCGGGAAAAAAGAAAAAGTTTGGGTATTGAAGTAATAGATATGAATCCAAGAGCTCTTAAAAATAAAGGCCGGGTTCATATTGTTTGCTTGGGAGATACGCATAAAAGGGTTGAAGAATATGTTAAAAAATATTTTCAACCAATAACGGATGCATCCTATTCACCTTAAACCATTCTGTTTTTAAAAAGTCTGTATTCATTGTAATACGGACTTTTTATTTTTGTGACTCTACAGGGAATCGAACCCTGATTTGATCCTTGAGAAGGATCCGTCCTAACCGTTAGACGATAGAGCCATATTTAAAGAGCATATCATTTTAAAGTAAAAAATAAAAGCGCCTTATTGTTGGCGCTTTTACGACTACTAAATTAATTTTCTTAACTATAAACAATTACGCGGCAACTTGGGTAATCTGGCTCATTTCAGACATCTTTACTGCTTTGGAGTATTCATAAATTTCAAGAATCTCGAATTTTATGTTTTTACCGGCTGTCTGATATGTTCCTTTTTCGCCTTTTTTCATACCAAAAAGTACAAATCCAAGCGAAGAGCTGGTACTCAATGAATCAGAGCATTCCGGGCATTTTACCATGTCCAGGAATTTTTCTTCTTCAGTGTTTTTACCATCAAAGAGTTTTATTCTTACTCTGTTACCAATACTCACTTCTTCGTTTTGGTCTTCAGGTAAGATGGTTTTGTTGGAGTTAACAATATTGTTAACTGTTTCCAAAAGCCTGTGCTTGACAGCAATCATATCTCCATTGATTCCTTCATCGCCTCTTCTCAGATCGATCAGTTCCGCCTTGAGCTGTTTTGAAAGTACTCGCATACATTCCGCAGTTGCCACTGTGATACTGCCTCTGAATTTTTTCAGAGTAGTCTCTTTTTTACGCTGTTCCATACAGTTTAGTTTTTAATTGTTTATATTAAAGAATAGTTCTAGGGGAGATTATATATGTTGGAGAAGGTTTTGTCAAAAGTTTTTAAGCTTCGAGATTAGGTTTCTCAACTTCCAAAAGTGAGAGTTCTGGAGATGTTCCTGTGATGCGGAGCACATCTTTATCTATTTTTTTAAGTTCTTTATTTGAAGCACTGTAATGGTTTGAGACGGTATTGATCGCATTGCCGAGCTTGGTGTGGTATTCGCCGTAAGCGTTCAAATGCTTGCCCAAGTCCTCGACTTTCTTTATGATCTCTTTTGCTGATTCTTCTATTTTGAAAGCTTTAAAGCCGTAGAGCACTGATTGGAGATATGCCATAAAAGTCGTTGGAGATATGACGATTACTTTTTTCTCGTTGTATGCGTAATCAATCAAATTTCTGGTATTTACTTTTATCGATCCGACTTCATTTACAAGTAGGTCGTAATAAATAGCTTCTGCAGGAATATACATAAAAGCAAAGGGAAGTGTTCCTTCTTCTGGGCGGACATATTTTGCAGTCTCATCGATGCGCTTTTTCAAATCATTCTTAAATTCTTTTTCGAGCACTTCACGCTGAGCATCGTCGATCGCGTGCACGACACGGTCGTAATTATCGAGTGAGAATTTTGCATCGATAGGGATTATTCCTTCTTTGGTTACGATGACGGCATCCACTACTTCTTTATTTTTAAATTCATATTGCATTTTGTATTGGCCTGGAGCGAGAGTATTTGAAAGGATGAGCTCAAGTGAAGCTTCACCCCAGTTGCCACGCTGTTTCTGATGTTTCAGTGTCTTTTCAAGATCACCGAGTTTTTCTGCAATGGTGATGAATCTCGTTGTCGCTTCATTTGTCTTTGTCTGTTCACGAGCTACATCGATGAGGTTCTTGCTCATTTGCTCATTGATGTCTTTGAGTAGTCTTTGTGAATCTGAGAATTGAGATCGCACTGCATCCTGCATATCCCTGCGTGATTCTGTCAGTTTCGAATCAAGCTGTCGAGCGAGTTCGGACATCTGCTGTTGCAATAGCAAGAAAGATGGGTTTTCATTTTGATTTTCTTTCCTCTTCCCAAATATCAAATAGGCGATAAATCCTCCACCAGCTATTCCTATGAGTATCCAAATAATGTTTTGCATATTATTTTCCTAAAAAATGTTCTAATGTATAAATCCAATCTTCTTCCATATTCTCGCTCGTTTTTTTCTGATTATATAGCCATTCCAAATATCCACGATCATTTTTTGCAATGTCTTCAATGTTTTGTCCTGCATATTTACCGAAATTTATTTTTCTAAAGATGCTTGGGTGTGATGATATTTCAATCATTTCTTCAATAGCTTGTTCTTCAGTATATTTTTCTTCTTCTATTATTTTATTTTTTAATCTTTCAAAAAGTTGTTCGAGTACCATAACATCGCCGAGTGCATCGTGTGCTTGCGCTTCTATTTCTATTTCGAGTAAGTATCGCAAATATTGTAAATTGTATTTTTCTATTTTTCCTTCTTTGTCCAAGTGTCGAGCGACGCGGAGTGTACAGATAAACTTTGCAGGTATGATATTTTCCTTCGCAAGCATCGTCAGGTCAAAGATCGCATTGTGGGCGACAGCGACATTGTTTTCGTTTTCAAAAAGTTCTTTTAATTTTGTATAGTTCTCGCTTTCTTTGAAAGATTTCTTATCTTCTATCATTTTGTTACTGATATGGTGTACAGCTGATGCTTCTGGAGGAATCTTGACTGCAGGTTTGTAGAGCTCGCTAAAAGCTTCATCTCCACTTTTGTAAGCGATCTGACAGATGAGATCTTTTTCTGTATTTCCAGTAGTCTCTGTGTCAAAAAATATGATTTTATTTTTAGTATTCATAGTGCTATTTTAACACATTTTTGCTATAATCAACCTATGCTTCAAGAAAATATAAAAAGCAGTATTAAAGACGCAATGATGGCGAAAGATAGTGTACGACTTGAGACATTACGAGCAATGTCTTCAGCTTTTACTAATGAGCTCGTCTCAAAAGGTAAGAAACCGCAAGATGTATTATCTGATGAAGAAGTCATTGCAGTTATTACACGCCTCGCAAAACAGAGAAAGGATTCAATTGAGCAATTCAAAAAAGGTGGTAGGGAAGACCTTGTCGCCGAAGAATCAGCTCAACTCGCAATTCTTGAAACATATCTCCCGACACTTATGTCACGCGCTGAAGTTGAAGTTGTTGTTAAAACAAAAATCGCAGAAACGGGTGAAATAGATAAAACTAAAAAGGGAATGTTTATGGCAAATGTTATGAAAGACCTCAAAGGTAAGGCTGACGGAGCTTTAGTCAAAGAAGTAGTCGATATGCTCTTCTAAATTATGCATACAGTTAATTTTCTAACGAAATTAATCGAACATCATCAGGTCTTTGCTTATGCTGTCATATTTCTTGGTTTAATTATCGAAGGTGAGTTTACATTGATAGCGACAGGAGTCCTCGCTCATCTTGGTGCCGTAAATTTCTGGTTTGCTTTAATCTTTATTTTCTGTGGAGGAGTATGTAAGACATTTTTAGGATATTATATTGGACGTGTTTTAAGTAATAAATGGAAACATACAAAATTTCTGAAGCACATTGAGAGAAAAGTTTTTACATTTATGCCAAGATTTAAAACTAAACCTTTTTGGTCTATTTTTATTTCTAAATTCATTGTTGGTGTCAATCACGTCGTCATTATTTTTTCTGGTTATGAGAAGATTCCATTGAAGAAATATTTAAAAGCAGAATTTTCTTCTACGATCATTTGGGCACCACTTTTGCTTTCTTTAGGATACTTTTTCAGTTATACTGCTCTCAATATTAGTCACGAAATATGGAGATTTTTATTAACTGTTTTACTTTTAATAATCGGTTTTATTATTTTTGATAAGCTTGTCGGTTTCGTGTTTAGCCTTTTTGAAGAATTTTATGATAATGGAAAATAAAGAAGATAAAAAAATATTAGTTACACATAATTCATCTTTTCATTCTGATGATCTTTTTGCTTGTGCAACTTTGTCTTTATTGTTAGAAAAAAGAAAACAACAGTTTGAAATAATCCGTAGTCGTGATAAAGGAATAATAGAATCAGCTGATTATGTTTTTGATGTTGGAGGTATTTATGATCCAGAAAAAAATAGATTTGATCATCATCAGCCTGGCGGAGCAGGCAAAAGAGAAAATGGTATTGAATACGCATCTTTTGGTCTTGTTTGGAAACATGTTGGTATGGAATTATGCTCTGATAATCAAGATGTATGGAATATGATAGATTCAAAAATAGCTTCACCAATTGATGCGATTGATAACGGTATTGATATTATTAGTTCAAAATTTGAAGGTATTGTGCCTTATGGGGGAGATCAACCTTTTCTTATTTTTTCTCCAACATGGCAAGAAGATGAATCAAATATTGATGATATATTTCGCGGTTTAGTTTTAAATCTTACTAAAATTATTAAACGTGAAATTGAAGTCGCAACTGCTGATGTTTTAGGTAAAAAATTAATTGAAAGTGCTTATTCTGAATCAGAGAATAAACAGATTATAGTATTGGAAACTTCGTATCCTCGATATTTATATCAAAGTAAGTTATGTGAATTTTCAGAACCAATATATGTTATTTATCCGAGTAGCAAAAAAGATAATTGGAAAATTGAAGCAATACGCAAATCTCATGGGACTATGGAAAGTAGAAAATTATTTCCACAAAATTGGCGAGAGTGTTTTGATGATAGTTCAAAGCTCGCTGAAACCACAGGAGTAAATGATGCCCTTTTCTGTCATCGCAGTGGTTTTTTAATGACAGTAACTTCAAAAGAAGGAGCAATGAAGCTAGCACAGCTCGCATTAGAAAATAATTAGTTTTTAGCGTATACTACACATATATGGCATTTATAGATGAAATCAGAATACATGCGAAATCAGGCCAAGGAGGAAATGGCGTTGTTCGCTGGCGTCAGGAGAAATTCATAGCCAAAGGTGGGCCTGCAGGAGGCGATGGTGGCCGTGGCGGGGATTTTTTCATACAAGCAGTGCGTGATGTGCATATTCTCGCGAAATACAAAGCAAAGAAACATTTTGAAGCAGAAAAAGGTGAAGATGGTGGAAGTAAAAGTTTGCATGGCAAGAATGGCGAGGACTTTGTTCTCGACCTGCCGATAGGCTCTGTTGTCACAAATGTAGCAACTGGTCAGAAATGGACATTGCTCGAAGAAGGACAAAAAGAAATGTTGCTCCATGGTGGCCGTGGTGGATATGGTAATGAACATTTTAAAAGTTCTATAAATACGACACCGAAAGATTGGCGTCCAGGACAAGAGTACGAAGAAGGAGATTTTACTATCGAGCTTGAGCTCTTTGCAGATATCGGGCTTGTCGGCTTGCCGAATGCTGGTAAATCGAGCTTGCTCAACGCCATCACCAATGCTGATGCAAAAGTAGGTGATTATGCTTTTACCACACTTGATCCAAACTTGGGAGAATTCTATGGCTACATTATTGCTGACATTCCAGGAATCATTGAAGGCGCATCAGAAGGCAAAGGCCTTGGTGTAAAATTTTTGAAACATATCAAACGTACGAAAATGATCGCACACCTCGTGTCTTTTGAGAATGCGAATATGATGAAAACATATAAAGAGATTCGCAAAGAGCTTGAAAATTATGATAAGAAAAGTGGTCTTGAAGACGGTCTTTCTTCCAAAGATGAAATAATTATTCTTACAAAGACTGATGTCGTAGAAGAAGAAAAACTAATTGCAAAAATGTTAAAAGATTTTGAAAAACTCGGTAAGAAAGTTTTTGTCTTGTCTCTTTTCAACGATGAATCTGTAAAAGAATTCCGAGATGCATTGGTGAAAATTTTAAAGAAATAAATTATAATTTTTAGATTATGGAGAAAAAATATTACACGACGATTGGACTTGAAATACACGCAGAACTGAAGACAAATACAAAAATGTTCTGCAGTTGCAAGAATGATCCTGATGAAGAAAATCCTAACGTAAACATTTGTCCTGTATGCATGGCGCATCCAGGAACTTTGCCTGTTGCAAATAAAAAGGCAATTGAGAATGTGATAATAGTTGGTCTCGCTATTGGCGCTGACATTGCAGACTTTTCAGAATTCGATAGAAAGAACTATTTTTACCCTGATATTCCAAAAGGGTACCAGATCTCGCAGTATAAATATCCAATAGTCTCTGGTGGTCATCTCTCAGGTCTAGATATCACTCGTATTCATTTGGAAGAAGATACCGCAACATCAAAGCATATGGAAGGCGACACTTCGACTATGCTCAGTGCAGGTTTTTCTCTCGTGGATTACAATCGTGCAGGCGTTCCGCTCATGGAGCTCGTCACCGAAGCGCATACATTTGAGAACCCTGAAGATGCAGCAAAGGCAGCGAGCGTCTTTGCAAAAGAATATCAGCTTCTTCTTTGGTATCTCGGTGTTTCAGAAGCGAATATGGAAAAAGGTGAGATGCGCGTAGAAGCCAATGTTTCTATTTCTCCCGATAAAGATAAAAAATGGACTGCATATGTAGAAGTAAAAAACTTAAACTCTTTTAAAAGTGTCGAGAAAGCTATTAAATATGAAGTAGAGCGGATGATAGAGCTTTTCGAAGAAGGGAAGGAAAGTGAAATCGTAAAAGAAACTCGTGGATGGGATGAAACAAAACAAAAAACTATTTCTCAGAGAAAAAAAGAATCAAGCCAGGATTACCGTTATTTCCCAGATCCTGATCTACCAAAGATGAAGCTTCATGAAGCATTTGATCTCGATGAAATGAAGAAAAATCTACCTGAAACCCCAGCACAAAAACGTGCGAGATATAAGAATGATTTTAGTTTGAAAGATGAAGATATAGAAATGTATATTAACGATCCTATTTTAGGAATATTCTTTGAAACTGTCTGTAAGGACTTAGAATTTAATAAGGAAAAAATTAAAATAGCTTCGAACTATCTAACTTCTGATTTACAGGGTTTGAAAAATAAAGAACTTTTTAAATCAAATAGTACTATCAGTTTTACTGAATTAATAAATATGATTTTTGAAAATAAAATTACTTCACGTGTAGCAAAAGACCTTTTAGCTATTATTGTAAATGAAGGAGGTTCACCGATGAAAATTGCTACAGAAAAAGATCTTCTCCAGAAAAATGATACAGGCGCCCTCACAGAAATCGCCGAAAAAATAATCGACGCGAATGAAAAAGTCGTGGCGGACTACAAAGCTGGCAAAGAAGCTGCACTCATGTCACTGGTTGGCCAAATGATGAAAGAGACAAAAGGAAGTGCGAATCCCCAAGTCGCAAAGCAATTATTGATAGATTTGTTAAAATAGAGTAATGAAATCATTACGCGAATATATAAAAGAAGCAGAAGAAAAGCATATTGCCATTGGCCATTTTAATATTTCAAACTTAGAAGCTTTGCATGGTATTTATACGGCAGCAAAGAAATTAAATTTACCAGTTATCATCGGAGTATCAGAAGGGGAAGAGAAGTTTGCAGGGCTTGAAGAAGTCTATGCATTAGTAAATGAAATTTGTATTCGTGATAATTATCCGATATTTTTAAATGCTGACCATCACGCGAGTTTTGAATCAGTAAAGAAATGCATCGATGTAGGTTTCGATATGGTTATCATCGATGCAGCAAAGCTACCATTTGAAGAAAATGTAGCACTTACAAAGCAATGCGTAGATTATGCTCGTGAAGTTTCAAAAAATACTGGACGTGATATTTTAGTTGAAGCAGAGCTTGGTTTTATTGGTTCAGGTTCAATTGTTAGAGAAAGTATTCCGGAAGGTGCTGGGGTTTTGACAACTCCAGAAGATGCGAAGAAATTTGTTGAGATGACTGGTATCGATTTATTTGCTCCATCTGTTGGGTCTATACATGGACTTATCAAAAGTGGTAAGCCACATATCAATGCCGAACTTGTCGCAGAAATTAAAAATATCACAGGAGTTCCATTAGTTCTTCATGGTGGTTCAGGATTACGCGATGAAGATTTTACTAATGCGATCAAAGCAGGTATCTCGATAGTGCATATCAATAGTGAAATCCGCTTAGCTTTCAAAGAAGCAGTTGAAAAAACAATTTCAGAAAATCCTACAGAGATAACTCCTGCAAAAATTCTACAACCTGCAGTCGATGCTATCGAAGCTGTCGTAGAATCACGATTAAAATTATTTAATGGAATGCAGTAATATGCTCTGGATACTACCAATCTCACTTTTGATAATATTTGAAGTAATTGCAGATATTTTTTCCAAAGAATATTCATTAAAAGGACATTGGTATTTATGGGCTGGGGCACTTTTGGGTTATATTGTGGCAAATATTTTCTGGCTTTGGGGAATCAAAAGTGGCTCAGGGCTTGCTCGGGGAGCTATTATTTTTTCTGTTGGTTCTGCTATTGCAGCAGTAATAGTCGGTGTGTTTTTTTATGACGAATCAACAAACAAAATACAAATCATTGGTATGATCTTGGGCGCATTATCACTCGCACTAATCTTTTGGGAATAATATGAAAGAAGAACTACAAAAAATAATAAAAGGGGAGGTGGAAGATAGTGATGAAATACTTTCGAAATATTCGCACGATGCCAGTATTTTCGAACTGCGCCCGAAAGTTGTTGTATTTCCCAAAAACTCAGAAGATGTACAAAATATAGTGAAGTGGGTCAGTGACAATAAAGAAAAATATCCTGAGCTTTCTATTACCGCACGCTGTGCTGGCACTGATATGTCTGGCGGGGCGATAAGCGAGTCGATCATTTTGGATTTCACGAAATATATGAACAAGTTGGTCAGTTTTAATGTAGACCCTTCGACAAGCTCAGGGCAAGTTACAGTCCAGCCTGGGATGTTTTATCGAGATTTTGAAAAGTTAACTTTAGAGAAAGATTTAATATTGCCTTGTTATACCGCATCGAAAAGCTTGAATGCAATGGGTGGTATGTTTGGCAATAATTCTGCCGGAGAAAAAACATTGAAATATGGAAAGACGGAAGATTATGTCGTCAAATCAAAAGTTGTTTTTGCAGATGGAGTAGAAAGAACCATTAAACCAGTTTCAGTAAATGAAATTTCAAATCAAGATCAATATTCTAAAAAAGTATTTGAATTAATAAAAAATAATGAAAATGAAATTGTTCTAGCAAAGCCGAAAGTCAGTAAAAATTCTGCGGGATATTATCTTTGGAATTTGATTAATAATTCTTCGCCTGATGCTTCTGCTCAGGTCCTCGGAGGAAGTCAGCCAGACCATTCGCAAAAGTATGCAGGCGAAACTGGATATTTTGATCTAAATAAATTACTCGTCGGTTCACAAGGTACACTTGGTATAGCGACAGAGATCACGTTCAAGCTCGTGCCTGTGCAGAAATATTCCAAGCTCGTAGCGATATTTATGAATGACCTGAGTATCTTGGGAGGCTTGGTCGCTGAAATAGTAAAGACAAACCCAGAGACTTTGGAAACATATGATGACAAGACGATGAAACTCGCAGTCAAATTCTTTCCAGACTTTTTCAAAAATAAAGGATTCTTCGGGATGATGCGATTTATGTGGAGTTTCTTGCCCGAGCTCAAGATGATGATCGTTGGTGGATTTCCAAAATTAATCTTGCTTGCTGAATTTGCAGGTATTGATGATGCAGATGCAGACAGACAATGTAGAGAATTGAAAGAAAAAATAAAACATTTTAATATACGAACTCATATCACGACTTCACAAGCTGAATCAGATAAATATTGGGATATAAGGAGAGAAAGTTTCAATCTCCTCCGTAAGCACGTTTCAGGCAAGCGCACTGCACCATTCATTGACGACATCATTGTACGTCCGGAATTCTTACCGAAATTTATTCCCGAACTTAGTGCTATTTTAGATACATACGATATCGCTTATACAATAGCAGGGCATGCAGGGGATGGGAATTTTCATATTATTCCACTGATGGATTTCTCTCGTACTGATACAGCAAAAATTATTTTAGAATTAGGGGAGAAAGTCTACGACCTTGTCCTGCGATACGGAGGTTCGATCACAGCTGAACATAATGACGGCATCATCCGTACGCCATATTTAGAAAAGATGTATGGCGCAAAAATCTACGACTTATTTAAACAAACCAAAAATATCTTTGATCCAAAAAATATCTTAAATCCGGGCAAAAAAGTCGGCGGTACGAAGGAATATATGGTTAATCATATTGCTATAGAACACCCAAAACCTGAACACGGTGTTTAAAGCTTTCAAAAGCTTGCAATTTATATATTTTTATATATAATAGGGTTTATGTTTACAATCAAAGCTAAAAAGAGAGATATCAGTGCAAACTTAGAAATGCTCAGAAAAGCAGGCGAAATCCCAGCTGTTTTCTACGGTATGGGCAAAGAATCCACTCCTATTTCTGTCGGAACTGTTGAATTCAAGAAGATCTGGCGCAATGCTGGAGAGTCTTCTACAGTCACAGTATCAACTCCTGATGGTGACCTCAATACACTTATTCACGATGTCCAGGTTAATCCTATTACAGACGAACCAATACATGCTGACTTCCTCGTTATCGACATCAATAAGGCAATCAAGGTCAATGTTCCTGTCGAATTCGAAGGTGTTTCAGCTGCTGTAAAAGGTGGTGTTGGAACACTCGTCAAAGTTCTCCACGAAGTTGAAATTGAAGCGCTTCCAAAAGATCTTCCACACAACCTTGTGGTAGATATTTCAAAATTAGAAACAGTTGATAGTCAAATTCTCGTTTCAGATATAGTTCTTCCAAAGGGCGTTACGATGATCACTCCTTCTGAAGAAGTCGTCGCAAGTATTGCTCTACAAAAAGAAGAAGTAGAAGAATCAGCACCAGTAGACCTCTCTGCTATTGAAGTAGAAAAGAAAGGAAAGAAAGAAGAGGAAGCTCCAGCTACTGAATAAAATAATCAAATATGATATAATAAAAAGTATGGTAAAGAAATTTCCCATACTTTTTATTTTTATACTGTTAGTTACTTTTTTTGCTGGTATTATAGATACACGAGCGGATTTTGACTGTTTAACATTGACTTCTAGTTCTTCTGATATTCAAAAACAATTTTGTCAAAATGAACTTTCTCAGATAGAAGCACAGCTCAATGACTTGATTGCAAAACAAAAACAACAACAAAAGCAAACAGGTACTCTCAAAGGGGATATCGATTATTTGACTAGTCAAATCAATGCGCTTAAAGCAAAAATAAAGGCCCGTGGCTTAGCAATCGCTCAGCTTAAAATTTCTATAAATAGTAAAGTAAATAAAATAGAAACATTATCTGAAAAAATAAAAAAAGAACATCAATCTCTCGCTCAGCTTTTACGTAATACCAATGAATTTGATAATGAAAATCTGGTACATTTGATCCTTTCAGACAAGAGTGTTTCAGATTTTTATAGTGATGTTTACTCATACGCTTCAATCAAGCAATCAATCAAGGCTTCCGTAGAAACTATAAATGGTATAAAAGTTCAAACTGAGACAGAAAAAAAAGATCTTGAAAAAAAACAGGACGCAGAGCTTGATGCGAAATCAGAATTAGAAAATGCGCAGAAAAAAGTAGCAAAGACAGAATCAGACACAAAAGAACTTTTGGCTATTAGTAAGAAAAAAGAAAGTGATTACCAGAAACTTGCCGATGAGAAAAAAGCTCGAGCAAACAAAATCCGTAGTGCGCTTTTCAGTCTTGCGGGTATTTCACAAAAAATAGAATTCGGTACAGCACTTCAATATGCCAATGAAGCAAAAGCAAAGACAGGTATCGACCCAGCATTTTTACTCGCTATCTTAACTCAAGAAAGTAATTTGGGTTCAAATGTTGGTAAATGTTATCTGACAAATATCGATGGTCCACAAGCAGGATATGGCGTCAATATTAGTACTGGTAAGACTTGGACAAACTTAATGAAACCAACACGTGACGTCGCACCTTTCCTTGATATCACAGGCAAGCTCGGATTTGATCCTTTGAAGACAGTAGTATCTTGTCCAATTGCTGGAGTAAAAGGTTATGGAGGTGCTATGGGCCCTGCACAATTTATCGCTTCTACTTGGAAATTGATTGAAAAAAGAATTGCTTCAAATCTAGGAATTTCTACACCAAATCCTTGGAATCCTCGTGATGCATTTATGGCTTCAGCCATATATCTTTCTGATCTCGGTGCATCGGGTACGAGTTATTCAGCGCAGATCAAGGCAGCTTGTAAATATTATGGTTCTGGAGGCACGAGCTGTTCTTATGGTAAAAGCGTTATGAATTTTGCAAAGAATATCCAGATCAACCAGATCGATCCTCTCCAAGGTCTATAATTTGCATAAATACTACTTTTGTGCTAAATTAGAACATATGAAAAAAGATATACATCCAAAGTACGATATCAAAGCCAAAGCTACTTGCGCCTGCGGAGCTGTTTTTGAAGTTGGCTCTACAATGTCTGAAATAAACGTTGAAATCTGCAGTAATTGTCATCCTTTCTATACTGGAAATGATAAAGTCCTCGACACTGCTGGACGTGTTGATCGCTTCAAAAAGCGCGCAACTGCTTCTTCTGCTGTTAAAGCGAAAGCTAAGAAATAAATACAAAAACTCCGTGTATGCCTTTTAGGGCACGAAATTTTCTTGTTAGAAAATTTCTCAAGTTCTAGCACCAGTCGTGCTAGAAAGTCCCTAAAAAACATACATGGAGTTTTTTTGTTATAATATACCAATGGAAATAAATCTTGAAGAATTAAAAAAGAATCACAATACTAGCTATCTCGCTAGTGTTTTAGAGCGTTTAAATAGAGAAGAATCTGAAGTAAGAGAAATGCTCGACAGTGATGATTCGCTTCATGAAATGGCACAGACTGAACTCAAATCAATTCAGGAACAAAGAGAAGTAACAGAAAAGCAGATTCAAGATATTTTAGATAAAGACAAAGAGGAAGAAGAATTTCCAAATGAAGTCGTGCTCGAAGTCCGTGCTGGAGCAGGAGGAGATGAAGCATCACTTTTTGCATGGCAACTCGCTCATATGTATGAGAGATTTGCTGAAATGCAAGGCTGGACTTGGAAAGTGAATTACGAATCAAAAAGTGATCTTGATGGATACAAAGAAGCAAGTTTTGAAATTCTCGGCAAGGATGTCTATAAAAAATTACAATATGAAATGGGTGCGCATCGTGTCCAGAGAATTCCTGCGACAGAAAAGAATGGTCGCGTGCATACATCGACTGCATCGATAGCTATATTGCCGATACGCAAAAAAGTAAAATTTGAAATAAATCCTGCTGACTTGGAGATGGAATATTCTCGTTCTGGTGGAAAAGGAGGGCAGAATGTGAACAAAGTTGAGACAGCCGTCCGTCTTATTCATATACCGACAGGTCTCGATGTTCGTTGTACTTCAGAGCGTTCTCAATTAAAAAATCGAGAAAAAGCACTTTCAATTCTTTCTGCAAAATTACAACAGCTCAAAGAAGAAGAAGAGGCGAAGAAATATTCTGGTGAGCGCAAAGCGCAGATCGGTACAGGTGACAGATCTGAAAAGATCCGCACATACAACTTCCCTCAGGACCGTATTACGGACCATCGCATCAAGAAATCTTGGCATAATTTGCCAAAAATAATGGAAGGAGACATAGGTCCAATCATTAGTTCGCTTGAATCTGGCGAGACAGGGGATGAAGACGACGAATAATATTGAAGTTTTCCCCAGTATATTGCTTTTTTCTCATTTATATGCTATATTTTTCTAGTAGTTTCTCAAAGCTTTTTTGTGTAAATTGTGAGCTTCGATTTGTTTGCATCAACGAAAAAACGAGCGGTCAGGGTATCTACGTATTATAAATAGTTTTTGCCCGATTTTTTAAAAACGGGAGAAAAATAATATGGCAACAAAGCTATATGTTGGTGGTTTACCTTACAGTACTACTAACGATGAACTTTCTGCACACTTCAGTGGCGCAGGATCTGTATCATCAGCAAGCATTATCATGGACAAGATGTCTGGTCGCTCAAAAGGTTTCGGTTTCGTTGAAATGTCATCAGACGCAGAAGCACAAGCAGCTATCGAGATGTTCAACGGTAAAGATTTCGGAGGACGTAATCTTACTGTGAACGAAGCTCGTCCTATGGAAGCTCGCCCAGCTAGAACTGGTGGATCTTTCGGTGGAGGCAATGGTGGTTACGGCGGTGGAGATCGCGGTGGTCGCCGAGAATACTAATTCTAAATTAGTTCTCAATTAAAAACATCCTAGCAATAGGGTGTTTTTAATTTGCGTTAAGAGACTTTTTTTGTTATATTTTATGGGTTAATTTGAGCGTGTAGTTCAGTGGTAGAACGCTGTCCTGATAAGACAGAGGTCGATGGTCCGATTCCATCCACGCTCACATGGAAGATAATAAAGATAAAACATGGTGGCAACCGGCTTTGCTATTTTTCGGAAAGACAACTGGTTGGATAGTAGCTCCGCTTATTATCATTTTTTTAATTAAAAAGTTTTTTGTTTTAAACAATATTATTTTTTATCTTCTTTTCGGATTTGGTTTTTTTGTAACATGCTTCGGAATTTATTCAGAAATAAAAAGATATAAGAAAGACATACATCAAGAATAATTTTACATATGGAACACACGACAGAAAAAATAAATCACGAAGTTACGATATACGCAGAGCCTATTTTTTCTGTAGGTAATTTTCAAATTACAAATTCACTCATCACTTCATGGCTCGCACTCATCATTATTTTTGCACTAGCACTCACTATCAGGGCAAAAATGAAAAAGATTCCAGGCAAGCTTCAGCATTTTTTTGAGATTATGATGGAGGGTGCGCTTTCGCTTTGTGACCAAGTCACCAATGATAGAAAGATTTCAATCAAGATTTTCCCATTAGTTTTTTCACTTTTTCTTTTTATTCTTGTATCCAACTGGCTCGGGCTTGTGCCTGGCTTGGGTTCACTTGGTTTTACAGCGCACGAAGCAGGGGAATCAGTATTCGTCCCACTTTTTCGTTCAGGCACAGCAGACATCAATACGACACTCGCATTCTCTTTGATGGTTGTCATTGCTTCAAATTTCTTCGGTATTATCAGTATCGGCGCATGGAAAACTTTCAATAAATATGTTAATCTAAAAGCGCTTGGTTCTGTATTTACAAAGATACGTAAAGATCCAAGCGTGCTCATCGTTGCTCCTATTACATTTTTCGTGGGTGTGCTCGAGCTCATCGGAGAAATGGCAAAAGTCGCTTCACTTTCTTTCCGTCTTTTCGGAAACGTGTTTGCAGGAGAAGTGCTTTTGGCCTCTATGTCAGCGATCTTTGCGTATCTTGTACCAGCACCATTTCTATTCCTAGAAGTGTTCGTTGGTTTGATACAAGCACTCATCTTTAGTCTTCTTGCAGCTGTGTACTTTACGATAGCTGCTCAGGATCATGATGAGCATGAAGAACACGAACATCATGGCAAAGAAGTGGTGCATGTATAAAATTATTAAAAATTAGTCGAAAAATTATTAGTTAGTTTTGCTCAAGAAAAATCAAATTTTATTACGTTAGGTCATAAGGATAAGGCTCTTATAAAATTTATTTTTCTTTCGCAATATAAAAATATGGAAACAAAAGAAGTAGTAAGTAGTGCAGTAAACCTCGTGCCTTTAGCAAAATCACTTGCTATCGGTCTTTCAGCGATCGGTGCTGGACTTGGTATTGGTATGATCGGTTCAAAAGCTATGGAAGCTATCGGAAGAAATCCAGAAGCTACAGGCAAAGTGCTCGTTCCTATGCTTATCGCATCTGCTTTCGCAGAAGCTGTGGCTATTTACGGTCTCGTTATCGCTTTCTCACTCAAATAATATTTGAGGCCTCAATGTTCAAATTCTTGAACATTGTGCTTTGGATAGTATTAGAAATTTAAATATAAAAAAATTATGGATTCATTAATATCAACATTTCATATAGATTTCAAGCTGATGATCGCTCAGCTTTTCAACTTTGCACTCGTTTTTGTGTGCTTGTATTTCATTGCTGCAAAACCTCTTCGCAAATTGATCGGCGAGCGTGATGAAGAAATAAAAAAAGGTCTCGCTGATGCAAAGACAAATGCTGAGATGCTTGAGAATACTGCAAAAGAATCAGAAGCAGCAATGCGCAAAGCTCGTACTGAAGCAAATGAGATTTTTGATAAAGCAAAGAAAGAAGTAGAAAAGAAAAAAACTGAAATGCTCGAGAGTGCGCAGAAAGAAGTCGCAAGTATGCTTGCACAAGGTAAAAAGACACTTGATTCAGAAAGAGAAAAAATGTTAAACGAAGTAAAGAATGAAGTCGCTGGACTTGTTATTTCAGCAACAGAAAAGATTCTTGTTGAGAAAAACAAATAATATAATTAAATTATGAGTAAAATTTCCATTAACAACATAGCACAAGCAATAGCAGACCATACGAAAGGTAAGTCTGGTGCAGATTTGGAAATGGCTTACAAAGACACACTTTCCTTTTTAAATAAAAAGAAATTGCTTAGCAGATCAGATGAGATACTCGAAGCCATTGGAAAGATTATTGATAAAGAGGATGGTGTTGTGAGAATGAAAGTACAATCTGCAAAAAAAATCGAAAGTCATGAACAGAAAGAACTAGAAGAAGACATCAAAAATAAATATGGAGCAAAAGAAATAGTGAGTGAGTATATAGAAGAAAAAGAATTACTTGGAGGAATGAAGATAACGATAGGCGAAGAAGTGCTCGATACGACATACAGGAACAAGCTCGACCAATTAGCAACACATTTAATCAATAATTAATATGACAAAAAATAACATTGTAGAAAACTTAAGAAAAGAAATAGAGAATTTCAAGATCGAGATGAAGGCTGAGAAAGTCGGTCATGTCGTAGAAGTCTTCGATGGTATTGCGAAAGTCTCTGGTCTTTCAGATATCAAAGCAAGTGAAATGGTGACTTTCGCAAACGGCGTGGAAGGTGTTGCACTCAACCTCGAAGACGATTCTGTCGGTGTCATCATTCTCGGTGACTTCTCAAAGATCCGTGAAGGGGACGAAGTCAAAGCTACTGGCAAAATTCTCGAAGTGCCTGTGTCAGATCTTCAGATTGGTCGTGTACTCAATGCTCTTGGTCAAGCAATCGACGGCAAGGGCGCTATTAAGACAGACAAAACAAACCCAGTCGAGCGTGTTGCTTCCGGTGTTATGAGTCGTCAATCAGTCGACCAGCCAGTGCAGACAGGTATCAAAGCTATCGATGCGCTTATTCCTATCGGCCGTGGACAGCGCGAGCTCATTATTGGCGACCGCCAGACAGGCAAGACTGCTATCGCTATCGACGCAATACTTAACCAAAAAGGTCAGAATATGATCTGTGTTTATGTTTCAATCGGTCAAAAAGATTCTAAGCTTCGTAAAATAGAGACTCGCCTCGCTGAAGGTGGCGCGATGGATTACACGATCATCGTCTCAGCTGGTTCATCAGAACCTGCTGCTATGTCATACATCGCTCCGTATACTGGCGTCGCTATTGCTGAACATTTCATGGATGCAGGAAAAGATGTTTTGATTATTTATGATGATCTTTCAAAGCACGCTGTTGCATATCGAGAAATCTCGCTCCTTCTTCGCCGTCCACCGGGTCGTGAAGCGTATCCTGGAGATGTTTTCTATTTGCACTCACGTTTACTCGAACGCGCTTGTAGAAAAAATAAAGATTACGGAGGCGGATCTATCACAGCTCTTCCTATCATTGAAACACAAGCGGGAGATATTTCTGCATACATTCCGACGAACGTCATCTCCATCACTGATGGACAGATTTTCCTTGAGACTGATCTCTTCTACAAAGGCGTGCGCCCAGCGGTCAACGTCGGCTTCTCTGTGTCTCGCGTAGGAGGATCTGCGCAGATCAAAGGTATGAAGAAAGTCGCTGGTACTTTGAAACTCGACCTCGCACAATTCCGTGAACTCGAAGCCTTTTCACAATTCGGTTCTGACCTCGATGATGCTACCAAGCGCCAGCTTGAAAGAGGAAAGAGGGCAGTGGAAATGCTCAAACAGCCACAGTATTCTCCGATCGTTGTCGAACATCAGATCATCACTTTGTATGCTTTGGTCAAAGGCTTGCTCGATGATGTGCCAGTAGAAAAGATAAAAGAATTTGAAGCAGGACTCATCGCGTATGCGGAAAATAATGCCAAGATTTTCCTTAAAGAAATCCGTGAAGCAAAAATGTGGACTGATGCAGGTGAAGCAGAACTTAAACAAGCAATTGGGGACTACAAAGCAGGATTTTTGAGTTAAAAATATATGAATAATCAAATGTTTCCAGAATTAAATGAACACGCAGAGTTAAAGAAACTTGCTGAACGAAATCCTCAGCAAGAAGTTATTTCGAAATCATTATTAAATGTATCACTTGCTTTAGTGAACACCAGAAGTACTATAAGTGCCGCTGGTAGTTGGATTAAAGACGCAATTAGTAAATTTGAAGCTACTGCAAAAAAAGCTAATGAATCTTCTGATAAACTAGCAAAAGCTATTACGATAGCTACATGGGCCGGTGTTGGAATTGCAGCATTAACATTAATTTGGGATTTTTATAAAACTATTTGTTTGGATAAATAATTAAAATTTTATGGAAACAGAAAACAAAAAAACAATTAGTGAATTAAATAATAAAGTCTGGTACAGAGCCTTAAAATTTTTTTATGGTTTAAGTTTTCTTGTTGTTTTAATACATTTAACACTATATTTAGTTAATCTTCCTTTTCATTGGGTTGAAAATGATATATATCAAATGTTTGGTTTCTACGATCGTTATGCATACAGTCCTGATTTTATAGGTGTAGTTTTTAGTTATGTTTCTGTTCTTGTTATTTTTGAATTAATAAGAAGAGCTTTTTATTATATTGTTTTTGGAGCAATAAAACCAAAAAAATAATATGGCATCAACAAAAGAAATCAAAAACCGAATAAAGAGTATCAAGAATACGAAAAAGATCACGAAAGCGATGGAGCTCGTGGCTGCTTCGAAGATGCGCCGTGCGGTGGCGACGACTTTGGCTTCTCGTTCTTATGCAGGATATTCTTGGGATCTTTTGACTTCTCTTTCAGGTAAATTAGATGAAGTAAAGCATGTATTTTTTGATGGACACCCTTCGACAAGCTCAGGGCGAGCACTGATAGTGCTCGTAACTTCAAATGGCTCACTTTGTGGAGGTTACAACGCACAAGCTATAAAGAAAGCATTACAACTTTTGAAACAAGATACATCAAAAGAAATCGACTTCATTGCAATCGGTAAGAAAGGCGATAATGCGATGCGAAAAATCAGCCAGAATATCATTGCATCTTTTACCGACTTGCCAGTAAATATTTCAATACAAAACGTGAATCCTATTTCAGCACTTATTTTAAATGAATATAAAAAGGGAACTTATAAAGAAGTCTTCATCGTATACACCGATTTCATTTCTGCGCTTACGCAGAAACCAAATATCAGAAAACTTTTACCGATATCAAAACAAGAGTTAAAAGAATTGATAGAAATTGAAAAAGAAAATTTAGCAAAAGAGAATCCGAAAGCAATCACAACAGAAGTTCCATACTTGATAGAAGGCGATGCGAATAAATTGATAGAGATGTTGGCAGAGAAATTG
>JAZKCM010000001.1:0-74609 GCA_040388095.1 Patescibacteria group bacterium | reverse complement strand
CAGGTATACCAGATGTTGCTCGAGTCGGGGGCAAGCGAGCAGTCAGCTAGAATGGTAGCCATGAAGAATGCGAGCGAGGCAGCCGGAGAAATGATAGATAACCTCACCCTCGTATTCAACAAAGCCCGCCAAGCTGGTATCACCCAAGAAATTTCAGAAATCAGTGCAGGTATGGCAAGTGTGAGTTAGATTAGAAATTAAAATTATAAATTATTAAAAAATTATTATGAACAAAGGAACAATAAAAAGAATAATAGGACCGGTCGTGGATGTGGCATTCGAAGGAGAAGTACCAGAGATTTACAGTGCGCTTGAAGTGATGATGGGGGATAAGAAAATCATTCTTGAAGTCGAGCAGAATATCGGTGGAGGAGTCGTGCGTACTGTCGCCATGGACACTACTGATGGATTAGCTCGTGGACAAGAAGTTCTAAACACAGGTAAGCCTATTTCCGTACCAGTCGGCAAGGAAACACTCGGTAGAATATTTAACGTCCTTGGTGAAGTTATTGATGACGGAGCGGAAGTGAAAGCTACAACTTCACCGATCCATCGCAAAGCTCCAGACTACGTATCGCAATCAACTAAAATTGAAATCCTCGAAACAGGTATCAAAGTTATTGACCTCATTTGTCCAGTGCTCAAAGGAGGAAAAGTCGGTCTCTTCGGAGGTGCCGGCGTGGGCAAGACTGTCGTTATTCAGGAGCTCATCCACAACATAGCATCGAACCACGGCGGATATTCTGTCTTCGCTGGTGTCGGAGAGCGTACTCGTGAAGGTAACGACCTCTACCACGAAATGAAAGATTCCAAAGTGCTCGACAAAGTCGCCATGGTCTTCGGACAAATGAATGAACCGCCAGGTGCTCGTCTACGCGTGGCTCTCTCAGGGCTCACTATGGCTGAACATTTCCGTGATCAAGAAGGCAAGGACGTCCTCTTCTTCATCGACAACATCTTCCGCTTCACTCAAGCCGGCTCTGAAGTGTCTGCGCTCCTTGGACGTATTCCTTCCGCTGTGGGTTACCAGCCGACACTTGCGACAGAAATGGGAATGATGCAAGAACGCATCACCTCTACTGATAAAGGCTCTATCACTTCTATCCAAGCTGTCTACGTGCCAGCTGACGACTTTACTGACCCAGCTCCAGCGACGACTTTCTCTCACCTCGACTCTACTGTGGCACTCAACCGTTCTCTTTCTGAAATCGGCATTTACCCAGCTGTCGACCCGCTCGACTCATCTTCTACGATTCTTGATCCGAATATTGTCGGCAAAGAGCACTACGAAGTCGCTCGTGAAGTGCAACGCGTCCTCCAGCGCTACAAAGACTTACAAGACATCATCGCGATCCTCGGTATCGAAGAACTTTCTGATGCTGACCGTGAACTCGTCGCTCGTGCTCGTAAGATCCAGAAATTCCTCTCACAGCCATTCTTCGTCGCTGAACAATTCACTGGCGCACCTGGCCAATACGTTCCGCTCGCAGACACGATCCGTTCTTTCCGTGAAATTCTTGATGGAAAGCATGATGACAAGCCAGAGAATGAGTTTTATATGAAGGGAGCGTTGTAAAATTATGAAAAAGATTATATTTATTTTGTGGGGAATTATTTTTATAATATGGGGAATAACTAATATTTTAAAAAGTAACTCTTTGCATTTAAGTCTGGATAATCTTTTTGCATATTATGTAATTTTATTTTTAGGAATAGTTGTGTTAATTATGGGTCTATTTATAAAACGTAAATAATTTATGGCAAAACAATTAAAATTAAAAATAGTCACCCCAGAAAAGCTCGTCTTAGAAGAGCTTGTTGAAAGTGTGACATTGCCAACATTGGAAGGGGAGATCACAATCTTACCTGAACACGTGCCGATCATTGCTGGGCTCAAATCTGGCGATGTTGTTGCTTTTGTAAATGGTGAACATGTGCCTATGGCTGTCGTCGGTGGTTTTGTTGAAGTAAAAAAAGAAGATGACATTACTACTGTCGCAGTTCTTGCTGACTTTGCTGAGCATGTTTCTGATATGACTGATGAAGCGATAGAGAAAGCAAAAGCTCGTGCAGAGGAGCTCCGCAAGCTCGCAGAAAATAAAGAACATGTAGATTACGAACACTTCGCAACCGAACTCGAGCGCTCCCTCACTCGTGTTAAAATAGCTGATAAATGGAAGACAAGGAAGTATAGAGGGTAAAAGTTATTCACAGCCTCTTTTGACAAGTATTTTTATTAAATGATACACTCTCCGATATGGGAGGATTAAATTTTAGATTTAAAAACTCGTCTCAATCTGGTTCAGATCTTTTTATTTTAATTCTGAGACCTTTTAAAAATATATTGTGTAATTGTAAAAAACCACTAACACTATTAGTGGTTTTTTATTTTGTATTTGGAATAAATTTTTTTGTTTTTGCACAAGAGACCACACGGGTCTCTACTACTGCTGAAAATATTTCCAAGAGAGAAAAAATAGAAATAAATCAAAACATTGAAAATACTGGAGAAGATTTAATTTCAAATGATGTTCAAAATGTTGTCGAGCAAAATAATCTTTCCGAAGTAAATCAAGATATTGAAAATAATGATGAAGAAATAAAAAATGAAGAAGAAAGAACAGCGTCGTTGCTCGATTCAATTGAAATACCGTCGCCTCAAAATAAAAGTATCGTTCACCCAGAAGTAGATCAAACGACAGGAGCTCTAAATTATGGTTATAAAATCGAGCTTCCTAAGGGAATAAATAATCTAACACCATCAGTAGTATTGAGATATAACTCACAAAATACTAGCAATGATTCTATTCTGGGCTATGGTTGGAATATTTCTATACCATATATTCAAAGACAAAATATTCACGGCACAGATAAGCTTTATGTTAATAATGATTTTTTGTCTAGCGTGGACGGAGAATTGACTTCTATCGACCAAGATCATTTTGCTCCAAAGACTGATGATGGATCTTTTCATATGTATTCTTTTATAAACAATATCTTTTCAATGACTGATAAATCTGGAACAACATATACATACGGTGCAACAATAAATGAAAGACAAGATGACGCTACAAATTCAAATAATATTTACAAATGGATGCTTACGTCACAAACTGATGTGAATGGAAATACTATTACTTATACTTATTTTAAAGATAATGGACAAATTTATATAGATAATATTAATTATGCTGGCATTTATGATATTTCTTTTACTAGAGAAAATAATCCTTTCCCTTACAAAAATAACAGTACAGGTTTTTTGGTTAAAACAAATTATAGGATTAATTCTATTTTAATTAAAACATTAAATGTAGCAAAGCATACTTATTTTATAAATTATTCTTTTGGTAATAATGGACAAAGATCCCTTATATTTAGTATTTATGAAGTTGGTTATGACAATTTGGGTACTGCAACAACATTAGTACCTACTATTTTTTCTTGGCAAAATTATGGTGGAGGATTTTCACAGGACTCATCGTGGACAATGCCGACGCATACAAGTGGTACAGGAACACAATACAGCGTTTTAGGTAAAACTGTTAGTTATAACAATTCTTATGTTGAACGAAGTAATAAATTGATCGATGTGAATGGTGATGGTTTACCAGATTGGGTAGAAACATCAATAGATGATGGTAATTATAACGGAATCTGGCTTGGGACGCCGACTGGTTGGGTTAAGGATTCTGTATGGACAAGTGCTATGCCAAAACAATCTGACGGAACTCCTTTTCTTGTGGATAGATTAGATCACAATATGTATCATTATACTTTGTTGGCTGACGTAAATGGTGACGGTCTTCCTGATTGGGTTGAAAGTAATACATATTCGAATGGCGATGTTTGGCTGAATAATGGAAATGGTTGGACGCTTGATCCGACATGGATCTGGCCTGCACCTTCATATAGTCAAGGTAATCCTTTTTATTTAAGATTCGGCGAAGTTGCAGATATTGGAAATTCAGCTTTCCATTATAATGCAAAATTAATAGATGTAAATAATGATGGTCTTCCAGATGTCGTTCAGTCAACAGATAATAATATAGGTAACGATCATTATGCTGTTTATATAAACAATGGGAATGGTTGGGTTTTAGATTCCAATTGGTTAATGCCAACACATATAATCAATGGAGTTACTTATAGCTCTAGTTTAAGTTCAGATGTTAATCAATTAATGGATGTAAATGGTGATAATTTACCTGATTGGGTGGAAACACAAGATACTGTCATCTCTGGACCAGGAGTTTTTGCGGAATATTCTGGTGTATGGCTCAATAATGGTCATAGTTGGGTGAGAGATTTAAATTGGAATATGCCTTATTTTCAACTCAAGGATCAATATGGTACTTTGCAATACCATGATGCTACTTTAGGGTATTTTGGAAATATATATAATTCAAATATTTATAATTTTCGTAATGGAACTTTGGTTGATGTAAACGGTGATGGTTTACCGGATTGGATGATGACATCGGTTTATGACAATATAAATCCTTATAATGGTATTGGTGAATTTAATAATGTTTGGCTCAACACCGGCCACGGTTGGGAAAAAGATACTTCGTGGACAATGTTACCACCGACTCCTTCGTGCACAAGCTCTAGTTGTTTTAGTTATTATTTGGGTAATTTTAATTCAAACTCAGGATCATTGTTTGATTTAAATGCTGATGGTTTACCAGACTGGATAATATCAGGTGGTAATACTTATAATACAGTTTTTATAAATACAGGAAATGGATGGGCTCAAACTACAAATGGAACTCCGTGGCATACTGAATTTAGTATTTACAATAAAGGTGCCTTGTATGGAAATCTTGATTTATATGATTACCGCCCTTATGTGGCAAAACATCGACACGATGTGATATTGGATGTCGATGGTGATGGTTTGTCTGATTGGGTTGAAAGTACTTTTATTGAAGATCCAAATACACCACCATCTCCAGCAGATATTTGGTATGGTGTTTGGAAAAATAATGGCAAGGCCACTGATTTACTTTCTTCTATTACTTTACCGACTGGTGGGATATCTTCTTTTGTCTATAAACCACAAATTATTTTAGATGCGAATCCGAGAGAAAATAATCAGACTATCAATACGGTCGCATCTGTTACAAATACAGATAGTGTAAATAATATTTCATCTGTTACAAATTATGAATATATAAATGGAAAGTATATTTATACTGTCGATGATAACAATCGTAAATTTGCTGGTTTTGAAAAAGTAAAAACTACACGTCCTGACGGAAGCAAGAAGATAGATTATTATAATCAAGGCAATGACAGTGATTTAAGTAATTATGAATATAATGATCATTTTTCAAAAGTTGGGAAAATATATAGGACAGATATATTTGATCCAGCTGATAATATTCTGACAAGAAGTACAACAAAATGGGAAGATACAAATTTGGCTTCAGTATCTGGTGATAGATATTTTGTTTATCCAAACCAAACGATAAATGAGACTTTTTTTGGTACTACAAAAGCCACGGCTACTTCGAGTTCGTACGATATTGTAAATGGTAATTTGCTGAATACTGTAAACTTCGGTGAAGTAATTGCAAATGATCCACTTAATTTTACAGATACAGGAACAGATAAAAAAGTTGCAACTATTGATTATGCGACAAATGGTACGGGTATATACAAACCATCAAAAGAGATTGGTACAGATCAAAATGGGAATATTTTTTCGGAAGTAAAACATTATTATGATAATTCATCCTTAGGAATTTTATCTAAAGGATTAGAGACAGAAAAAGAGATTTTGAAAAGAAATAATGTGTATGTTATTAATCTTTATGAATATGATAGTTTCGGTAATAAAATTTCTGAAACAGATTCATTGGAAAATAAAACTACATATACATATGATTCTTATAATATATACCCAATCAAATTAACCGATGCTTTGTCTCATGAAAATAATATTATTTATGATTACGCATTAGGTAAACCACTTTCAGTTATTAATGAAAATAATTTTGAAAATCAATACTTATATGATGGTATTGGTAGAATTATTACCATAAAAACCCCAGATCCGAATTCTAATTCTACTTCTGATCCATTGGTAATTTCAAAAACTTTCTCTTATGGAGATATACCGAATGCTATTTATATTTTAGAGACAGATAATTTTTCTCCCACAGTATCAAAAACAATATATCAATATTTTGATGGTTTCAATAGAAATATACAAACAAGAGAATACACAGGGAACCTAAATCAGTATATTGTTTCTGATACTTTATATGATTCTATGGGAAGAGTTTCGTCAGTGTCGTTACCTTACTTTGATTATTATTCAAATAAAACTAATCCGACAATAGATAACAATTTGCTGATTAATACAGTCTACGACTCTCTTTCTAGGATTGTAAGTAAAACAAATATTTTAGGAGTGACCACTAATAGCTATGATGGATTCAAAACTACTACAATAGATCCACTTGGACATAGTAAATCAAATACAATTGATGTTTATGGTAATTTGATAAATGTGGAAGAAAATAATCAGGGGCAAGTATATACTACAAATTATGAATACGATTCAAATAATAATCTTATAAAAATAATAGACGCATTGGGAAATGTAAGGAATTTTATGTACGACAATTTAGGAAATCGTACATCAGCAGAAGATCTACATAATCCAATCGATACAACTTTTGGTGTTTGGAAATACGAATATGATTCAAATAATAATCTAATCAAGGTAACTGATGCAAATCAAAGAATAATTAACTATCGTTACGATCGATTAAATAGAATTATCAAAGAATACTCTAATGCACAATCTGCTAAAATAAAAGTTGATGATTTTTCAACTAAGAAAACTCTAAATATAGATCAAATTATATACACATACGATAATTGTTTGAATGGAGTTGGTATGCTTTGTTCCGTGAAAAGATCAAATTCATCTCAAACAGATTTTACTTATGACTCTCTTGGAAATATAAAAATTGAAAATAAATTTATTATTAATAAAAATTATATAACAGAAAATAACTATAATTTACAAGGTATTTTAAATAAAATAATATATCCTGATAACTCTAGTACAGAATATGGTTTAAATGAAAATGGACTAATAAATAATGTAACTTTTTATGATATTAACAATAATCCAAAAATACTTATCTCCAATATAGAATATGGTCCAAATAAAATTCCTTCTATTATAAATTACGGAAATGGATTAATTAATACTAACACTTTTGATCCATCGCAGATGTATAGACTCATAAACAAAAATGTTATAAATCCTCAAGGAATATATTTGCAAAATCTGGCATATACTTATGATATAGTTGGAAATATATTAAATATCACAGATATTTCAAATACAAATAGTGCTAAAAATATAAGTTATTCATATGATGATTTGTATCGCCTTACTCAAGCTTCTGCAGTAAATACAGCCAATGTAGAAGATTACGCTCAAACTTTTAACTATGATGCTATTGGAAATTTGTTAGATTTAGTATTTACCCTAAAAGGTAAAACAAGAAATATTGTCTATAATTATACAGGTAACCAAGCAAGCTCTTATGCAAATCCTAATGCAATCATAGGATTAAATAATTCCACAAAAAATCAAAATGAATATGATAAAAACGGGAATCTGATAAAAGATTATTCAAATGTGTATAAATGGAATTATAGAAATGAAATATCTAACATCTCTTCACTTTCAAATGTAAGTTCTTATTTGTATGATGAATCAGGAAATAGAGTCTACGAAATAAATAATTCAAATGTAAAAGTTTATCCAAATAAATATTATGAAGATGATGGAAGTGTTGTTATGAAATACATTTATGCTGGAAATTTATTGATAGCAACGATAGAAAAAGATGTAACTAATTTAACTGATACGTATCATTACAATATTTCAGATCAAGTTTCTTCATCTTCTGTTATTTCAGATAATACTGGAAACATAGAACAAGTTCTCGATTATTTTCCTTATGGAAATCTACGAATCGACAACAAATCTACAAATTTTTCTGAACACAAACAATTTGGTGGACATTATAAAGATAATACGGGGTTAAATTATATGGGTGCACGATATTATAATCCTAATTACGGTAGATTTGTTAGCCAAGATCCAATGTTTTGGAGTTTACCCAAAGAGTATCTTTTAGATCCTCAACAAATGAATAGCTATGCATTTGCAAGAAATAATCCTATAATATATACAGATCCTGATGGAAAAACAGCGGTCGATTCTATTAATACTTTTGTAAGTAATACAATAAATAGTGTTGTGAGTTCAGTGAGTAACTTTTTTGGTGGGGGAAATACAAATAATTTACAGGTACAAAAAAATATCGATAAAGGAACAACGTTGGTAGATTATAAAGGAAGTAATTTTATTGGAAAACCCGCTACTGTACACCCAGATTTCATGCCTGGGCTTAAGGAGCTTAATGGTTATGCTGAAAATAATGATGTTTCAATTTCAGTCGAAAGTTCCGGATTAAGAAATCCAAATATTTCTGTTTCTGGAGCAGTCGCTACACCAGCTAAACTTTCTAATCATTTTATAGGTCAAGCAATTGATGTAAGTTATATTGATAATACAACAGGAATTTCTTGTGATTTTAATTGTTTCAAAAATGGAAATGTTCCTGATAATGTTTCAAATCTTATAAGTAATATTCAAAATAGTAATAATTTAAGATGGGGAGGAGATTTTAAAGATAATTATGATCCTATACATATTGATACTGGTTTAAATGTTCGTAACCCAAGTCGATATACAGAAATATATAATAGTATTTATAAAAAATAGAAATGAAATTAATAAATAAAATAATAATATGTATAGTCTTGATTGGATTTGTCTCTAGCCTTTCTTTTTTATCACTAAGAACAAAGAAAAATGAACCTACTTTATCTGATCATTTTTCTTTTTATGAAGGTTATTTAACTAAAATAAATGACAATATAATTTTCAGAAATTGTAAAGGTGATATTAGTTACCATACTCTTATTCCAACCGAAAACATAGATAAGAAATTGGTAATTACGAGACCAACTTATGTGAATATTCAAGCAAATATTTCAAATACTATATCTCTAATAAAAGAGATTCAAATCTCAAAAGAAGAAGAATGCCAAGGTGATACTAATCCAGTATATTTAGCTAATATTTTCACTGCTCTTAAAGAAGTTTCCGAAGATCAAACTTTAATAGAAGATGGGACTAATTTTGAATCTAGTGAAAAGGGAGTACCGAGTTGCGCAGAATGTCTTATTTACACTTATGAATTTGATCATTATGGTGTGCCAGGGTTGCATTATAAAAGTGAATTATTAATTAAAAATGGTTTAGTTATTAAAAGACATAATAGTTAGTAGTTTGTAACATAAATTTAAAAATTTATGTTACAATTCACTCTATGAACACAGAAACAATTCAATTTGGGGAACATGCAATGATCGATGGATATAAAGGAGATCCTGTATTATTAGATAATAAAGATATAGTACTAAGAGCGCTTAGTGAATTACCGGAAAGACTCGGTATGCATACACTTTCAGAACCAATGGTAATGTCTGCACCAGATAATGGATTAAAAGATCCAGGAGGCTGGAGTGGTTTTGTCATTATCGCTGAGAGTCATATATCAATACATACTTTCCCGAAACGTCGTTTTGTGAGTGCTGATGTTTATACCTGTAAGCCCGGAATGGACACAAAAATAATCACTGATTATTTTACTGAAATTTTTAAATTAGAAGATATTGAATATAATTTTGTGAAAAGGGGAACTCGATATCCTTTGGAAAATTTAATTTAATTGGTAATATATAAAATATGGACAAAAAATCAAAAGTATTAATTATCGTGTTTATAATCTTGATTTTAGTATCAACTGCGTTTACTTATTATAAATATATCGTTCTAAAAGATTTTCCTGTAACAGAATCAACTGAGTAATTATGGATTTTATTTTTGAACACATTGGGTTTATTGCCGGAGCACTATCATTTTTTGCTTATTTAGTTTATATATTTTCAATTCTAAAAAAAGAAACTCGACCAAGTCGGTCTACTTGGTGGATCTTAACTTTTGTTGGAACGATTATTATTTGGAGTTCTTATATTTTAGGAGCTAGAGAAAATTTATGGATACAAGGAAGCTATGTCCTAGGTCCATTGATTATTGCTATCCTATCGTTAAAATATGGCGAGGGAAGTGGTTTTTCAAAATTAGATAAGATATGTTTTGCAGGAGCTTTGGTCTCATGTCTTGGTTGGATAATCTTTAATTCGCCACTTATAGCATTTTTAGGTAGCATAATTGTTGATTTTATAGGACTTTTACCGACAATTAAAAAATCTTTCTATAAACCAGAAGAAGAAGATCCGAATGCATGGCTTATTGAAACAACAGCAAGCATATTGAGTATGCTTGCTGTTACCGTATGGTTCACTTTAGATCAAAAAGATTGGATTTACGCCTTGTATTTATTTTTAGTAAATTTCTCTATTACGTTTCTTTTGTGGAGGAAAAGAATTTTTAATCAATCAACCTAGATTGATCCATATTACGCCTTTCAAAATAACCTTCTTCGTAATCGTTATAATTACAAAGCAGTTCCTCACCTTGCTCTATGTCTTTTGACGCAATGTCTTTGCGAGGCTCAGATAAAATATTATAATTTTTAGATGAGTGATTTATAAATCTTAAATCATCAAAACAAAGTACATATTTTTTTAAATCTTTGTCAAAATATGAATAATCAAAAAAGCGTTCCTTTGAATATTCAGGGAGTGCCATAACCTGTTCTTCTGTAAAAGAAGCATCATATTCAGGGGTATATTGCCATGTTACCGTACCTTTTGGTATAAACTGATCAGCAAATAATCCAATTCCTTGCACTTTACTAGGGCCTATTTTTGTTTTAATTAAAAGCATAATAAATTTTGTTCAAACTTTCTTTATTTTTACGACTGCATGTATTATAATATCTTTGTTATGAATTTACCAGCTTTATGTAATGATGTTTTCCCAAAGCTTTTAATATTTTCTAGTAATGTGACCCCACTTGTCTATTACTCTCATTTGGCTGTTGTAGCTATATCTTTAATATTAGGTGTATTTATTTTGGTAAATGCCAGAAAACAATTATTAAACAGAATGCTTTTTTTTACGATTTTTTCTTTTGTAATTTGGGTATTACTCGATTCTGTATTTTGGGCAGCCAATAGAAGCGATGTTATAATGTTTGTTTGGTCCTTACAAATCCTAGTAGAACCTTTAGTTTATATTGGTGCATTTTATTTAATATATTTACTAGCTTGTAAAAAAGATATACCTTTTTATTTAAAAATAGTTATCGGGTTAATTTACTTGCCTGTTGTGATTTTTGCACCCAGCCATTACACGCTTACTGGTTTTGACCTTACAAGTTGTTTGAGTACAGAAGGATTCTTTGGTTACTATGATTATGTTATTGAATTCCTGTTTGTTTTCTGGTTCTTGATTTTAGCAGTTAAAAAATACCACCAATCAAATGATTTAAATTTCAAAAAACAGCTTAAATATATAACAATAGGAATATTCTTTTTTCTCTTTTCCTTTTCATGGGGAAATATAATAAGTAGTTTTACTGATGATTGGCAAATTAGTCAGATTGGTTTATTTGCAATGCCTATATTTATTGCCTTTCTTGTTTATTCAATTATAAAGTTTAAAACTTTTAATATTAAATTGATAAGTGCTCAAGCTTTGGTCGCAGCATTAATTGTTTTAATTGCTTCCCAATTTATTTTTATTCAAATTCCAATCAATCAGGTTTTGAATGGAATAGCCCTTTTACTTATAATTATATTTGGCTACTTCCTTATTAAGAGTGTTCAACGGGAAATAGAGCAACGAGAAAGATTGGAACAATTACGTCTAAAACTTGAAGAGACAAATATTAGTCTTGAATCTGCAAACGAACAGCTCAAATCTCTTGATGCGTTGAAGACAGAGTTCCTTTCACTTGCATCTCATCAACTCCGAAGTCCTTTGACGGCTATTATTGGTTATACATCGATGTTGCTAGATGGTTCATTTGGAAAAATAAGCGATAAACAAAATGAAGCGATTGACCGTGTATATCAATCTAGTAGGCATTTGGCGAAAGTCGTCGAAGACTTGCTTAACGTTTCAAAAATAGAGCAGGGTGGTATGCAATACATAATGAAGCCTTTTGATTTTGAAAAAGCTTCAAAAGATCTCGCTACCGACCTTTCTGTCACTGCCGAAAAGAAAGGATTGAAGCTTACTTTCGAGACAGATGGTAAAACTCCGTATATGGTAAATGGCGATATGGAAAAGATACGCCAAGTTATTCTAAACTTTATCGACAACTCTATCAAATATACAAAAGAGGGAAGTATCAAGGTGCTTTTGTCCAAAGATGAAAATACTAAGACAATAAAACTTTCAATCAAAGACACTGGTATGGGTATGACGCCAGAAAATAAAGCGAAACTGTTCCAGAAATTTGCTCGTGCCGAAGGAGGAAAAATGAATGCCGGTGGTTCTGGGCTCGGGCTTTATCTCGCAAAGAAAATCATCGAAGAAGGGCATAAAGGAAAAGTCGGTGTTGATTCAGAAGGAGAAAACAAAGGTTCAACTTTCTGGATGGAACTTTTAAGCGTTTAATCTTTTTATTAAAAAACACATAATATTCTTTTCTATATTAGAAGAACCAATTGGAATTATTTAAAATGAAAATATCATTAGGTTCAAAATCTATCAATAAAAAAAATATTCTTTTAAAGGAAATAAAATATAATGATATTGTAGATATAATCTGTAATGATGTTAATTCTGGTATCTCTGAGCAACCATTAACAGAAGAAGAAACAATTCAGGGTGCTAGAAATCGAGCAAAAAATAGTTTCTTTGTAGAACAAAATGTTGATTTATCTTTTGGTATGGAAGGTGGTTTATCAAAAATTAATGGAATTTATAATTTAGTCTGTGTTACAGCTATATACACAAAAGATGGTAATTATTATTTAGGAATAAGTAGCAAATTACCTTTACCTTTAAAGGTTTCTAATGAAATTGAAAAATTTAAAGAATTCGGTGTTGTTATAAGGCAATATCAAAATAATTTATCTAAAGATGATGCCGAATATCATTTAGTAAAAAAATTAATAGATAGAGAAGATTTATTTAAAGAATCCATACAAAAGTCTTTTTTATTATATAGTAAATCGAAATTAAACCGTATTGCAATTATAGGGATTTCTGGATCTGGCAAATCAACATTTGCCAATAAACTTGGTAAAAAACTTAATCGTCCTATTATTCATTTAGATAAAGAATATTGGACCAGTGATTGGAAGGCAAAATATCCAGTCAAAGAAGATTGGAATAATTTTATTAAGGAATTAGTAAAACAAGATCAATGGATAATTGATGGTAATTATCGAAGTACTGTAGAAATTCGTCTCGAAAGAGCGGATACTATAATTTATTTTGATATACCAAAATGGCGAGCAGTTTGGAGAGCATTTATTCGTGTTTTTAACAGAAAACAACCTTTCGATAAAACAGAAGGTATAAAGGAAAAATTTGATCTTGAGTTAGTTCGATATATAATAAATTATCCTAAAAACAAAATTCTGAGTATGGTTGAAAGCTATAGAAATAAATCTCAAGTGTTTATCGTAAGGAATAATAAGGATTGTATGGGTCTTTTGTCTAAATTAAACTAAATCTTATTTACCTTATATCCTTCAGCTATATCTTTCACTTCGTAGCCGAGTGAGTTTATTTTTTCTCGGAGTTCGTCTGACTTTTTGAAATCTTTATTTTGGCGGGCGAGTTCGCGTTCTTCGGCGAGCTGGATGATTTCGTTCGGTATTTTTTCTTCTTTCAAATTTTCTAAACCAAAGCTGAATACTCGATCGAAATAAAGTAATGTCGCTTTCTTTACAGAATCTATGATGCTTTCATCTTTTAATAAATCCCAAAGCACAGTCAAAGCACGAGGAGTGTCGAGATCATTTTCCAAGTATTCGAGGAATTTCATTTTGTATTCTTCTGACACCTCACCAGCTTCTTCTTTAAGGCTGTTATAAGTGCTATAGAGGCGTTTTAACGCTATTTCTGCACCTTCCAGTGCTTCCCAGTTGAAATTCATTTGCGTGCGATAATGAGCCATAAGAAGCCAAAGACGATAGGCGATAGGGTTGATGTTTTTCTCGACGAGCGTCTGCATAGTGATGAAATTATCTCCAGATTTTGCCATTTTTGAATCGTTGATATTCACATGTTCATTGTGCATCCAGAATTTTACAAATGGCTTCTTGCCTGTGTAAGCTTCTGATTGAGCAATTTCGTTTGGATGGTGCACAGTGATGTGGTCGACACCGCCTGTGTGTATGTCGAATTGTTCACCGAGATATTTTATACTCATTGCTGAACATTCTATGTGCCAGCCAGGGAAGCCTTTGCCGATAGTTGTGTCGTAGCCGAGCTCACCTTCTTTTGAGAATTTCCAAATAGCGAAGTCTGTAGGATTTTTCTTTTCAGCATTTATGCCAATTCTTGATTCACTTTCTTCTTCTTGATTTTCAGATCTTCCAGACATCACCCAATAATCTGGGAATTTTGCTATTTCGAAATAAATACCATCGCTTGTCTTGTATGCAAAACCTTTTTCTAAAAGTTTTTCTATCATTTCCACATCTTCAGCAATATGCTCACTTGCGAAAGGTATAACGTCTGGGGATTTTATGTTGAGTGCAGTAAAATCTTCCATAAATCTGTCTTTATAAAAGACTGCCATTTCTTTCATTGCTTCTAATGTAAAAGGTTTTCCTTCACGTTTGAGACCTTTGACCATCTTGTCATCGCCGTCATCTGCATCACTCGTCAAATGGCCGATATCAGTGATATTCATAACTCGTTTTACTTTGTAACCTTCTATTTCAAGCATTTTTTGGACGAGATCGGCGAATACATACGCTCGGAGATTGCCGATATGTGCGTAATTATAAACTGTTGGTCCGCAAGAATAAAAACCGACTTGCATAGGATCGATCGGCTTGAATTCTTCTTTTTCTCGAGTGAGGGTGTTGTAAAATCTTAAAGCCATTTTTTTGTTTTAAAGAAAATAAAGGTAATGATACTCGTCAGAATCATCGCACCGAGCACGATATAAAATTCACTGATACCTTGGATAAGCACGAAGTCAGTATTCATCATAAAAATACTTGAGATAACAGTCACAGGAGAAATCATAAAAGTAATAATCGTAAGGATTTTCATTGTTTCATTGGTCTTGTTGGCGAGGAGAGAGTCATTGGTCTCACGCAGATCCGTGATGATTTCTTTATGAGAATCCATCGCATTTTTTATTTTATTATATTCACCGATGATTGCTTCGAGTTGGAAAGAGAATTCTGGTTCAAAGAATTTCTTACCGGCTGATTCGAAAGATTTGAGCGCTTCATAGTGGTGACGCATTGCTTGTTTGAAGTTCAGGAGCTTCCTGTTTACTTCAGAAATGATTTTCACTGTATCTTTTTCTTTTCCTTCAAAAATATTTCTCTCGATTTTTTTCAATTCTGGATTAATCGTCTCTAAATTCTGATTCACATTTCTATAAAGCTCTTTGATGATGTGATAGAAGAGGTGTCCTGCGTGCTCGTCTTTACCTTTTTTATTAAGCAATGCACGTACTTCAAACTTTTTGAAGAATTCGTGGAGCGGGTTAATGAGCTCATAATGGATAGTGATAAGGAAATTTTTCCCGACGATGAAGTCTATCTCTTGCTCGCTCTGGTCTTGATTTTTTATGCGAGTAACAGGAAAATGAAGTACAAGATATATAAGATTCTCATATAAATCGACTTTTGAACGCACTGTTTCTGTTATTAATTCTTCTGTGATTATTGCCGGAATTGAGTATTCTTCGACTAATGAGTACACTTCTTCTTTTGTTGGAGATTGGACATCGATCCAATCGACGTTGTTATAACGATATTTTGAAATCATAATTTGATTATATCATTGCTCGTTTCTATCGCCAAATAAAAGGGCTTGCATTTACTGGGCTTTTAGTATAATATTGTCCTTATGGAATTCGCAGTCATAAAAACAGGCGGGAAGCAGTACAAAGTTGCCAAAGGCGACACTGTTTCTATCGAGAAAATAAAGGGTGAATTTACAAAAGGGGACAAAGTCTCTTTTGATAAAGTTCTCCTTGTCGACAACGGCAAAGATACGACTATCGGTATGCCTTTTATCGATGGCGCGAAAGTGGAAGGCGAAATCTCAGAAATCGGCCGTGCACGCAAAATCCTCGTTGTTAAATATAAGCAAAAATCCCGCTACCTCCGCCGCAACGGTCACCGCCAGCCATTCTTTAAAGTTAAAATCCTCTCAATAAGTTAAAAAATCCTTCAGCAATGAGGGATTTTTTATTGCCTATTTTTTAGAGCGTTCTTGATGGTTTCGTTGTCAGAGTATTCTATTTCTGTACCAGTTGAGAGACCTCGGCCAAGAGAAGATATTTTTATATTTGCAGGTTCACAAATATCTTTAATTTGGCTTCGGATATAAAAATCCGTATGGTCGCCTTGGGGAGAGATAGAAAAGGCGAGAATGATTTCAGTAAAAGCACCACTTTTTATTTTTTCTTTGAGTTCATTGAGACGCACTTTTGTCGGAGTATTTTTCTCAATGATCGGCACAAGTCCACCTAAAACAAAATACATACCATTGTAGAGTCTGCTTTTCCGTACGCTTTCCAAATCAGAATCTTTTTCAACAACAATTAATGTAGATTTATCTCTTTTTGGGTCGCTACAAAGGTCACAGATCATACTCGTATTTCTCATTCCTGTATTAAAAAATCTAAAACACTCTTTGCATTGCGCAATTTCTTTTTTTAAGTCGATAATAAGCTTTGAAAGATTATCGGAATATTGTGAATTACGAGACATTAAAAAATAAACAAATCTTTTTGCCTGTCTTTCTCCGATCCCGGGAAATTCTTTAAAATATTCTGCTAATTTTTCTATGCTATCCATTTTATTTAAAATTCATCGAGTGCACTATCAGTTTTTGTACTAGAAAATTCACTTAAGTTACTCTTTTCGAGGTTGAGGAATGAGCTTGTCTTGTCATCAAAGTAGAGATCTATCTTTCCAGTCGGTCCGTTACGATGCTTTTCGATCAAGATTTCAGCGATGTTGGTGCGTTCTGATTCATCCTTTCCTTTATCTTCGCGGTGGATGAACATAACAACGTCGGCGTCTTGTTCGATAGATCCTGAGTCACGAAGGTCGGAAAGGCGAGGCTTGCCTCCACGAGCTTCGACAGCACGAGAGAGCTGTGAAAGGGCGAGCACTGGTACATCGAGCTCTTTTGCTAGGGCTTTGAGTGAGCGAGAGATTTCGGTTACTTGGTTGACCATATTGTCATAACTTTTCGAAGTGGACATAAGTTGCAAGTAGTCGACAACGATGAGATCAAGACCTTTTTCTGCTTTGAGTCTGCGTGCTGCAGCTTTCATACCGACGATCGTGTTTGCAGATTTATCATCAATATGGATCTGCGCTTTTGAAAGACGATCAATAGAATCGCGAAGGAGAGAGAATTCATTGTCAGTCGAAATGCCTCCAGTACGAAGTTTCCAAGCATTCACTTTGGATTCTGCAGAGAGCATTCTATCGATGAGTTGTTGTGTGGACATTTCAAGAGAAAATATTCCGACAGATTTACCGTGGAGCGTCGCTGCCATACGGGCGATGTCGAGGGCGAGTGTAGTCTTACCGACGGAAGGACGCGCAGCAAGAATGATCAAGTCTTGTTTCTGAAGACCAGACAAAATAGCATCGAGATCTTTGAAACCAGTCGGCAATCCGCGGAGCATACCTTTATGCTCATGCAATTTTTCCAATCGCTCCCACGCTTCCGGCAGTGCATCTTTCAAAGCAACGAATTTCTGATTCTTCGGTGAAGAGACAACACTGAAAATTCTTTTTTCTGCTTGGTCGAGGATTTCGTCCATATGTTCGTCGTTCTCATCGAAAGCGAGCTCAGATATATAGTCAGCGGAATCGATGAGTGAACGTAAAATATATTTCTTCTGCACGATTTCTGCATAATAGCGAGCATTGGTCGAAGAAGGAACACTGTTTACGATATCTGCAATATATTTATTTCCGCCGACAGCTTCAAGCATTTTCTTTTCAGAAAGTTTTGTAGAAAGTGAGAGCATATCTATAGGTTCATTTCGTGATACGAGCTCGAGCATTGTTTCAAAAAGAATTTTATGTTTCTCTACATAAAAAGAATCTCCATTGATAGCATCTTCGATTTCATTGAGTGCATCTTTGCGCAAAAGAATAGAACCGAGAACAGCTTTTTCTGAATCGATGCTCTGTGGAGGGATGCGAATTTCATTTCTTTTTGCTTTGGACATGTAATGCATTTTAACATATCTCAAAAACCCTCAAAATCAAAAATGTAGATAACCTGTTATTAATCAGGAAAAATGCCTGTGCTGAATATAATGAAGTATGATATTATATTCTCATGTCTAAAAAAGTATTATTATCTGGCGTAAAGCCTACTGGAGCTCCCCATATCGGCAATTATTTCGGCGCGATGAAGCAGTTCGTAGATCTGCAGGATGAATATGAAGCGTATATTATGATCGCTGACTACCATGCACTCAATTTCATTCACAATGCAAAAGAAATGAATGAAAATATAGTTGGTGTTTTACTCGACTATCTTGCAATTGGTCTTGATCCAGAAAAAGTGACTCTATTTAAACAATCAGATATTTCCGAACACACCGAACTCTGCTGGATTTTCGACACGATTACGACTATGCCATACCTTATGCGCGCTCACGCTTTCAAAGACGCAGAAGCGAAGAATAAAGATATTGTCGTAGGAACATTTAATTACCCGATGCTTATGGCTGCTGATATTTTGCTTTATAGTCCAGACATAGTGCCTGTTGGAGCGGATCAACAGCAACATGTCGAGATCACTCGCGATGTTGCTGAGAAATTCAATAATGCTTTCGGAGAAACTTTCAAACTTCCACAGCACAAGATAATGAAAGAAGTCGCGACAGTGCCTGGTGTTGATGGACAAAAAATGTCCAAGAGTTATAAAAACACGATTCCCCTTTTTGCTGAATACGAAGAAATACAAAAATGCGTTATGAGTATCGTAACAGATTCTGGCGCAGGCATTCCTAAAAATATTTATGAGATACACAAACTCGTTCGCCCAGAAGCTGAATTGAAAGATATTTATAAAGAAAATGAAGGGAAGTACAAAGCTTTAAAAGAAATCCTTATTGAAGATCTTGAGAAATTTATCGCTCCACTTCGTGAAAAAAGAAAAGAATTAGAAAAAGATATTCCAAAAGCTTTAGAAATTCTTAAAAATGGCTCTTTAAAAGCAAAAGCTGTTGCTTCAAAGAAAATGGAAGAAGTAAGAGAGAAGATTGGCGTGAAAATCTACTAAAATATGGAATTAGAAGATCTAATCTTAACAAATAAACAATATAGAGATCATCCTTTTGCTAAAAACCCAAATAATGGGAGATCTTATGTTTTTCATTATAAAAATAAAGACAAGGAAATATTATTTTTTGGAACAGCACACACAAATAAACCGGAAGATCCTTTATTTATAGATATAGAGAAAAAATTTAAAGAAATAAAACCAGATATCGTTTATGTAGAAGGTTGGGAATCTCTAAATACTAAAAGAGACTATGTGTATGAGGTTATAAAAAATAAATCCATAAATGAATTAAAACTGAAAGGTGAACCTCACTTTATTTTAAAATTGGCCATAGATGCCGATATAGATTTTGAATCGCCTGAGCCTTCTTTTAGAAAAGAAATAGATTACCTTGTTGATAATGGTTTCACAAAAGAAGACATCTTTACTTATTTTATATACAGAACGATTGATCAATATCAAAGACATTTTAAAGAAAGAAGTATTTCAGAATGTAAAAAATATCTTATTCCTTATATAAAAGAATTTGAAGAATATAGTGGCTGGAAATTAATAGAAATTAAAAATTTTGAAGAGAATGTTATAGCAAGTTTAGATTTGGAAAATGAAGAAAAATATAATTCCCAAGTTAATCCTATACCATGGGAAAACAAAGAAATTACAAAAATTAATCAAATCGCTAGTACTAACTCAAGTTTTAGAGATAGATATATATTTAAAAGAATTTCTGAAGGATTAAAAAAATATAATAAACTATTTGTATTATATGGTTCTGGTCATGCTGTAAAATTAGAACCCGCAATAAAAAAATTAATGAATTCTTAGGTGTTTAATACTGCTTTTTTATTTTCTTATTTTATGTTAAATTTAACCTATGCAAAATAGAATTTATATTAAAGATTTAGGGCAAAATATTGAAAAAGAAGTCATTATTGCTGGCTGGGTAGATGTGCGACGAGATCAGGGGAAGATGGTCTTTTTTGATATGCGTGATATGACAGGGAAGATACAATGCGTCACATTACCAAATAGTGAAGCTATTACTCTTGCAAAAGAAATCCGCCCTGAATGGGTTCTTAAAATTACTGCCAAAGTAAACGCCCGCCCTGAGAAAAATGTGAACAAAGATATGCAGAATGGAAATATCGAGCTTGAAGTTCTTAGTATTGAAGTTTTGAACGAAGCGAAAACTACGCCATTTCAAGTAAATGAAAATACTGCTGGCATAAATGAGGACTTGAGAATGAAGTATAAATATCTCGATCTCCGTACTGAAAGAATGCAGAAAAATATCCGTATGCGCGATAAGATCGTCACTTTTTTCAGACAATATATGCATGATAACGATTTTCTTGATATTGAAACTCCGATAATGACAAAAGGTACGCCAGAAGGCTCACGTGAATATTTAGTGCCTTCACGTCTCGAACCAGGCAATTTTTATGTGCTTCCTCAATCACCACAGCAATTTAAACAGCTCGCTATGGTCGCAGGATTTGAGAAATATTTCCAGATCGCAAAATGTATGCGCGACGAAGATACTCGCGGAGACAGACAGCCAGAATTCACTCAGCTAGACTATGAGATGTCTTTCGCAACACAAGAAGAAATTATTTCTTATACAGAAGAAATGTTTATCAAGATGGTGCAAACAGTTTATCCAAATAAAAAAATTCAGGAAATTCCTTTTCCAAGACTCACATATAAAGAATCAATGGAAAAATATGGTAATGACAAACCAGACTTAAGAGAAAATAAAGAAGATCCGGATCTGCTCGCTTTCTGTTGGGTTGTAGATTTCCCAATGTTTGAAAAAGATAAAGAGGGTGGAGTACAAGCGGTGCATCATCCATTTACTTCACCGAAGGCTGAGGATGCGCATTTACTCGATACTGATCCACTTTCAGCTCGGGCAAATGCTTACGACATCGTGCTCAACGGCTACGAACTCGGTGGAGGCTCTATTCGTATTCATCAGAGAGAATTACAGAATAAAATATTCGAATTGCTCGGCCTTTCAGCAGAACTCATCGAAGCGCGCTTTGGCCATATGCTCGAAGCTTTTGAATACGGTGCTCCACCACACGGAGGCTGTGCGCAAGGTATCGATCGTATCGTAATGCTTCTGCAAAATGAGCCAAACATACGTGAAGTAATAGCATTCCCAAAGACAGGTGAAGGCAAAGATCTTATGATGGGCGCGCCTTCTATGGCTTCCGACAAACAACTCAAAGAGCTCGGCATACAGCTTAAGAAATAAAATGGACGAAGTTTTAGAAAATTCTTATACAGTGAAGACGACTGGCTTCGAAGGGCCGTTTGCTTTGCTTTTGAATTTAATAGAATCTCGTAAGCTTTTCATAAATGAAATATCACTTTCACAAGTCACTGAAGATTATATAAAACACGTGAATAGTCTCGGCAATCTGCATCCTGCAGAAATTTCTAATTTCGTTGTCGTCGCAGCTACGCTCATACTCATCAAATCAAAATCACTCTTACCGAACCTTAATCTGACAAATGAAGAGGAAAGTGAGATTGTGGATCTTGAAGAACGATTACGATTGTTTGAGCTCTATTCAAAACTTGCACTTCATATCAAAAGTAATTTCGGGAAGAATATGATATTTGCTCCACTTGAAAGAAAAAACACAACGCTTGTATTTTTACCTGATGACCAGATTACGAAAGAATCCATGATGACTTTTGCTAGTGAAGCAGTAAATAAGATTCCAAAGAAAGTATTTTTGCCGGAAGTCGAAGTGAAGAAAGTTATTAGTATCGAAGAAATGATTGATAAGATGACGCTCCGCATGCAGTCAGCGCTCCAGATGAATTTCAAAGAATTTGCAGGTACGGCAGTGACGAAAGAAGAACGCGTAGTTGTCATTGTCGGATTTCTTGCTATGCTAGAATTAGTCAGGCAGGGAATAGTCAATGTCGTACAGAACAATAATTTCGAAGATTTAATCATAGAACGACAAGAAGCTGTAGAAGAAATAATCATAGAAAATATATGAATTTAGAACAAAAATTAGAAGCTATATTGTTTTTCAAAGGTGAGAGCATTTCTATCAAGAAACTTGCAAGCATTTTAGAAGTTTCAGAAGAGGAGATAAAAGAAGCATTACAAAATTTAAAAACTAATTTAGAAAACAGAGGTATTATATTACTCGAAAAAGAAAATGAAGTTATGCTTGGCACACATCCGGAAATGGCAGGGCTCATAGAAAATTTACAAAAAGAAGAACTCAATAAAGAGCTTTCAAAATCAAGCTTGGAAACATTATCTATCGTTCTTTATAAGAACGGTGTTTCTCGATCAGAAATAGACTATATTCGAGGTGTGAACTCGAGTTTCATCCTCCGTGCACTTTCTGTACGAGGATTAATAGAAAAATCTGTAGACCCAAAAGATACAAGAAAAAATATTTATAAACCAACTTTTGAACTCTTATCTTTTATGGGGGTTAGAAATGTCGAAGAATTGCCAGATTATGCTACTGTGAACACTTCTATAAGTAGCGAAATTGAAAAATTAGAAGAAGAAATTAACAATGAAGATCAGTAAAGAAAACAGGCTTTTATTCTGCATCGTAATACTCCTTCTCATCGAGGGAGTTTTGTTTGGAGCACACTTACATGAGAAAAAAGAAACATTACGCATTCAAAATGAAATAAAAGCTCAGAAAAAATACGAATTAAGTCAAAAAATATCTAAATTGTCTCTAGAGGCGAAAGCTATTTCAATTTATGATGTAAATGATAAAGATTTCGTCTACGGTCAAAACGAAAACCTCGCTTTGCCTTTGGCATCTCTAACAAAAACAATGACAGTCCTCATCACTTTTCAAGAAAAAGAAAAAACTGTGAATCTTTTGAATTTAGCTCGTTTTACTATGGTTTCTTCTTCAAATGAAGGTGCTGTTGAACTTTCTTTAGGTATCGACAATCTAATAGGGAAAATGAATAGGAAAGCGAATGAAATCGGTATGACCAACACCATCTTTTACAATCAGACAGGTCTCGATATTGATGAAACGCATGCTGGAGCATATGGTAGTGCAAAAGATGCAAATATCTTGGCTCTGTATGCTTTCAATACAGATAATTTCTTTCTTTCTACAACCGACCTTGAAGCAGACAAAATACCCAATACAAATCTACTCCTTAGTAAAGTTCCAAATATTCTTTTTTCTAAAACAGGGCATACAGAACTCGCAGGAGGGAATTTGACGATTATTTGGAAAAATAAAAATGGTGAGACCTTCGTAATAACTATTCTAAGCTCAAGCAAAGAAGCACGATTTACTGATATGGAAAAAATAATAAATGTATTATAATACTCATATGTATTTAAATCTTATTAAAATATTCCTCCCGACAACTATATCATTCATACTTGGTATTTTGATTACACCGATTGCTACTCATTTTTTTTATAAACATAAAATGTGGAAAAAGAAAGTTAGGACAGAAGACACATCTTCAGAAGAATTCAAAAAAATACATCAAGAAAAAGCAAAAGACGAAGTCTCTGTCCCTTGTGTCGGAGGTATTATTATTTGGTCTTCGGTTTTACTTACGACTTTAGGATTTTTTATACTCTCTCTCGTTTTCCAAAATGATTTATTTTCAAAATTAAATTTCTTTAGTAGGTCACAGACTTTTATACCGATTTCAATATTTATTCTAGGGTCACTCTTAGGATTTATCGATGATATTTTAGAGATTAATGGTAAATCAAATATCACAAGAAAATCTCATTGGTATACAAGGGCAAAGATTATTATGATTGTAATTTCTGGACTCCTTGCTGGTTTATGGTTTTTTTACAAATTAGGAATGCATTCTATTCATATACCTTTTGATGGATCTTTTGAATTGGGAATACTTTTTATACCATTTGTGATAGCTGTTATGCTTGCTACTTTTTCTGGAGGAGTTATCGATGGTATCGATGGTCTTTCTGGAGGAGTACTCGCTTCTATTTTTGCTTCGTATACATTTATCGCTTTTGCAAATAATCAGATAGATCTCGCTGCTTTTTGTGGAGTCATCACAGGAGCGACACTTGCATTTCTTTGGTTCAATATTCCACCAGCACGATTTTATATGGGTGAAACAGGTATGATGCCTTTGACGATTGTCCTTGCGACTATTGCATTTCTGACTAATTCAGTATTACTTTTGCCTATTATCGCATTTCCATTAGTTGCAACTTCTTTTTCTTCAATGGCACAAATAGTTTCAAAAAAATATTTTAACAAGAGAATATTTCTTGTTGCACCACTACATCATCATTTTGAAGCACTCGGCTGGTCACGTCCAAAAATAACAATGCGTTATTGGGTACTCAGTGTTATGTTTGCTGTTATTGGTATAATTTTATTTGTTTTAAAATAAATGCATAAAAATAAAATAGATAAATTTTTCCTTGTTGTTATTGTCACTCTTGTTTTGATAGGAGTTGCAATGTTCGTTTCTGCATCCTTAGGTATTCTTGCAAAAAGCGAACAGACTTTTTATTCTGTGCTCATCAGTCAGCTCGTCTTAGGACTTGGTTTTGGTTTTCTTGGAATGTTTCTTTGTTTAAAAATACCTTATAAATTTTGGCGCAAATACGCTTTTTATATATTCCTGAGTTCGATCTTTATCACTGCAGCTGTTTTCATACCGCATCTCGGCTTTAGTCATGGAGGAGCGAGACGTTGGATAGAGCTCGGCCCTGTATCATTTCAACCAAGTGAAATTTTAAAATTTGGTTTTATTATTTATTTTTCTGCTTGGCTCTCATGGGCAAAAAATAGAGCTAAAGATTTTAAATTTGGTATCTTGCCACTTGCAATTATGCTCACGGTTATCGCTGCTATTTTATTTAAACAACCAGATACGAAAAGTTTTATCTTAATAGCAATGACAGGTATTTGTATGCTTTTTATTTCTGGAGTTTCTTGGAAATATATTGTCGGCATAGCTATAGCTGCGCTTTTAGTATTGGGAAGTTTGGTAGCTTTTACTCCATACCTCAAAGCAAGAATCAATACATTTATCCATCCATCTGAAAATTCTCAAGGATCTTCATATCAACTTCAACAATCATTGATTGCGATAGGATCTGGTGGAGTTTTTGGTAGAGGTTTTGGTCAAAGTATTCAAAAATTTAGCTATTTACCAGAACCACAAGGGGATTCTATATTTGCAGTGATAGGTGAAGAACTCGGTTTTATTGGTTGCGTAGCTATCATATTCCTTTATGTACTTTTTGCTCTGCGTGGTCTGCGTATTGCAAATAGAAGTCCAGATCTTTTCAGTAGACTTTTAGTCTCGGGAATTGTTATACTGCTTACAGCCCAATCGTTTATGAACATTGCTTCAATCATCGGAGTCTTTCCACTCACTGGTGTACCGCTTGTCTTTATGAGTCACGGAGGTACATCGCTTATGATCGATCTTATGGCTATTGGTATTATTTTTCAAATATCGAAATATCAGCACAAACAGACTTAACAATAAATTTTTTAATTATATGAAAATAGTTTTCACAGGAGGAGGAACAGGAGGTCATTTTTACCCAATTATCGCTGTTACTCAAAAAGTAAATCATATCATCGATAAGGAAAATATCTTACAAGCAAAATTGTATTATTTTTCTGACAGCCCATACGACAAAGAGGTCGTATTTGAAAATGGATTAATCTACGAACAGGTAAATGCTGGGAAATTGAGAATTTATTTTTCTATCAAGAATTTTTTTGATATGTTTAAAACATTGACTGGTGTATTGTCTGCAATGTTTAAGATTTATTCAATCTATCCTGATGTTATTTTTGGTAAGGGTGGATATGCCTCATTCCCAACGCTTCTTGCTGGACGTATTCTTCGTATTCCTGTCGTTATTCATGAATCCGATAGTGCTCCAGGACGAGTAAATAAATGGGCAGGGAAGTTTGCTCGCAAAATAGCGATATCATTTCCAGAAGCATCAGAATATTTTCCAAAAGATAAAACTGCATGGACAGGGCAACCAATACGCGCAGAAATTTCAAATTTAATTTCTAAACAAGAAGGATTAACTTATTGGAAATTAGAATCCAATTTACCAGTCATAGCAATTATCGGTGGTTCTCAAGGTGCAGAATTAATCAATAATGTCATTATTGATGCACTACCGAAACTCTTAGAAAATTTCCAAGTAATACACCAAACAGGTGTCAGAAATTATAAAACAGTACAAAAAAGAGCCGATGTTGTCCTCACTGATAATCCAAACAAGTCTCGCTATCAAGCTGTTGATTATTTAAACAACATTCAAATGAAATCTCTCGCAAGTTGCGCTAGTATTATCATTTCTCGAGCAGGTTCAGGGCTTTTTGAAATAGCTTGTTGGGGCGTACCTTCAATACTTATTCCTTTTACAAATTCGAATGAAGATCATGCAAAGAAAAATGCATTTAATTATGCTCGTGCTGGAGCTTGTAGTGTCATAGAAGAGATGAATATGACTTCAAATATTCTCATTGCTGAAATAGAAAGAATTGTGAATGATCCAGCTACTTATGCCCGAATGGCTGAGAATGCAAAGAATTTTGGAAAGAAAGATGCTTCACTAAAAATCGCACAAGTCCTTGTAGACATTGCTCTTGGTCACGAAAAATAAAAGCTTTTAAAAAAACCTCAGAAATGTTAAAATGTTCCAATGGAACAGAAAAAAGTAGTAACAAGATTTGCCCCAAGTCCGACAGGTAAACTTCACTCTGGTGCATACAGAACAGCTATTTTTTCATATCTTTTTGCACGTAAAAATAATGGTAAATTTATTCTTCGTATTGAAGATACAGATAAAGAACGCTCCACAAAAGAAAATGAGGGCAATATACTAGAAAGCTTAAATTGGCTCGGTTTGGAATATGATGAATTTTTTAGACAATCAGAAAATGTAAATCGTCACAAAGAAATCTTAGAGAAAATGATTGGTGATGGCCATGCATATATTTCAAAAGAAGAAGCTAAAGACGGTAGTGGAATTATAAAAGAAATAGTGCGTTTCAAAAATCCAAATGAAGATGTTTCTTTTGTCGATGAAATCAAAGGTCTTATCACTATGCATACTGCTGATCTTGGTGATTTTGTTATTGCGAAAAATATCAATGAGCCACTTTTTCACCTTGCTGTTGTTGTCGATGATTTTGATGAAGGAGTAACACATATCATCCGTGGTGAAGATCACGTTTCAAATACTCCACGCCAAATACTCATACAGCGCGCAATAGGCGCTCCTACGCCAATATATGCTCATTTACCACTTGTATTAGGTGATGATAAGCAAAAGCTATCGAAAAGAAAGGGCGCACTTGCTATTACTGAATACAGGGAACAAGGATACTTACCTGAAGCACTTTTAAATATGGTTTCGATGGTCGGCTGGAATCCTGGTACAGAGCAAGAACTTTTTTCTAAAGAAGAATTGATTAAAGAATTTGATCTAGCTAAGGTACACAAGTCTCCAGCAGTTTTTAATCAAGAAAAATTAAATTGGTTAAATAAAGAATATATAAAAAAATTAAATACAGAAGTTTTGAAAAATAAAATTTTTGAATTTTTACCGATAGAATTACAAAATGAAAAGTTAATTCCGATAATTTCAGACAGGATTACAAAATTTAGTGATATAAAAGAGATGGTTGCAAATAAAGAGCTAGATTTTTTTATTAATGCCCCAGCAATAGATATATCAAAAATAAATTACAAAGATACAGCCCCAGAAAAAACAAAGGAGTATTTGGAAAATGTTATTAAGATACTAGAATCTATACCAGATTTTAATCTAGAAAATATAAAAAATACAATAATGGAATATGCAAATACTCTACCAAGTAGGGGAGAAGTACTTCATCCAATGCGTTTTACTCTCTCAGGCCTTGAAAAATCACCCGATCCTTTTACTATAGCTTCAATCTTAGGAAAAAATGAAACAATTTCAAGATTACAAAAAGCAATTTAGTTTTTTTGTATTAATTTTTAGTTTTATTATTCCAGGTTTTTTTGTGTATGCGCAGACAGCTGATGAAATTAATGGAAAAATAAATGCAAGAAATGCCGACATCCAGAATTTAGAAAAAGAAATAACTCTCTATCAAGAACAACTCAATACATTGAGTAAGCAAGCTTCATCACTCAATGGTTCATTAAAAGAACTTGATATTACAAGAAAAAAACTAACAGCTGATATTGCAATCACTCAAAATAAAATAGCAAATAAAAATAGTGAGATAAAAGAGCTCGGTGGAAAGATCAGTGATAGCCAAGATACAATAAAAACCGACAGCGATACTATTATTCTGAGCATCAAACAGGTCAATGAATTTGAACTTGATTCTATGGTTGAAAGATTAATGTCTCAAAATAGTTTCTCATCTGTATGGAATGATATTGATAACTTGATCAGTATACAAGGTGCCATAAAAGAAAAAATAGTTGAGATAAAAGATGTAAAAAAGAATCTTGAAAATACGAAATCAGTAACAGAAAAAGCGAGAAATGAATTGCTTGCTTTGAAAAGTCAGCTTGCAGATGAGAAAAAAATCGTAGATCAAAATACTGCAGAAAAAAATAAATTGCTTAAGCAAACAAAAAATAACGAATCAAGCTATCAGAAATTATTGAAGGATAAATTAGCAAAAAAAGAAGCTTTTGAAAATGAATTACGTACATTTGAATCTCAATTAAAATTTATCCTCGATCCATCCAAACTACCTAATGCTGGAGTTCTTTCTTGGCCACTCGATAGTGTTCTGATAACTCAATTTTTCGGCAAGACTGAAGCAGGGAAGAGGCTTTACGTAAATGGTACTCACAACGGTGTCGATTTTCGAGCTTCTATGGGTACTCCTGTCAAAGCTATGGCAAATGGTATTGTCATGGGAACAGGTGATACAGATGTCACATGCCCAGGTGCTTCCTTTGGTAAATTTGTCTTTATTCAGTATGATAATGGCCTTTCTAGTACGTATGGGCATTTTTCTCTTATTAAAGTCGCGCAAGGACAGAAAGTATCCAGAGGTGAAGTAGTCGGCTATAGTGGCAATACAGGCTATTCTACAGGTCCTCACTTGCATGTTTCAATTTATGCTTCAACTGCTGTAAAGATGGAATCTCGAGCGAGCAAAACCTGTAACGGCAAAATATATACAATGCCTATTTCACCAGTTAATGCATATCTAGATCCGATGTATTATTTACCTGTATATAAAAAATAAATGTAAATATGTTAAAATAAAACTATGAATAAAAATATAAAAAATCAGCAGGGAGGTTTCTTGAGATTAATACTAGCTATCGTTATCTTGATTTTCATCATGTCATACTTTGATATTACATTTTCTGGTATCATCAATTGGATAGTGACAACGGTTCAAAATATTTTTTCATAACAAAATGCCTGAACTTTCTGCTAGTCAAAAGAGGATGGTGTTTGGACAAATATTTCTTATATTTGTCTTACCGATCATACTCCTCTATTTAAATATTTTACCAAAAGAGGCGAGAGTGTTTATTCTTATTCTTGCTTGTCTTTTGATCTATGCAATCATTAAAAAAGAAAAGTATACACTTCAAGACCTTGGTATATCTGTCCATACATTCAAAAAATATTTAATTCCTTATCTCTGTTTGATGACACTTAGCGTGATTGTTATTATTTCTTACTCAGAAAGATTAGAAATGGAACCTCAGCCACAATGGTGGACTAAACCACATTTTTTATTTTTATTTTTAGTAGTTTCTTTTTTACAAGAATTTGCTTATAGAAGTTTTCTTGTGTTAAAACTCAAACAAGTTTTCGGAGATCGATTAGGGATTGTGCTCATCAATGCGCTTCTTTTTACACTACTTCATATAATATATCCAATACCTCAAGTTATGTTGCCACTCGCTTTTATAGGGGGATTGGCTTTTACTGTAATCTATATGAAGTATCCAAACCTTTTTCTAATATCGCTCACACACTCAGTCCTAAACTTCGTTGCGGTTTTACATGGTTTCTTTGTAATCTATTCCTAATCCATAGCTCTGTTTTAAAAGCTTATTTTTTTATATAATAGTACCAAACATATATTGTGGGACATCATATTATGTTTAATGACAAGAACTAGAAAGCTCAAAACCAGCTTTACTTGCATCCTCCCCTGTAGCAAACCAAACTTTATTTGTATCTTTAATAGTTTTACCTGCAGAACAACCCAGCGGATAATATTTCTTCCCTCGTTTTGAAGCGAAAAAATTTCCTTGCGGAATTGAAATATTTTCATCATTTATAGCTGAAACTTTAGGAACCGATATTTGCTGATTTTGGCTGTTTTTAGCACTATTTAGGCCTGAAATGGCATTTGCTTGCTCTTCAGGATAAATGACTTTAAAATCGCTATTTTGAGCTTGTTTAGAGAGCCTACCTAGCATAAATGAAGCCAATCCGACCAAAATAATGATCAAAATAATCAATAGATCCTTCCCTTTTTCACTCTGCAAAAAATACTTGATTTTTTCCATAGGATAGTTTATACTTGCTTTACGTATATAAGTTTATCATTTAATTCAAATATAAAGCAATGGCACATAGAAAAGCCGGCGGAACCGCCAAAAACTTAAGAGACTCGAATCCACAGTACCTCGGTACGAAGCTTTATGATGGCCAAAAAGCTCAATCTGGATCTATCATCATCCGCCAGCGTGGTACAGTCATCTTGGCTGGTACAAACGTCGGTATGGGTAAGGATCATACCCTATTCGCTCTCCGCGATGGAAAAGTAAAATTCAGCTCAAAGCGCAAGACTTCCTTCAATGGGAAAACTTCTGTAAAGAAAACTGTCAGCGTTCTCTAAAATAACTTTTAAATAAAAACACTCGAATCAATTCGAGTGTTTTTATTTTGTATTTTATATTTTTCCGATGAGGAGTTTAAACGAAGTCTTCTTATCTTTCACTTTAACCAAAATTTCAAATTCGCCTGTTTCTTTGAGTGGCTTTTCAAGATCAATGAAATCTTCGCCTATTTCTATTTTATGTTCCCTTTTCAATGCTTCTACAATTTCTTTTTTATGAATTGCAGAAAAGAGGTGTCCTTGTTCATTTGCTTTTCCTTTGATGGTGACTTCCTTGTCTTTTATTTCATTTAGAATTTTCATCAGTGCCTGCTCAGCCATAGTACGCTCTAAAACCATTTCTTTTTTCTTCTGTTCTAGAGCATTTATGGATTTTGGCGTAGCGAGCTCGGCGAGCTTTTTAGGAATAAGAAAATTCATAGCGTAACCATCGTTTGCTTCTTTCACTTCATTTCTTTTGCCGACTCTTGGCACATCTTTGAGGAATATTACTTTCATATTTTTATTTCCAATTATTAAGAATTTCTATCGCTTTTTCTTTTTGAGCGTCACGTTTTGCTTCTATATCTTTTTCAGTAGAAGTTACCTTGTAATCAGGTTCCAAGCCTTTTTCAGAAATAGATCTGCCAAGCGGTGTCAGCCATTTCGCTACTGTTATTTTGAAAATAGTATCAGGTGTAATATTAACAACTTCCTGTACAGAACCTTTACCATAACTCTTTTCCCCTACCAATTTTGCAATCTTATAGTCTTGCATTGCCCCTGCTAATATTTCTGATGCTGAAGCTGAACCACTATCAATCAAAATGACAAATTTTAATTTATCTGTAAAAATATCATATCCGTGACTTCTATAAGTTTTTGGTTTTATATCATTTCCATAATCTTCTATAACAACAGTTTTACCTGAAGGCAAGAACCAACTCGCCATATCGACAGAAGCATCTAGGTATCCACCTGGATTACCGCGTAGATCGAGGAGTAATTTATCTGATCCTGAATTTAAAAATTTTTCCATTGCCTCTTTAAAAAGATTTGCAGAATTTGCAGAAAAACTATAGAGATTAATAACAAAGACACCTTCTTTATTTAATTCAGCATCTAAGGTCGGTGTATTGATAACATCTCTTACAATTTTTATTTCTAATGGTTTTTTTACTCCTTCTCTGTAAATGGTCAAAGAAACCGTAGTTCCCTTTTCACCACGAATTAATTTTATAGCTTGTTCGATATTTAAATCTGAAGTAACTGTTTTATCTATCTTAAGGATTTTATCACCTGATTTTACCCCAGCGTTATATGCAGGAGTATTTTTAAGTGGAGCAATCACTGTAAGAATTTTATCTTTAATACCTACTTCCATACCGACACCACTAAATTCTCCAGAAATATCATCTTCAAACATCTTTGTCTCATCTGGTACAAAAAAAGTGCTGTATGGATCATTGAGTGAACCAGTAAGACCTTTGATAGCTCCATACACTCGATCTTGATCAGACACATTTTTTGCATTTGGATATTTTTCGTTGATTGTGTTCCACACTTTCCAAAAAGGTGCGAAATCAGCTGTTGTACTTACTTGAGGTTCTTTATTACTAAGAGCAAATACTTTATCTATTTCTGGTACTTTACCTTGTCCGACATAAATACCAAAAAAGAAAAAGCCTACAACAAAAAAAGTGGCTAGGAAAATATATTTTGTCCTATTAAAAAAAACTTTAAATCTTTGCATGAGTATCATTTCTAAAACTACTATTTTCAGAAAAATTATCGAACTTGAGAGAGTTTATATTTTTAATGTTTATTAACTCTTTTTTATACAGAAGATATGCAACATATGCGATAGCAAGTCCAGAGAGTGTTAGAAGTATTTTTTTCCAAGAATACGGGAAACCAAGATATGGCAAAATAGCGATCCAAATACCTAAAATCAATAGCGTTCGTGGTGTTTTCATAGACTCATTATACTCCCAGAAAAAAGACTATGCAACAATCACCACAAACTCCCCTTTTATCTTTGAAGGGTTTTTTATGAAGAATTCCAATATTTCTTTTGCCGACCCTGTCTTAAAATCTTCATATATTTTGGTAATCTCGCGAGCAACACAGATTTTTTTATTTGGTACAAATTTCTCTAATGCTTCAAGTGTTTTAAGTATTCTGTGTGGAGATTCATAAAATGCCATAGTCCTGCTCGATAAAGCCATTTCTTTGAATAACGTCTCTCTTCCCTTCTTGTGCGGGAGAAAACCGAGGAAAGTGAATTCATGGATTGGCAGTCCGCATGCAGAAAGTGCAGCAATGAGCGCCGTTGCTCCAGGTATAGGAATTATTTTTACTTCATCAGTAAATCTTTCTTTGATCTGTGAGACGAGAAGTGCACCTGGGTCTGAAATCCCTGGTGTACCAGCATCAGAAACAAGTGCGATGTTTTTCCCTTCTTCAAGTAATCCGAAAATCTTATCAGTCTTACCGATCTTGCTCTGTGCATGATAGCTCATCGTCGCTTTTTTTATCTCATATTTATTTAAAATTTTCTGTGTCATACGAGTGTCTTCACAAAGTATCAGATCAACCTCGCCCAAAATGCGAATTGCACGAAGCGTGATATCTTCCATATTTCCTATCGGTGTTGCGATGACGTAAAAATTACTCATTATTCTTTAGGCTGTAATGGATGCAAATGTGAGACGATGCCCATCGCAAGTGCGATGATTAAAATATTTTTTATGATGTACTGACCTTCCATCGTCGGTACGAGGAATGATTGCCATGTGACTATTGGCAAGGCAAAAAGCGGAGTGACGACCATAATGAGATGAAGAATAAGTAGAAAGAATGCCAAGCGTTCAAAACCTTTGATAAGGAAAGTAATACCAATAATCATTTCAAAGACACCAAGAGCAACAATAAACGTATCGAAAGGTACTCCAGGTAAAATGTGTTCGAGGAGCTTTGCAACGAGCGGATTGGCAGGACTCAATGCAAGGACTTTCAATATACCGAACCAAAAATATACAACAAAAATAGCCAAGCGAGCTATCGGCAAGCTCCATCGCTTCATTGAGCGGATCATCTTCACATCAAAACTTTCAATTTTTTCTTCAATGTTTTGCATTATTTTTATAATAACATATTTACTGAAAATACTCAGGCGTATTGACCGACATATAATCAAGAAGTTCGCGCATGATAGAGGCTGCACCGATACCGTTGGTAGATGGGCCGGCTTCCATCATGATTGTGAATGCATACTTCGGATGATCGTAAGGAAAGAAGCCTATAGTCCAAGAGTTTACTTTATTTTTGGCAACGCCGAGCTGAGCGGTACCAGTCTTCGCAGCGACTTTCACATACGGTACATTCAAAGCTGCCGCAGTACCACCATCAGTGACTGCCTGCCTCATACCTTCATGGATAATATCGTAATATTCTTTATTGATAGAAGAAACAGAGGAGGTTTTCGCTTGCATCGTTGCATCACCCAAGAGGAAATGCGGAGTATAAAGTGTGCCTTCATTTGCTATTGCCCCAGTCGCGCGCACCATCTGGATCGGCGTGACTTGGTAGCCATACTGGCCGATCGCTGTATGATACGTATCTCCTATTCTCCATGCATCGCCTTTGAAATTTTTTAACTTCCATTCAGGACTCGGGATCACGCCACCTATTTCATCGGGCATATCTACACCTGTCTTCTGTCCGATGCCGAACATAGTCGAATATTTTTCAATATTGGCGATGCCCAAGCCTTTCTGCCCTTCAAACCCTCCGCCAACTTCATAAAAATAAACATCACTCGACACTGCGAGTGCTCTGCGCATATCCACCCAGCCGTGCGCTTTCCAGTCTTTGAAAACTGTCTTATCTTTTGGATTGTATGGATTTGGAATAGATATTGAACCAGTAGAAAGTATTTTTGTAAGCGGGTCGATAATACCTTCCTGAAGTGCACCAAGGGCAACGAAAGGCTTCACGATAGATCCTGGAGTATAGAGACCCGAGAGCGTCCTATCCATAAACACTTTTCGGCTATCTGAAAAATATCCGCTGATGCTTGGACGATCCTTGCCTTGTGACAACACTTCAGAACTGTATTCCGGATAGCTCACACTTGCCAGTATCTCACCATTGGTGACATCCATAATGATAGCCGCTCCACCCTTAAAAGAAACTCTTTCGGAAAGTCCTTTGATAGATTCGTAGAGCTTCGCTTGAATGCGGGAGTCTATCGAGAGAGTAAGATCCTCACCCCTTTGTGGAGCATTAATAATATTTTCAGAATAGACAGTGCCTCGCACATCGTTCTCGATAATTTTAACACCGTTAGTTCCTTGTAATTGGGAATTATACTGTTTTTCTATACCATCTTTACCAATGAAATCCTGCTGCCAATAGCGACCACTCTTGTCCTGTGCTGGATATGATACATAGCCAAGTACATGAGAAAATCCAGGTGTCATGTATGAACGAGTAGAGAGGTCGCCGTGCTCTGCTTTTTTTTCATTCCAGACAAGTTCTTTTTTATTGCGATCATAAACGATTCCACGATCAGCAAAAAGGATACTTTTATCTAATGTATTATTTTCACTTCTCTTAAGATATGCCAAACCTTTATGAATTTGTAAATATCCTAAACGACTCAAAAATAAAATACCGAAGAGCAGAAAGAAAATTGATATAAACCAAATAGATTTTTTTGAAACTGGTTTTTCTATACGACCTTCAAATTGCTGAAGATCAAAATTTTGTATATTTTCTGAATCGAGAAAAACCTCATCTGGCTCGACATATGTGTGGGAATTTTTTATTTTTCGATCTCGTAAAATTTTTCTAATCATATATTTATTGATAAAACTTTAATTTCTTTTTCAAGAAAAATCCTAAGATAACAATACAAAGTGCGACAAATGAAGACACGAGCGTAAAACCAAAAAATCTATCTACTGGTACTCCGTATAAAAGATCGACAAGAAACATAACAGCAAACCCTTCAAAAAAGGAATCGAAGTAAAAAACACCTAAAATGAGCAATATAAAAGAAACCCAAAGTGGCAGAAAAAGATTAGAAAATAACAGTATTAATGCGCAGAAAATTCTCAATTTCATACACTAATAGTACACTTTTATAAATAAAATACAAAGATATTTTTAGAAAAATCTTTGCCAGAGAAAACGTAAAATCCAGATGATAAGGAGAAAAGATAATCCATAAAACAAGATTTTATATTTAAAAATAAAACTAAATAATTTTACAAAAAATAGTTCGACATATTTAAATGGTTTTTGAATAAAACTTTTTTTAGGAGAAGGCGTAGATGCAGTAGGTTTTGATATTTGTATAGAAGAAAGTGACTTTAAGTCTTTTTGTATCTCATTTTCTTTTTTTACAAGAGTATTTTCTGTCGTTGTTCTAAAATCTTCCGTAGCTCCGACAGTCGCAAGAATAGGTTTCGCTATAATATCAGGAGTTTTTTCTTTTATTGTATTCGCAATATTTGATATAGCATCACCTGAATTTGAAAAAGTATTTTCTTTAACTACATCTGAACTTGATGGTAAAATTATTTTCTTATTTACAGTTCGTTTACTATGTTCGGATTCATTTTCATTTAAATACACATCTTCGTATTTTCCTGCACTCACAGTAAATTTACTATTCTCAATCTTTGCATAAATATCGTGTGAGCCAACTGTAACTTGCCAGTTTACAAAAACTTGAGCGACACTCGATGGTGCTGCAGTAAAAGCTTTCTTTCCAAGCAATACATCATTGTCAAAAAATAGCACAGAGCCGGAAAGAGCTCGTTTACTATCTGAATTAAAAACGAGCGTATAGATCTTTATTGAGTCTTTTTCTTCAAAAGGGTCTTTTGAATACCATATATTAGAAGGTACAAAACCTGCATTTGTCGAACTTTGCGCAAAAATAAATTTATTCCCTACAGATAAAAAACAAAGGAGAATTAAAATTCCAATTCTTAATTTCTTCATATGTATATTATACTCCTTCTTCCTTCAATTTTTCAATGAGCTCGATAGCTTTCTTGCTCAATTTGCCTGGTTTTTTGATTTTGATATTTATATATAAGTCTCCTGTCTTACCATTCTTGACTGCTTCGCCCATCGCATTGATGCGTATTGTCTCTCCGCTCAGTATGCCAGATGGAATAATGACTTTAATCTCTTCATCTTTTTTCAAAACTCCTGCGCCTTTGCATGTCTCACATTTTTCTTCAGGAATTTTTCCTTCACCCAAACATTCATCGCAAAGCCTCACGCTTGAAATAGATCCGAGGAATGATTTCTTTATTTCGCGGACTTGGCCTTGACCGTTACATTTCTTGCACGTATTCATTTTAGTTCCTGGCTTTGCTCCTGTACTTTTACAAGTATCACAATTTGAAACTTTATTGATTGAAATTCTTTTTTCAACACCGAGCAATGCTTCAGTGAAAGTGATAGTCATTTCTGTCGAAATATCTCTACCCTGTCTTGCTTGTGGTCTTCCTCCACCCATACCACCACCAAAGAAATCAGAAAAAATGTCATTTAAATTTCCAAAATCAAATTCTGCTCCGCCATTCTGGAAACCAGAATAATCAAAACCACCGAAGCCTTGACCACCTTGCTGTGCACCAGCGTAATTCTGATAGCCAGAGCCAAATTGGTCATATTGCGCGCGTTTTTTATCATCAGAGAGCGTCTGATAAGCTTCATTCACCTCCTTGAATTTTGCTTCATCACCATCTTTTTTATCAGGATGGTATTTGTGAGCAAGCTTTCGGAAAGCCAGTTTTATGTCTTCTTTTGAAGCGTTTTTACCGACGCCGAGTAAGTTGTAATAATCTTTTGCCATAATTGTATGGCTTGTAGTATAGCAAATTTTGACTAAAAATCAAAAAATTATTCTAAGATTTTTCGCAACACATCTTCGGGAACTTCTTTGATAGGTTGCGGTTTTATTTCTTCTTTTTGAATTTCAGATTGAGTCGGATTGATACTTGAAACAAAATTTTTAAATTTATTGATGTCTTCACTACTCGCACTCTTGTCTTTTCCAAAAGCATTATTGGTTATTGGTGTTGGTTCTTTTTTTAAAGAATTTAAAGATATTGGTGCTGGAGCATCTGGTATTTTTTGTTGCACAGGAATAGCTACTTCTTTTTCTTTTTCAGAAATAGCTTTATTGAGAAGATCTTTCAATGCAAAATTCTGTTCTGGTTTTGCTTGTGGAGGATTTACTGGTCTAGGAACAAAAGTAGTTTTTGTCTGCTCTGGTTGTTTGGTAAATATTTTTTTAATAAATGGTACCGATGGAATAGATTTTACTTGAGGTACAGGTACTGGCTGAGGTCTTGGTATGACGATCTCCCCTGTTTTCATTTTTGCGAGACAATCTTTACAATACACAGGCCGGCCCGGTTCTGGTTGAAATGGCACGCTCGTATCTTTACCACAATGAGAGCATTTTACTTCAAACATTGGTTTTTCAATTTTCATTGGCGTCGTCGCTGTGATAGAGCCAAGAGACATTCCACTCCAATCATTTATTTCTGCTTCGACAACTTCTTTCGAGCGTGCATATAAAGCTCGTGAAGAGACGATCACTTCTTCTTCAATACCTTTATCAGTTTTTGCGACGATTGGTGGTAAAGTGCGCGCAGAAAATGGACGACTCGTAACACCATCAATCATAAGTTTTAAATAAATCCTATAGTTCGGAAGATTCACGATATCTTGCGCCATGAATTCTGGCTCGAATTCTTTTTCCAAGAAATCTGCATCATCAGCGCCGACACGGAAAATAATCATTGTTCCGACGTTACCGAAGACAGCATCACGGACTGCAGAACCATTGCCTGTGACGAGCTGAGCAGTGTATTGATGAGCGACGGTTAGGTTCAAACGATATTTTCGAGCTTCAGAAAGAATACTTGCGAAAGAGTCCGTCACGAAGTTCTGGAATTCGTCGACATATAAATAAAAATCTTTTCTTTCATCTTCCGGAATACGCACGCGCTCCATTGCAGCAAGTTGGAGTTTCGTAATAATCATCCCCCCTAGTAGTGCAGAATTATCTTCACCAATTCTTCCTTTAGAAACATTCACAAGGAAAATCTTTCCTTCATTCATAATATTGAAAAGATTGATTGTACTTTTTGCCTGACCGACGACATTACGCACGATAGAAGAAGAAAGAAATTGTCCGACTTTATTTTGGATCGGCGTGATTGCTTCATTACGGAATTTGTCCTGCCATGTTTCATATTCATTAACCCAGAAGCCTTTGATGATCGGATCTTTCAAATTATCAACAATAGTTTTTCTATAAGGTTTATCGACGAGCATACGAGTCACACCGAGAAGCGTCGAACCTGGAGTTTCAAGAAGAGCGAGAATTGCATTATTCAAAATATATTCCATTCTCGCAGACCAAACATTCGCCCAGATCTTGGTGAAAATTCCCATAAGGCCTGAAGCGACGAGATGCTTGTATTGCGGATCGATAAGCTCTAGGACATTTAAACCGAGATGAAAATCCGTATCAGCTGGGTTGAAATAAACGACATCTTTAATTCTGTTTGGAGGGATTGAACCGAGAATACCTTCGACGAGTTCGCCGTGCGGATCGACAACACAGACGCCTTCGCCATTGTTGATGTTCTGAATAATCATATTTGAAAGAAGTACCGATTTACCAGTACCTGACTTTCCCAAGACATACACATGTTGACGACGGTCTTTTCTTTTTATTCCAAAGATTTGATTTTTATTGCGGAAAGACGCAAGGCCAATGTAGGTGAGATCTCTATTGTAAGGGAGTTCTGGAGTTTCCATATGGTTTATTATAACAGTATAGAGAAAACAAAAAAAGCCCAATTGGGCTTTTTTTGTTAGTAATCAAGGAAACTTTTCTGAGCAGTCTGGTGACTTCACCCGAGGACTCGAAGAAAAATTATATTAAGTGAGTTTTACTCTTATTTTGATTCCTCACCCTCTGGTTTTATTTCTTCTGGTTGAGGTTCGGCAGCAGTTTCAGTAGCTGGTGCTTCTCCGGCCTTTGCCATCGCTTCACCTATTTTAGACATTTCAGCTGAAAGTTCTTGCAAAGCAGTTTCGATACTTGCCTTATCAGATCCGTCTTTGACTGTGCGAAGCGCTGTGATCTTTGCATTCACGCTGTCTTTGAGTTCAGCAGGAATCTTCGCTTCATTATCTTTGAGCGCTTTTTCTGCAGAGTAGATAGTCATCTCGGCAGAGTTTTTAACTTCCACTAATTCTTTCTTATTCTTATCTTCTTCTGCATGGAGCTCAGCATCAGCCTGCATTTTCTTGATGTCTTCGTCTTTGAGTCCTGAGCTTGCTTCTATTCTGATTGATTGAGTTTTGCCTGAAGCATTATCTTTCGCAGTAACATTGAGAATTCCGTTTGCGTCCACGTCGAAAGTGACTTCGACTTGTGGCATACCGCGCGGTGCTGGAGGAATACCTTCGAGAATAAATCGGCCGAGGGATTTGTTGTCGCTCGCCATCGGGCGCTCGCCTTGGACAATGTGTATTTCTACAGAAGTCTGATTGTCGGCTGCAGTCGAGAATACTTGTGATTTTGAAGATGGAATTGTCGTATTTCTTTCAACAAGTTTCGTACCTACTCCGCCCAAAGTTTCGATACCGAGAGAAAGTGGGATAACGTCGAGCAAGAGCACATCCTTCACATCACCTTGTAATACTCCAGCCTGTACTGCAGCACCGAGAGCGACGACTTCGTCAGGATTGATAGAAAGGTTTGGAGTTTTACCAAAAACTTTTTTCACTTCTTCAACGATCTTTGGCATACGAGTCTGACCTCCGACCATTATTATTTCATTGATTTCTTCTATCTTAAATCCTGATGCTGTCATTGCACGCTTAGTGATCTCTATTGAGCGAGTTATATATTCATCTGCAAGAGTTTCAAGCTGTGCGCGAGACATTTTCAAGAGCAAGTGCTGAGGACCTGAAGCAGTTGAAGTGATGAATGGGATATTTATTTCAGTTTCGACTGCAGTAGAGAGCTCGATCTTTGCTTTTTCTGCAGCTTCATCGAGGCGCTGTAATGCGAGTGCATCAGTGCGCACATCCACACCTGAAGTCTTTTTATATTCTTCTGCGATCCATGCGATAATCTTGTGGTCGAGGTCTCGGCCTCCGAGGTGACTGTCGCCGTCGGTAGATTTTACTTCTATAACATCATCACCGACTTCAAGGACAGAAATATCAAATGTTCCTCCTCCGAAGTCATAGACAACTATTTTTTCATTTTTCTTTGAATTGAAACCGTATGCGAGGGCTGCTGCTGTAGGCTCATTGATGATTCTCTTCACATCGAGGCCTGCGATCATACCCGCATCCTTTGTCGCTTTTCTTTGTGCATCGTTGAAATACGCTGGCACAGTGATGACTGCTTCAGTAATCTTTTCTCCGAGCTTTGCTTCTACGTCTGACTTTATTTTACCCAAGATCATCGCAGAGACTTCTTCTGGGCGCATCCACTTGTCGCCGATTTTTACTTCGACTCCGCCATTTGCTGATTTCTGTATTTTAAAAGAAGCATTCTTGAGATCTTTCTGAACTTCTGGATCTTCAAAATTGTGGCCCATAAAACGCTTGATGCCGTAGATAGTATTTTCTGGATTCGTCACTGCCTGACGCTTTGCGAGCAAGCCGACCAATCTGTCTCCATTTTTTGCAACGGAAACAACTGACGGCGTCGTACGAGCACCTTCAATATTTTCTATTATTTTCGGCTGTCCTCCTTCAATGATCGCAACAGCGCTATTTGTAGTACCCAAATCTATTCCTATTATTTTTGACATATGTTTTTTGTTTTAATTAATTATAATCTTTATTATTGTTTTAATAAATTCTTTTTGGAAAAATAAGTCTCCCACACCTGCTTTCCAATAAAACAGATGATTCCAACAAGTAAAGCTACAAGAATTGTTGAAAGTAAAGAATTAGTTTTATTAATTTGGGCTTTTAAATCAATGATTTTATCATTTATGGTATCTTGTTCTTGTTTAAGAATTTTAGGTGTAATTGCTGAATCCGGATTGGCTAAAATTGTTTCATATAGATAAGAATTTTTCTGTTGTATCTCTTGTATTTTTGAATTAAGATACACAAAAGATAAGTCTTTATTATTAACAAGTGAGCTTGAGAGATTTTCAACATTAGTATTAATTTTTTCAACTCTGTTATTAATGTCTATAATTTGTTTATCTTGTTTATTTAAAAAAATTTCAGAGAAAGGAGAGCCTTTTATAACAGAAGCTGATAAAGCTAAAATAGTTATTAATAGCATGGCTATTGAAAATACTATTTTGTAAGAATTTTTTCGTTGTATAATCTTTTCTTGAAATTCTATGTTTTTCAAGAAATTTTCGTAATAATCAATTTTTTTATTCATGAAAAGAAGTTAATTATTTGGTAAAGGTGGCATATTCTGAATATTTTCACTAAGTTGTTTTAATTCATTCTCCAAAGCCAAATCAATTTGGCTTTGAGTAATACCACAATGTTGAATCAGAACACGTTCAAGTGCTTTTAATTGCGAATCTCTTGCTAAATCAAATGCATTTTTGGGACCAATTTTAGGTGAAACTTGTTTAAGAAAATCTTCAAAATTCATATGTATATATTAAATTAATATTAATAAAACTAATTATATAAGATCCTAATTTATTTTGCAAGTATTTCGTGGTCGCGGAATACTTGTCAAAGTAGAGTATATAAGATAATATATAAATATGTCAAGAAAGACAGACTATTCTAAGAAAATAATCAAAATTTTAGGTGAAAAATCAGCTATTTCTTTAACGGAATTGAATGAGAAAATCTCCGCACCCACCGTTTCTGCAAAAGCAGAAACGGTGGGCAAGTACGCCATCACACGCTCTCTGAAAGGTCTTCGTGAAGCTGGGCTCGTGGAGCATATTTCCTCTGGACAGAACGACTATGCCCGCCTGACAAAAGAAGGCAAAAAGAAAATGCACAGCTTGAAACTCGAGAATGATACGACGCTCGTGAATACGACTTGGGATGGATTCTGGAGGATCATCTTGCTCGACTTACCAGAGAACAGAAAGAGTGAAAGAGAAAGCCTACGCTATCTCCTCAAGAAAGCTGGCTTCGTATGCCTTAAAAATTCTGCATGGATCTCCCCTTACCCATTCGAACACCTTTTCATAAATATAAAAAAAGATCTCGGCCTCACGACAGAGATGATGATCATTGTCAGTGAAAATATCGACGAAGAAACTAAAAAAGTTTTATTTGAAACTTTCGGGAAATAGAAATTATTTCAATCCGTAGACATTCACTCTCGCAGGACGGAGGACTTTGTTTTTCGTTTTATATCCTTTTTGCATCACAAGAGCGATGGTATCTTCTTTATCATTTTCATCAGTATCAATGCGTTCTATGGATTCATGGAATTCTGGGTTAAATTTTTCCCCTACTTTTCCAATAGCATTGATTCCATATTCTTCAAAAATAGCATTCATCTGCGCGTAGATGTATTCCACGCCAGTGCGCCAATTCGCATCGACTTTCTCCCAAGCTTCTTTATTGGCGAAAGCCATGTCGAAGCTATCCATGATTGATAAAAATCTTTCTAAGATCCTTTCCTGCACGATATTTTTAAAATTCGTATTTCTCTCTTCTTCTTCTTTCCTATAATTCAAAAATCCTGCTCGCTCTTTCTGCCAGCCAGTCAAATATTCCTCTTTTTCTTTCTTCGCCTGCTTCAAATCAGCACGGATTTTCTTTAAAGTTTTTCTCAAATCTTCTTCCCCGTCTTCATTAAATTCAAATTCGACGACTTCAGTGTCGTCTTCTACTTCATCCGGGAACTCCGCTGGAATTTCAGTATTTTGTTTTATTATTTCATCATTTTCGTCAGCCATAAAAGCATTTTAGCATAAAATAGGTAAACAAAAAAGACCTCTTGCGAGATCTTTTTTTGAGTATTAACGTTTTGACCACTGCGGGGCTTTACGAGCTTTCTTGAGACCGAACTTACGGCGTTCTTTTGCTCTAGGGTCACGCTTGAGGAAGCCGAGTTTCTTGATCTTTGTGTGAAGCTCTTCTTCAGAAGCAACAAGTGCTCGAGAGAGTCCGTGACGAACTGCTTCAGCTTGTGAATGTGCTCCACCGCCTGAAACTCGTACTTCAAAACTCCATTTCTTTGAAGGCTTACCTTTGATGATAGGATCTTGAATCAAGCGTCTCTGCTCTTCAGTCTTGAAATAGTCTTTTGCATCCATTTCATTGATGATGAATGTAGGTTTTGCAGACTCAGTAATACGCACTCTTGCAGTAGAGGTCTTTCTTCGTCCTATAGCTTCTATGTAAATTTCTTTTGTCATATGTTTATTTTAATCTGTCTTAATCCTCTATCACCAAGTTCGTCATCATCTTCCTTCGTAATTTGTTGTCTGGAAGCATTTGGTAAGTTGCAAGGCGGATCAATTCTTTCAAACCTTTCTTTTCCATTGTCTCCTTACCTTTCGTAATACGGAGGCCTCCTGGATATCCAGAATATTTTGTATGATAAATCTCAGCCAATTTCTTTGTAGTAATTTTTAGTTTTGAAGCATTTAGCACTTTGACTGGAAAGCCAGAGTAGATGTTTCTCTCAAAAGTCGCAGCGTTCTTGCCGATCAAGTTTACAGCGATTTCAGAAGCAACACGGCCGAGTGTTCGTCCTTGTGCATCGATAACTTTTATTTCTTTTTGTTTGTTTTCTTTTTCCATATAATTATACAAATTCTATCTGCGCCATCTTTGTCGCATCAGACTTTCTGACTCCTAATTTTAATATTCTCGTGTAGCCACCTTTCTTGTCAGCATACTGTGGTGCGATAACTTCAAAAAGTTTCTTTACTTCTTTGCTTCTGTTTGCGAGGCGAGCTGTAGCGATACGGCGTGAATTGAGGTCGCCCTTCTTTGCAAGAGTCACCAACTTTTCCATAACTGGCTTGAGTTCTTTTGCTTTCGGTTCTGTAGTCTTGATCTTTCCACGTACGATCAAATTGAGCACGAGAGAGCTGATCAAAGCTTTTCTCTGTGTCTTATCTCGTCCGAATTTTCTGTTTGCGTTGTGGTGTCTCATAAAATATAATTAATCTTTCAAATTAAGGTTGAATTTACTCAAAACCTTTTTAATTTCTGTAATACCTTTCTCGCCCATTCCTTCTATTTCTAAAAGATCTTCTTTCTTCTTACGTGCAAGGCCACCTAATGTGCGGACATTTGCATTTGTAAGAGCATTCAAAGTTCTTGTAGAAAGGTCAAGGTTGTCGATGCGAGTTTTCAAAACATCAGTGAAGTCTTCACCTTTATCATCAGCATCTGATTCTGTTTCTTCAGCTTTTGCTGAAATTTTCTCAGGCTTTACTTCTTCTGTAGGCTCTTTGAAATCAACGATCGCTTTCAATTGCTCGATCATTATTTCAATAGCATCAGTCAATGCTTGGCGAGGTGTAAGTGTACCATTTGTCTCGATAGAGATGCGAAGGCGGTTGTGGTTTGTCTTATCACCGACACGCATATTTTCAACTTCGTAAGAAATTCTACGGATTGGTGTGAAAATAGCATCGACTGCGATAGTACCGATCTCAACTTTTTCTTTCTGAAGAGTTTCTTTTGCAACGAAGCCAAGACCTTTTTCAATGTTTAATTCAATATTCAAATTTATCTTGCCTGTGATTTCAGCAATGTGTTGCTCTGGATTTAAAACTTCAACTTGTCCTGAAGTAGTGATATCTCCTGCTGTCAAAGTCTTTGGACCTTTTGCAGAAATAGTAACAGTCTGAGGTTCATCTGAGAGCATTTTAAAACGAACTTTTTTCAAATTTAAGATAACAACGATAGCATCTTCTTTGACGCCTTCAATAGTAGAAAATTCATGACTCACGCCATCGATCTTGATAGATGTGACCGCTGCACCTGGTAGAGAAGAAAGAATAATTCTTCTCAAAGAGTTACCAAAAGTATGACCATACCCAGGGTAAAAACCGTCGATTTCATATACTCCTTTATTATTTTCTTCTGTCACCACTCTTGGCTTCGAAGGTAAGATTATATTGTATTCAAGCATGTTTTTTTATAAAAAATTATTAATAATTTTAAAACTCATTTAATTAACGACTGTAAAACTCGAGGACTGTATTGATATCAAGGAAAGTTTCGACATTTTTTGGTTTATCTTTTATCGACCCTTCCCCTTTTTCTACACTGAATGAAAGCCATGCTGGTGGATTGTAATCTTTCAGTTTTTCTGCAAGTCCATCCCAAAGCTTCTTGGTCTTACTGCCTTCTCTGATTTTAATGATATCTCCTGCTTTCGTTTCATATGATGGAATAGTGACTTTGTGATTGTTGACGATAAAATGTCCGTGAGAAACCATCTGTCGTGCGAAAGCGCGACTGTTTGCGAGGCCCATACGGTAGACGACGTTGTCGAGTCTTGATTCGAGGCTTTCATAAACTTTATCAGCTGCTCCAGCACCTTTTGCTTTGATAGCGTGAGCAACATAGTTTGAGAGCTGTCTTTCTGTGATACCGTAAGAAAATCGGATCTTCTGTTTCTCAACAAGAGCAGTACCGTATTCAGAAAGTGCCTTTGGGCGACCACCTTTTTTCATCTTGCCAGTAGTTGCGACAAATTTTGAAGTCTGACATTTGTCATAAACTCCGGGTCCTAAACGTCTACAAATTTTAAATTTTGCTTTTGTAATCATAATATTTTAAAAATTAAACTCTACGAGGCTTCTTTGCCTTTGGACCATTGTGTGGGACAGGAGTAACATCTTTAATAGAAGTCACTTCTATACCGTGGGCCATAAATGCACGAATCGCTGGCTCTCGTCCTGAACCAACACCTTTAACAACAACATCTGCTTCCTTGATACCAAGAATTTCTGCTTTTTCACCAATGACGTCACCAGCTTTTGATGCAGCGAAAGGAGTACCCTTCTTTGCACCTTTGAAACCAAGAGAGCCAGTTGAAGTCCAGAATACTGTATTACCTGACTTGTCAGAGAAAAGAACTTTCGTATTGTTGAAAGTCGCTTCAACGTGCAAAATACCTGCAGTCAATTTCTTTTTTGCAGTTTTTGAAACAGGAGCCTTTTTGACTTCTTCTGTATTTGCGTCTTGTGTTGTTGTTTCTTTGTTTGCCATATTAATGATTATGTTTTACTTTCTTTTCTTCTTCCTGATGCCATTGTCTTTCTGACATTACCTCTGACTGTGCGTGAATTTGTCTTTGTTCTTTGTCCTCTTACTGGAAGTCTCTTCATATGGCGAGTACCGCGGTAACTTTTTATATCTTTCAATCTTTTGATGTTTGAAGCGACTTCTCTTTTTAGATTTCCTTCGATAGTCATCGCTTCGATGATCGCACGGATTTTATTTTCTTCTTCTGGAGTTAAGTCTTTAGATTTTTTGTCATGCGCAATGCCGACTTTGTCCAAGATCTTTCGAGCCATAGGAATACCAATACCGTAAAGGCAAGTTAATCCTATTTCAAGTTTCTTTTCATTTGGTACTGTGATTCCTAGAATTCTCATAAAATTATTGTTTTTGTTTATGCTTTGGGTTAGTACAGATAACTCTTAAATGCCTAGCTCTTTTAACTATTTTACAATTATCACAAATTTTTTTTACTGCTGATTTGACTTTCATAATTATTATTTAAAAACAAGATAAAAATAAGGGAAAACCCTTATTTCATGGACTCTCTTACCTATTTAAAAACTGTGATTTATAGTATACACTACTCTCTAAAATATTACAACCTTTTTGTAATCCTGCCTTTTCCGCCATACGGATCGAGGATTACTTCCACGCTGTCACCCACCAAAACTTTGATTCTATTCATACGCATTTTACCTGAAAGATATGCAAGAATTTCTTTATCGTCATCCATCATAACTCTGAAAAGAGTACTTGGTAACGCTTCAGTTATTTCGCCTCGCGCTGTTAAAATTTTTTCGTTTTTAGGATCACTCATTGGATATGAAACTATATTAACAAAAACAAAAGTTTTAGTCAATAAAATATGGGGAAATTACTATTTTGGATAATTCACTGAGATATTTATTTTTTCTATTTTCTCTGGGAGAGTTGATTTCCACGCTGGACGTAATGCTAAATCAGCAGAAGTAACATTTGAGTATTTTGAAAGAATAGCATTAAAATCTTTTTTATTACTATTTAAAAGATCGTGGAGCACAGCATCAGTATCGACTTTCCAGACAGCTTTAGCACTTCCCTTTAAATCAAAACTAATATTTTTACTCGTAGCTACGGAAACACCATCTTTGTTTATAAGGGAAAAATTAAGATTTTTAATATTTGAAATATACGCATCTGTTTTTTCTTCTTTGTCGAGCAGTGTATTAGTTATCATTTGAGAAAGTTTATTTTCGTTAAAGATGATTCCAGATAATGTACCTTTAATGGACATCGTTGCTGAATTATCTTTATTATCTACGACAGAAATTTCTGGATTAAAATCTACAAAAATCGCATCTGGAAATAATATAAATCCTGCTGGTAATTCATTTAGGACTTTCTGTGTAAGTTTTATTTTGAGAGTATTTTTTAATTCTTCTTGTGCAGTATTTTTATCAGCGTCAGAAATCTGTGGCATTGGGCCGACAAAACCACCAGCGATACTTCCCTTGGAACGACCATACATCTTTTCATATTTTGGACTACCTTTGAAACCAAAAATCTTAAAATCAATAGGCCCTGAATTTGATTCACTACCTGCGACGTCTGCATATACTTCTACTTCGACAGAACCTGGCAAACCACTAGAAGATAAAGAAGGAATAGTCACAGGTATTTTAGTTTTATACAATTTACCATTAGAACCCTCAAGTCTTGTATCTATTTTTAATTTTTGTGGAGTGGCGCTGAATGCATTATATAAAACAACAGTACCTGTAGCCTTTATAGAAACATCAATAGTGCTCATTGCCTGAAGGTTTTTACTCTCCGCACCAGAAAGGACAACTGTATCGAAAGACAATGTGTCTGAAGAAACATCTTTTATTGCAGTAAAGGAATTTTGTACATTAAAATCTTTTTCTTTTGGAGTTATCTTTATGTCAGCGTGAGAGAAAAAAGTAGAAACAGAAAACACAAGAAAGACCAGAGTAAGAACGGCGACAAACCAAAGTGCATGACGAGATTTTTTTTGGTCATCTTTTTTATATAACGGTTTTTTTGGTTGAATAGGTAGAGATGCTGATGCTGGTGTTGATGTTGGTTGTTTTTTCAGCTTATTATTTTTTGCTTTGACCATATCTTGAAATAAGTTTTTGTGCATGATTGTTATATTTTAAGCGTTATACCTATTAATGTAAATAGATTGCATAATGAGTGCACTATCTCTAGAAACTGCTTCACTAAAATGAGCATTACCGTGGAGGATCTTTGTATCGATCGGTATTATTTTAAACTTTGAAATTGTTTTCGTATATTGATGTGTTTCTTCTTTTTGCATCACTTCGGTAAAATACTGTATCATATCCTCATCTGTTGAAAAAAATAATGTGTGGGGCAAAAGCATATGATTTGATAATAGATTAAGTGATGCTCCAAATTGTTTCAACCATTCATTTGTAATACTATGCAATTCTTTTATTATTTTTTCTGTCATCTTTCTTTCCAAATGACCTTCTATATAAAGGGCAAATAATGATTTTGTGTGGTCTATATCATAACCCAATTTTTTTGATAAATTTCTCAAAATAAAATTCTTACCATAAGGAAAAGAGACGGATTCTACTAAAACATCTTTTTTTACTAAACCTATTTCTGTGATTTCTCCACCAATGTCAATACACAAGAAATCTTCATATGTATTGAAAAGATCACGCAATGTCGTAAAAAAAGAAAAAATAAATGATGAGAACTTTATATTTTTGAAATGTAAATGTCTACCGATAGATTCTTCTATTTTTGTCAGTATATGTTGGTTACTCATTGAGACGAATAAAGACATTTCGACTTTTTTTGTCTTGATACCAATCGGATTTTGTACTCTGTAGCCATTTAAAGCAACTGACATATTTTTAGATTCTATAATTCGAGCATCGGAGAGGCCATTTTCAAATTTTTTAATATTTTCTTCTTCGAAAAGCAGATATTCTTTTTTATTTAAATGTTCTGCTATTTTTGAAGTAAATGTGAAGGAAATATTTTTTTCTAGCTGTATATTTCTTGTTTGAGATGCATACCACGGTGATGAAAAAGTACAATAAATCTTTGTAACTGCACCCAAACCAGAAAGATTTATTTGTTTTGCAACTTTTTCCAAAGACTGAAGTGTTGCATTGAAAAATCTATCGAAAACAAAGTTTTCTGTTAGATGAATTGGTTCACGAATAGAGAAAATAAATGTGGGAATATTTTTACCATCTTTGAGGACAAGTGCTCCGCCAACACTTGAAGATCCGACATCAAAAAGAGCAATCAATTCTGTTTTTGGTTTAGAAAAAAATAAACTCATAGAGCAATTATACCTTGTATAGGTATAAAAAGGCAACAAAAAACCACAGAATTTCTGTGGTTTTTTAAAAATTTAATTAACTTAATCCTTAACTAATTGAAGAACGCCTTTCATGCAAGCAAGGTCCTCAATCAAAATAGTTGTCGTGTCTTTAATAGACAAAACAATATTTTGTTCGGTTTTAAAATTCTTCAAAAAGAAATTATGCAAAATTTCAACTCTTGGTTGATTTTTTATCGACCAAAGAATTTTTTTGTCATCATCCTCTTCTTTCGTGAAATCGATTCGATTAACGGAATGTTCGGCAAGAAGTATAAGCGCGGCTTCTTTTGATTTTTCAACAGCATTTTTAAAATCTTCCAGTCGGAGAGAAGCTCTTTCCTCTTTTGTGTTACTTTCGTAATCTTTTTTCCTTAACAGTTCTATAGAAGAAGCAAATTTTTCTCCGTAGGTTAAGGACAATTCTTCAACCAGTTCTTTCGGTGAATTGCGATGCAAAGCTATCAAAATGATAGAGGGCTTTGTAACTTTGTTGCGTAACAGCCATACTGGAATACGTAATAATTTCGTAATCAATTCATCGCACGTTTCTTTGTTTCCTTTGTGCTGTTGAATTAAACGACTCAATTCATTTAGAATTTTTTTTGAATCATTTACTTTAATGCCATCCGCATAGGATTTCAATTCACCCCAAAGCTCTGTCAGGGTCAAAGTTGATAACATTTTTTTTTGCATAAAATTTAGTATTAAGTTATTTTGGAATATCCAAAATATATATTACTAGAAATACAAATTTTGTCAATAAGTGTTACTCGAGAATAGCCTTTATACGCCTAACGCCAGCTGAGACTGCTTCTTCTTTTTGGATTTTGAAAATGCCTAGTTCGCCAGTATTTGAAACGTGTGGACCACCACAGAATTCCGCACTGAAAGCGCGTCCTGAGCTTGTCGAAGGATTTTCTTCACCGATAAAATACACAGATACAGTCTCCGGATATTTTGCTCCGAATTCCATTTGCGCGCCGATCTTTTCTGCTTCTGCAAGAGGCATCTCACGACGGACGACATTTAGATTTGCTTGGATTTTTTGATTTACTAAATCCTCAACTTTCTGTTTTTCTTCATCAGTGAGTTTATGGTCGCAGACGAAATCAATGCGTAGGCGTTCTTCGGTGATATTACTTCCCCGCTGTTTTATTTCCGGACTGACGACTTCCTGCAATGCAGCCAAAAGCAAATGGTGCGCTGTGTGAAGTCGTATTGTCTTTTCATTATGATTAGCGAGTCCACCTTTGAACATACCTGCAGAAGCAGTTTGTGAAAGTTTTTGGTGTTCAGACATTTTTGTATTAAAATCCTCTCGATCAATTTTGATTCCTTTCTCTTTCGCCAATTCTTCTGTGAGTTCAATCGGAAAACCATATGTTGTCGCAAGAATAAATGGATCGATTCCTTTTTCGAATTCTTTAAGACCATTTTCTAAAGTTTGGCGAAATTTAATTTCTTCTTGTTCTATTACATATTGAATTTGATTTAAATCAACGCGAAGATTTGTATAAATTTCTTCATATTGATTAACTACAGCCAAACTTAAAGAAGCTAAAGAATTTTTTGGTAAAGCTAATAAATCTGAGTGCCTAATTGTTCTTCTTAGTAATCTTCTTAATACATAACCCTGATCTTTGTTTCCAGGTAAAACACCATCAGAGATTAAAAAAACAGCTGTTCTAATATGGTCTGCAACAACACGAGAAGAATGTTCATTATAATTTTTGGATTGAGATTTTATAACATTTGTAACAAATTCAAACAAATCCGTATCATACGCAGTTTTTTTACCTTGCATGACGGCAGTGATGCGTTCGAGGCCGGCGCCAGTGTCTACATTTTTCTGTTTGAGTTTGCCGATGACTTTGCCGTCTTTCTTTTCGTATTCCATAAAAACATCATTCCAGATTTCTATGACATCTTCTTTTTCACAAGCTTCAATAAAACCTTCTTTTGTAAGGTCACCAATATTTCCACTCATATCATAAAACATTTCACTAGACGGCCCACATGGACCATTGTCTCCAGGGCTCCACCAGTTATCATCTCCAGGTAATGAGTAAATACGATGTTCAGGAATTCCTAAGCTCATCCAGATATCTTTTGATTCTTGATCGTATGGAGCATTTTCGTCGCCCTCAAAAATCGTCACATAAAGTCGTGACACATCGAGCCCAAGGCCTTCTTCTTTGCTAGTTAGAAATTCATAAGACCATTTAATTGCATCTTCTTTAAAATAACCTGCCCCGATGCCGTCAGGACTAGAGGGGTCTCCGAGCGACCAATTGCCCATCATTTCGAAAAATGAAAAATGGCGATTGTCACCGATGTCATCGAGGTCGCCAGTACGCACGCATTTTTGTACGTTAGCAATTCTACGCCCCATTGGATGTTCTTGTCCGAGGAGATATGGCACGAGTGGTTGCATTCCCGCAGTATTAAAAAGTACTGAAGGATCATTTTCAGGTACGAGTGAAGCCGAAGGGATTATTTTATGTCCCCTGTTTTCAAAAAATTTTAAAAATCGTGTTCGTATCTCGCTTGAATGCATAAAATTATTTTCCGGAAAAAAGCCTGTCGATGATCTTCTTTTCCAAAATCCAGAGCACGATAAAAATAAAAAGTGTTAAAATTGTCGCAATAATCGCGAGATCATAGAGCTCGAAACCTACAGCGATACCTATCGCCGAAGCGACCCAGAGACCTGAAGCAGAAGTAATACCGATGATGCGGGATTCTTGATGAAGAATAACACCAGCGCCAAGGAAACCTATACCTGTAACAATCGCAGCGGCGATTTGAAAAGGATTAATGCTCACGTTTGCCAAAGGCATGTAATATTCGGCCATCATTTCAGAAATAATAATAAGGAGACAAGAACCCATCGCGACGAGCGAATATGTACGCATACCAGCGGTCTTGTGGGCAAGGTATCTCTCAATACCGATCACCATACCGAGAACCATTGCAACGACGAGTTTTATTATAATTTCACTGTTTTGTGTAAAAAATTGTGTCATGTTAGTATTATAGTATATGGAAAATCAAAAACAAAGCTTCGTCTCTTTCGGTCTCATTTTAGGTCTTTCTCTTATTATAAGTTTCGGGCTCGTATCGTATACATTTTATAAATCTCGCACTATGGAAAATATCTCCGTCACAGGTTCAGCAAAAGAACAAGTCACTTCCGATAAAGTAAAATGGAACTCAACGATCACTCGCACAGTCAAGCTGAGCGCTCTCAAAGATGGCTACACAAAAATAGATAATGATATCAAAGAAGTCAAAGCATTCCTTGCGACAAATGGCATCGAAGAAAAAGATATCAATATCACTCCAGTCTTTATGAACGAAGTCTACGAGCAATACGCTACAGCAGATAAGAGCTACAACCTCGTACAAAATATCGAAATCCAATCAAACGATATTCAAAAAATAACCGAGCTCTCAAAAAATGCTACTTCCCTCGTCGTCAGCAAAGGAGTCATCTTCTCTACGACAAGCCTAGAATATTATTATTCAAAACTCCCTGAATCACGAGTAAAACTCTTACCGAGTGCTATAGCTGATGCAAAAAACCGTGCAGAGACTATTGCAACTGCCGGCGGAAAGAAAATAGGAGCGATCAAATCCGCATCTAGTGGCGTCGTCCAAGTCCTCGCACCAAACTCAGTAGAAATTTCCGACTACGGCTCATACGATACTTCAAAAATACAAAAAGAAATCATGGTCACTGTGAAAGCGAGTTTTGAGATAAGATAGAAAAAATACATGTCGCGATTTTGGAATACAGCAGAAATACCTTCTGGGGCAAAAGTTTTGACACGAGCGACAGGACTCCGCTGGATCGGCTGGGGTTTTGCAGAATCTTTGATACCAATACTTCTCTTTTCTTTTGGCAACAGTTTCGCTGAAGCTGGACTTTTGCGATCTATGTTCGACATTGCTTTTATTTTAGCACTCCCGATCGTCGGCATACTTGCAGACAAAATGCGTGCAACGACGCTCATCCTCGTCGGCTTATTTATTTATTTCTTTGTCGGAGCGGGATACTTGCTCGCAGGAGTAACAGGTCTTGCTATTTTTATCGTCTTAGCGCGTTTTCTGAATGGAATAGCCTTTGCGCTTGATGCTATCGGAAGAGAAACATATGTCAGAAGACATACACCAGCAAATAAAATCGCAACAGTTTTTGGTTATTTTGATACTGTTAGCAATTTCTGGTGGATCGTCGCTTCAATCGCAGGAATATTTTTAATAAAATATTTTTCTATTCCACTTCTTCTTTTTATGATCACACCGACGTCGATCATAGCTTTTATTATTGTCTGGAGATTTCGTAAAAAAGAAAAAGAAATAGGGCTCGATGAAAATAAAATAAAAGATAAGACGAACAATATTTTTACTGAAATTAAAAATTGGAATCTTTCCCTCAAAAGCCTCGTTTGTTTTAATTTTTTCATAAACTTTGCTGGAATGACTGTGTTATTCTTCTTGCCAATCGAAGTATATAAAGAAGGTGGAAGTCTCACATCTGTCATCATTATGGGTATCGTCTCTGCTTTGCCAATGCTCTCGGGCTGGAGCCTAGGAAAATGGTTTGATGTGAAAGGTTCAAAGACATTCAGTATTAGCCTATTATTCTTTTCACTTCTTCTCTTATCACTATCATTTCTCACAGGTTACATATGGCGTCTCATTATAGCTTTTCTTATTACAATGATCAGCGAATTTTTATATGTCGGAAGTAATGAAATGGTGACCACTTCTTCAAACCCAGAGCATTTTGGTCGAGTGGATGGCATTATGCGAAGTATCACCACTATTGGTGGTATGGCCGGCCCACTCGTCGTAGGGATACTAATGGATATGCACGGAGCTAAAACTGCTTACATATCGCTCGCAGCACTCGTATTCGCTCTTGCTGTGATATTCCACATCTTAGATGGAAATGGGTTTATGAAGAAATATCAACTTATAGAAAGATAAAAAAACCTAGACAAAATTAATTGTCTAGGTTTTTAAATTACTAAAAATACTATTGCTTAAGTTCTTTATACTGTTCTTTGGTAATTATACCTGAGGGTTCTTTTAGAACTTTTCCTATTGATACTGCTTTCAAAGCTTTTACTTTCTTGATAGGACTCATTGTTTTAAGAATTTCTTCTCTCAATCTTTTATCATAAATCATTTCTAAATCCATCGATGCTAGTAACAAATTATGTTTAAAATTCTTCTTATCTCTTTCATACAAATGTAAGTCTTCATAATCATAATCCTTCTGAGAAGGTGGATCGCCTGCATTTTTTTGTAAATATATGCCTCCTAAAGAATTACGTATAACGTAATATTCTTCAAAATATTCTAGTTTTTCCATTTTCTGTTTTTATTGATTATTACAAAGTTTATTTATCTAACAGAAGTAAAACATATAAAAACAAAGAAGTCAAAAACTAAATTCTAGTTTAGAGATTCTTCTAAAAGTTCTGGAAATACATCTGTTCCCATATCGTCTAGGCAAAAATGTCCGTAATTTTGAAATTCAATGATTTTTACATTCTTAATTTTATTTTTCAATATTTCTACACTATCCTGCACATCTTTTGTATCATTAGTCGAACTAAAAATAGTGATGCCTGATGTTTTAGCTACAATATTTTCATCGATTTCAAAATTAAACATTCCTGTTTTTAATTCTTTTTCTGGATCAATCCACGGAGCAACAAGTACAACTTTACCAAGTTTGACATTGTTCTCGCTCAGATAACGCACAATAAACCCTCCACTACCTGAATGGCCAATTAAAATAGTTTCCTCATTTAATGGAAATCTCTCAAATGTTTCCTTCCATGCTTTATATTCAGGATTATAAGCTTCTGGCATTACAGGAACTTGAGTTGAAATATTTTTCTTTATTAATTCATCTTTCAACCACAGCAACCAATGCCAATATTCTTTATTTTCCGATTCAAGCATTTTAAAATACTCTTCTTTACTTTCCGACATTCCATGAATTATTATTGCTGTTTTCATATGTTATTTTAATTCAAAATCTAAAAATAAAGGACTATGGTCAGAGACTTCATCAGGTAAAACTTTAAAATCTTTAACTATTATATCTTTTGTAACAAAAATATAATCAGCAAATCGTTCTTCTTTTTTATACAATGAAGTTCTTGTATTTGTAACATTATTTTCTCTTATTAAATTTCTTAATCCTGAATCTTCTAAGATTTTTATACTTTCAGTATCAAGCCTAAGATTAAAATCACCACAAAGTATGAATTCATTTTGAAATTTTTTAATAAATTCTAGTATATTTTTTGATTGATTTATACGATCTTCTGTATCTGTTTTTCCATTACCGTTCCAAAGCCCATGAACATTAAAAATGTTAAAGGTAATTTCCTTGTTTTTTGTTTTTACAAACTGAAGATTTCGAGCATGGTTCGCAAAAAAATCACCCTCAGGTATATAACCCTTGTGTTTATATACGAAATGATCACCCTCTTCTAGTATAGAGAGATTATTTTTAATAAAAATACAATTACCATAATAACCCCCGGCGTTCTCTTTAAAAAAACCAAGGTGGTTCGGTAATAATTTTTGTAGATCGGTAAAAAGGTTAAAAGCACTATCTAAAAAATCTTCATCTTTTTCTTTCCCAACAGCATCGTGATATATTTCTTGAAAACAGAAAATATCGACATCTTGATATCTTTGAATAAAATCTTCAAGCGGTTTATAGATTTTCCCTCCCCATGTGTTTAAAGTAATTAATTTCATGATATTTGTATCCTACCAAAATAAACCGAACTTTTAAAGCCCTTCTTGTGGTGGAGCGATGCGTTCTGCTTTCCAGAATTTTGTTTTGAGGTTCTTAATGAGCTCGGCGATTTCTTCATTTTTCAACAAGTGAAGCACGTAGCCTCCGATCAAAATACCAGCGATGCCAGCGATAAGACCTTGTAGGAAAATGCCCCAGCCTGTAGTCGTGCCGAAAATTGGCTCGAGTGTGTAGAGTGTGCCGTAAGCAGTCGCTCCAAGCAGGAACGATGCGCCGAGACTTTGAGAAAAAGCTTTGAAAATAAAATGTTCACCATCCATAAAATCTTTGCGAACAGAAACCCAGTGCAAAATAAAATTAATAATCGTCCCGATAGAATACGCGAGCGGAAGCATAAGAATAGCTGTTCCAGGAATGTCAGAAACTCGAAGCATCGACTCTATGAAATATCTGAAGAATGGAAAGTTATTGAAGATATGGATTAAAAAGTATGCAAGAACGATAATAGAAAGTGAGCAAGAAACATTGATGATGAGCGGGCGTTTGGTCTCACCTGTTGCATAGTATGCGCGAGAAAGAAGTGCAATCATACTCTGCGCGAGGATCGATATAGAAAAAAGTGCGAGCGATGCAGCGACGAGACGTGTATTTTCCCAAGAGAAGTCACCTGTGCCAAGAACGACACGCACGATCTGCGCGCGAAGAACGATGAAAATAAAAGTGATAGGCAACGTCCAGAAAATAATCGCACGCGCAGCTTTACGCAGATGGTTTTTAAAATCACTTTTGTTCTCACTTGCATATGCGCGAGCAAGAAGTGGAAAAGCAGCGACAGCGTATGAGATACCGATGAGTCCTTGAGGAATCGTTTGTAAATTGTTTGCAAAAGTAAATATCGATATCGAGCCGACAGTTAGGAATGAAGCGAAAGAAACGATAGAGATAAGTGCAAGAGAATTTGCGGAGAGTCCAAGTGTGCGTGGAAGTGACGTCTTCAAAACTTTTTTAATATTTGAAAAATTAATATGCTTCGTCAGATATGGCTGGAAGCCGAGCGTCGTCGAAGCAAGTGCTTGGATGAAAAAATGCATCGCTGCGCCAAGAACGACACCGAAAGCCAGACCTTTTATCCCCCACATTGGATAAAAAAAGATCACACCGGAAATAATACCAATGTTGTAAAAGATAGGGCTCAAAGAATAAATGAAAAATCTCTGGAAGAGCTGAGTAATCGTGCCGAAAAGATTGGAAAGACCGAGAAGTATCGGCGAGAGAAGCATAATACGTGAAAGCAAAACGACTTGATGTTGCATAGCTGGATCAAAGCCTGCAGCAGTGAAATGTACGATGTACGGAAGTAATAGGAAAATGATAAAAGAAATAACGACTATTGCGATGAGAAATACAGTGAAAATTTCAGACACAAATTTCTTTGCTTCTTCATTCTTGTCATCTTTCATACGCTCCAAAATAAATGGAATAATAACGGTAATAGAAACGAGTGAAGAAATAGAAACAAAAATAAAATCAGGAATACGAAATGCAGCATAATATGCATCGAGCTGTATAGACGGACCAATGAAGTGCGCTATCGATCGATCACGAAAAAGGCCCAAGAGCTGAGAAAATAAATTGAAAAGGCCGAGCATAAGCGCTGCTTGACCTAAATTTCCAAACTCTTTATTTATGATTTTAATAATTCTATTCATTTATACAACAAAATTAACAAGTCTTCCTTTTACATAAATTTTCTTTTTGATTTCTTGCCCGTCCGTCCATTTTTTTACATTTTCATTTACAAGTGCTTCAGCAAAAACAACTTCTTGATCTGCATCTGTAGGAATTTCTATTTCCCCACGCACTTTGCCATTGACCTGTACAGCGATTTTTAATGTATCTTCGATTAAAAGCTTCATATTGTATTTCGGCCATGGCGCTAAGTGTATAGATTTCTTTTCTCCAAGATCATACCAAAGTTCCTCAGCGACATGAGGAGCAAAAGGAGCGAGAATCTGCAAGAATGTTTTGAAATCTTCTTTTGAAATATTTTCAACTTTATCCATCTCATTCACCAATACCATCATTGATGAAATAGCAGTATTGAAAGCAAAATTTGCGATATCGTCGTTCACTTTTTTAATAGTTTTGTGGAGAGTTTTTACAAGCGAAACGTATTGATGATTTTTAAAGTCTGGCCGAGCTTGCGAGGAAGACCGAGGACTTTTAAAATCATTGATACGTGAAGCGACTTTCCAAACCTTTTCTATAAATCTCCTTGAACCAATAATACTTTCTGTATTCCATGGCTGGCTCGCTTCAAAAGGCCCCATGAACATTTCATACACGCGGAGCGTATCTGCGCCGTACGTCTTTACTATATCGTCTGGGTTAATGACATTCCCCCATCTTTTACTCATCTTGCGTCCATCAGAGGCCAAGATCATTCCTTGATTTTTTAAAGTTTTAAATGGTTCAGGTGTCGGTACGTGCCCCATATCGAAAAGGAATTTGTGCCAGAAGCGAGAATAAAGTAAATGCCCTGTCGCATGTTCTGATCCACCGACATACATATCGACATCTTTCCAATATTTTAAAGCTTTTTTATCAGCGAAAGCTTTCTTATTTTTGGGATCCATATAGCGCAAGAAATACCAAGAGCTCCCCGCCCAGCCTGGCATCGTGTTCGTCTCATAGCCTTCTTTCGTCCATGCTTTCACTCCTGAAAGTGGACTCTCTCCTGTACCCGTCGGCTCATATGAAGTGACGTTTGGAAGTTTGAGCGGCAGATTTTTTTCTTTAAGCATCGAAATAGCTCCTGCCTTGTCGTGCTTGAGTGGAATCGGCTCGCCCCAATATCTCTGTCGTGCAAAGATCGCATCACGCATCTTATATTTCGTCACCATTTTTCCACCGACAAATTCTGTGATTTTCTTGCGGGCTTCTTCGGAAGTTAACTGATTAAATTCATTAGAATTAATAATAGTCCCGTATTCGATGAATGGTTTCCAAATTTTCCCTTTCATTCGCTCTCTCCAAAAAGGAAGTTCAATATTAGTCATTGGTTTACTAAAAAAAGTTTCTGAGGAAACCCACTCAACATCAAACTGTTCATGTTCCGCGCGATCAAGACCTACCTGTTTTTCGCTTGCAAGTTCAAACAACACTCCAGTTGAAACTGATACCCTATTAATACCTTTATGAGGAGCGTGAAATACTGAAATAACTGGAGAACCAAGTATCTTTTTAAATATCAGATCACTATATCCTGTTTCTTCAATAACTTCTCGCTTTGCTGCTTCGACAACACTCTCATTTCCCTCAATACCACCAAGAACTATCGAGTGCCAATCAAACTTTTTCCATCGTAATGTGAGATATTCATCTTTTATAGGATTATAGACAACTGCCTGAGCAGCATTCCTCACTACATATTCAAATCCATTTTTAGGTGGATTTTTCTCATCAATAATTTTAGGCGCAACAACATATTTCATTGGCAAATTATATTTCTTCGCAAATTCAAAATCTCGCTCGTCATGCGCAGGGACAGCCATCACAGCACCAGTACCATATGAAGCAAGCACATAGTCAGCGACCCAGACAGGAACTTCTTCACCATTTACAGGATTGATAGCTTTGATGCCTTTGAGTTCGACGCCAGTCTTTTCTTTTTCAATAGTTATGTCTTCTTTTTTTGCTCGCTCTTTTGCCTCACGGATATATTCCGAAACTTCAGCCATATTTTTTGCTTGCACGAGGAACTCTCCAATATTTTGGTGTTCAGGCGAAAGTACGACATAGGTGACGCCGAAAAGCGTATCTGCCCGAGTTGTGAATACTTGTATATTTCTATTGATACTCGTTTTAAATTCTATCTCGCTTCCATCACTCTTACCAATCCAATTCTTCTGGATTTCTTTTATATGTCCAGACCAATCGAGACCATCTAAATCAGTAAGCAATCTATCAGCATAAGAAGTAATGCGCATAAACCATTGTCGCATTGATTTTTTTTCTACTGGGTAACCTCCGCGTTCGGAAACAGGGTTACCGTCTTTATCATCGACAATCTCATCATTCGCAAGCACTGTGCCGAGCTTCGGGCACCAATTCACTTCACTGTAACCTTCGTAAGCCAAGCGATATTGCATCAAGATTTTTTCTTTTTCAATTTCGGAAAGCTTTTTCCAATTCTTATCTGTTTTTTCAAATTTCTTTATCAATTCAGAAATAGGTCGAGCTTTGTTTTTTTCTGTATCGTAGTATGAATTATAAATCTGCAAAAAGATCCACTGCGTCCATTTGTAATATTCCGGATCAGTCGTATTTACTTGTCGTGACCAATCATACGAAAAGCCTATCTTATCGAGCTGTCCACGAAATGTTTTTATGTTTTTTTCTACCGCTTTGCGAGGATGGATCTTGTGCTCTATCGCATATTGCTCTGCAGGAAGCCCGAATGCATCATAACCCATCGGGTGGAGTACATTGTAGCCTTGCATACGCTTCATACGAGCATAGACATCACTGCCTATATATCCGCGAGGGTGACCGACGTGAAGCCCAGCACCAGAAGGATATGGAAACATATCGAGTACATAGAATTTTTTCTTCTTACTAGGATTCTCAGTCTTATAAACTTTCTTTGCATCCCAGGCTTTCTGCCATTTTTTTTCAATTTTACTGTGGTCGTAATTTTTCATCGTTAGTTAGCTGTTCCGAATTTTTTAAGTGCAAGCCAGATAAGTGTACCGAGGGCGACAGCAAGGATGAGCACTTTGACCCAATTGTCTGCGTCGGACCAATACCTCATCGAAGCGATGATAAGAGAAAGTACTCCGCCCCAAGAGAAACCATTTGATAAAATAATGTTTGAAGCAAAAATACCGAAGACGAGCGCAATTACTCCGAGTACAGAAAGTGCTATGAAAATATTTCTGTTGTAGATCTTTTGTGCGTGTTCAAATTCTTTTTGTTTTGTAAAATCAGGATTGCAATAGCCTGTAATTTTTTTTCCATATTCGTCTACTGGTGCAGGATTTGCTTTATCATATGAATAATTATTTTCTGTCCATTGTCCACCGACACTGACGCATTCATCTTGGGTGTTTATGTTTTTAACTATTTGAGATTGATTAAAATAGCTATTGTAATCGGGAGCTTTATAGATGAGAGAAATAGCATAGTTGATAAATAAATTAAATACAATGACAATACCGATAATAAGCGCCCATTTTGAAAATTTATTTTGCATATATTCATAATAATCCTTTTTTATGTTATATTCAAGTATATGAATCGCAGAGAAAAAGGAAAAGAAAAAATAGAACAAGGCGCAGACAAAGTCACGCAATGGATCGGATCTGCTGGCTCTCTTGTTGTACACACATTGCTTTTTACTTTGTGTTTTATTTCTATATTACTCGGTGCGGATTTTGATAGAGTGATGCTTGTCCTTACGACTGTCGTCTCACTCGAAGCTATTTACCTTTCAATTTTTATACAAATGACTATCAATAGACATACAAAAGAGCTCGAGGAAGTCTCGGAAGATATTGAAGAGATTCAAGAAGACGTCGGTGAAATTCAGAAAGATGTGGACGAGATTCAAGAAGACGTGGATGAAATCCAAAAAGACGTCGACGAGATTCAGGAGGACGTGGAAAATATTGAAAAGGATGTTGATGAGATCCAGGAAGATGTGGAAGAGATCGAAGAGGAAGTAACAAAGAAATAAAAAAACACCCGGATATTCTGGGTGTTTTTTTGTTCCGTAATCATGCAGCGATTGCTTCTTTAGGCAATATTTCTTCTTCAAAAATTACTTGCAGATGACCTCTATCTTTGAGGGCAATCTGTTTGTCTTTTATCCAAATAGTGACCACCTCGTAAGAATCTTCAAATTCTTCACGGTAAAATGCCAACCTAAGACGGTCATAATCTTTCTGTATAACCTTACAATGGTCATACTGAATTAAATTTTTCTGCCATTCTTTTTGCTGATCGTTCAGCTCTCTCATTGGTTGTGTGTCAATGATTTTGATTTTGAAGTGTTTTCCGATGTCGAAAACAAAGACGTTTTTTTGCATGTTTATTACATTTTTTAAATTATTATGGAACTATATATCCATATAAATATAGCACATATTATACATAGTTGTCAATATGATTTAAATGTTTTTAGCCCAAATAGCCGTATGAGCCATAGATATCGCTCTTTTGTTTGATTGCTCGATGACACAAAGCTCCCCTTGCTCTACAGAGCCATCTAGATCTGCCATAGTCTCTCGCAATGCGTGACCAAGATTGAGTGAAGAAGAATCAGTCGAATATGATGTAACGATCACAAAGAGTGGATCATCAGAAAGAATATTTTTTACTGCATTTAAAAGCTTCGGTAAGGATTCCTCTATCTTCCATGTCTCGCCTTTCGGGCCTCGGCCGAATTTTGGCGGATCCATTATGACTGCGTCATATTTATTTCCACGCTTTGCTTCCCTTTCAATAAATTTCATAACATCGTCGAGCATGATGCGCAGAGGCTTGTCCGAAAGATTAGAAAGATCTTGGTTTTCTTTTAGTTTCGTTAATGATTCTTTTGAAGCATCTACATGTGTCACATCTGCACCAGCAGATAAAGCAGAAAGGCTCGCGACGCCAGTGTAGCCGAAAAGGTTCAGAAATTTTATATGCTTTTTCGCATTTGTTATTTTTTCATTAATGAAATCCCAATGACTCGCCTGCTCGGGGAAAAAGCTCAAATGACGAAAAGAAGTCGGTGTTGCTGAAAACTTAAGATCTTTATATGACATCACCCAGCTCTTTTCCATATTTTTATTTTTCATCACCCAACCGGCTTTGCTTCCTTGCTTTGACGACATAAATTTTCCATCAGCTTTTTCCCATACGTCTTTCGGTAATGTCTTCTTCCAAACAGCATCTTCAAACGGACGCACGAAAGTATATGTACCAAAGCGTTCTAGTTTTTCACCTACGCCTGTATCGAGTAGCTCATAGTCGGCAAAGCCAACTGATGAGAATATTTTTATTTCATTACTGTTTTGCATTATTTTTTAGTGTACCACGAAGGACTTCTATTTCGCCATTTTTATTTATTCTGAGCAGTGTCGAGGGCGCTGATTTCAAAGTGCCTCCAGCAACATAAAAATCCATTTTGTCTTCAAAATAATTTTTGGCTTGATTTATATTTTCCGCAGGAGCAATGCCTTGAGGATTCGCACTTGGTGCGACGAGCGGACCAGTCTTTTTCAAAAATTCTCTCAATGACTTCTTTTTTGGCAAACGGAAAGCGAGCGCACCTGTTCCCCTATTTAAATAATTAAATTTTTTACTTGTCGTTTTATTTGTGTGATGGAGTATGATGGAAGTCTTTGCCGGCCATTTACCCAACATCGGATGCTCTACAACTCCAAACTTTTCTAGATCTTTAATACTAGAAATTAAAATAATAAACGGCTTGTTCTCGTCACGGCCTTTTATTTTATAAATTCTTTCTACTGCTTTTTTCGAATATGCACTTGCGACTACTCCATACAGAGTATCTGTCGGCAATATTCCGACTCCGTCATTTTGCAAGATTGTAATAATCTTTTTATCTATCATTTTATTTATAGAGATGTTTCGTAGCACCACATTTGCAACCTTTCGGCTTAATGTATTCCTTGAAAAAATCTTTACCGTAATCATAGCCGAGCTCTTCACCCTTTTCTATTTTTTTAATCGCGAAAATAAAAATCCTATCTTTCTTTATCTCAACTTCGCAATTTGGCTTACAGTTATGATTTATATATCGTGCTTTGTTCTTTCTGCTCTTGCCGTCGATCGTCAGCTTGTTGCTGATTTCAAAAAGATACATCCCACCATTTTCATTCGCTTGGTCTGCGGTTAATCTATCTCCGACATATTCAATAATAAAATCTCCTTTCTTGAGCGGTGCATCGGCAACAAGCCCAAAGCCCGCCTTTGTCTTCTTTATCTTCACTTTCGCTGGTTTAAGTTTTTCTATGTCGAATTTCATGCTGTGTATTATATATAAAATAATGGTTTTATCAAAGCTTATTGACTTTTTAGTTAAAATATGTTATTCTTAATATGAAAAATAATTTTCTAACTTCTTTAAAAATAAAATAAAAATGACACAAAAAACACTTACAGGTACTCAACTCTTCAAAAGAGTTCTATTTTTTGCAAAACCATTCAAAAAACCACTTAGCATTGTTTTTATTTGCATATTAGGAATTTCTATTTCTAGTGCACTTAATAATTGGTGCTTAAGTAAAATTTTTGATGTGGTACAAAAACACGGAACAGACTTAACTTATCTTTCTACTGCATTATGGTTAGTAGGAGGAGCTGCAATTCTTGCAATAATTCGTATTATGATTGTCGGTTACCAAAGTAAAATAGAAATAAATGAACTTGATATTATCATTGCAAATCATTTAAACAAGGAATCAATTTCAAAATTTTTCTCATTTTCAACAGGACAACACGTAAATGAACATTCAGGAGTTAAACAAAACATTATAAATAATGGAACATCTTCAATTCAAAATCAGATAAACATTATTCTTAACCAACTATTCCCAGCATCAGCACAACTTATAGTTTCACTAGGAGTATTATTTTATGGGCAATGGTTAATTGGACTTATGTTTTTAGGTGCTGGAATTATTTTTAGTTGGATGATGTATATCCATAATAAAAAAGTTATTCCTGGAATTCGTAAAATGCGTGACCGCAAGCAATCAAATTCTAGACTTCTTTCTGAATTATTTAGATTTGTAGGTTTAGTAAAAAATGAAAGCCAAGAAGATCGATCTCTTAATGATGTTTCAATTGCTCAACAAAAATTACAAGATATTTATGAAGAAACATGGATTCCTGGATTAAAAAGAATTCAATTGATCCGTTGGGTATCAAATATAATAAGTTACAGTATAAGACTTTTTGTTGTATATCTTCTGTTTAACGGAAGAATAACAATAGGAACTCTATTTCTTGTTTTTACCTACAGTTCAATTATGATTGATTCTTTGTGGCAACTTACAAACATTCACAAACAATTCCTAATGGATAGAATTAATATTGAAAGATATTTTGAAATGCTTGATGTTACACCTGATATTGTCATGATTAAAAATCCAGTTCGACCAGAAAAATTTTTTGGTAAAATTGAGTTTAAAAATGTATCATTTTGGTATCCTAAAAGGATAAAATCCTATGATGATATTAATGAAGATTTATTTCAAGATGAACCCGTTTTGAAATCAATTTCATTAACAATTAATGCTGGAGAAAAAATAGGCATTGTAGGTGAATCAGGTTCTGGAAAATCAACAATTGCAAATTTACTACGTAGAGGATTTGATCCACAAGATGGACAAATTCTTATAGATGGGAATGATTTGAGATTACTTGATCTTTCTTATTTCTTACAAAATATAGGAAGTGTAGAACAAGAAGTTGTAATGTTTGACCGTTCAATACGTGATAATATTTTATTCGGATTAAACGGAAAAGCAAAAACAATAAGCGATGATCGTTTACACGAAATTGCAAAATTAGCTCGTATTGATGGGTTTTTTGAAAGACTTGAACATGGTTTCAATACAGTTGTAGGAGAAAAAGGTGTTAAATTATCAGGAGGTGAACGCCAAAGAATAGGTATAGCTCGTGCTCTTGCAAAAGAGCCAAGCATTCTGATTTTTGATGAAGCCACGTCTGCACTGGATTCAGTAAGTGAAAGAATAGTTCAAAATTCAATTGACGAAGTATCCAAAGGAAAAACAGCTATAGTAATTGCGCATAGACTTTCTACTGTAAAAAATTGTGATCGAATACTAGTTTTTCGTCACGGAATATTACTTGCAGAAGGTAATCATGATGAATTAATTTCATCATGTGAATATTATGCTGACTTAGCACAACATCAATTAGTTTCTTAAATTATCAATCCCCCAAACTTATTATAATAAGTTTGGGGGATTTTATTTTTTATTTAAATTCTAAACTCTATCACATCCCCATCTTTCACAATATATTCTTTGCCTTCTATGCGCACTTTGCCTTTGGCACGAGCTTCGCCGTAGCTTCCAGCATCGAGGAGATCTTTATAATAAACGACTTCCGCGCGGATGAATTTATCTTTGAAATCAGTATGTATCGCAGTGCCAGCGATCGGCGCCGTACTTCCCTTTTTTATAGTCCACGCACGAGTCTCATCCTCGCCTGTCGTGAAATACGTCTCGAGGCCGAGGAGCTCATAACTTTTTTTAATTAAATCTTCAAACCCTTTTTCAAAAATAGCATCGATCAATACATATGATCCAGGAATTTCTTTCGTCACTTTTTCAATCACATTCTCCGCAACTTCAGAAGAATTGAGCGCATAGAGTATAGGCTTCATAGAAAGTAAATGCATACTTTTTATTATTTCACTTTCTTTTTCATCTAAAACAGTTTCACTTGCAAGACGTGATGCAGAAAGTACTATATCCACTTTCTGCAGTACAGCTTCTTCGGCAATAGCAACTTTATCGCCTCGTTTTACATCTTTCTGTAAGTTAGCAATTCTTTTTGAAACAGTTTCCAGGTCAGCTAATATTAGCTCGAGATTGATGACAGCGACATCTTGCAATGGATCGACTTTGTTTGCCACATGGATAATGTCTTTATCTTCGAATACGCGCACGACTTCAAGTATCGCATCCACTTCGCGGATGTTGGCGAGGAATTTATTACCCAAGCCTTCGCCTTTCGATGCTCCAGCAACGAGGCCAGCGATGTCCACGAATTCTATAACTGCAGGAATAGTCTTTGCTGATTTTGAAAAATTAGAAAGAAGCCCTACGCGCTCATCCGGCACAGGAACGATGCCGACAGAAGGATCTATCGTACAGAAAGGATAATTCTCAGCTGGCACGCCTTTCTTGGTGAGCGCATTGAAAAGTGTCGACTTGCCGACATTTGGAAGACCAACGATTCCGATTGAAAGACTCATAGTAAAAGAAATATAGCAGAAAAATGGGAAAATAAAAAGTTTTATTTCATCGCCTTGGCGACGGTTTTCACTACTCTTTTATTAAAAATGCTTGGGATGATATTTTCTCGAGTTGGTTTTGGAATTAATTTTGCAAGAGCGACAGCGGCACGGACGAGCATTGTGTCAGTTATTTCTTTCACATTGTGATCAAGTGCTCCGCGGAAAATGCCAGGAAAGCCAAGTGCATTGTTTAATTGATTTGGAAAGTCTGATCTACCAGTTGCGACAATAAATGCTCCAGCAGACTTCGCAACATCAGGCATAATTTCTGGCACAGGGTTCGCAAGAGCAAAAATAATTGGCTTTGGATTCATATTTTTTATAAGCTGTGGATCAAGTGCTCCAGCCTTTGAAACGCCGATAAAAACATCAGCATTTTTTAATACTTCTTCGAGCCCGCCTGAAATTTTATTTTTATTCGTCTGTTTTGCGAGCTTTATCTTTTCATCATTCATATTTTCTCTGCCTGTGTATATGGCGCCGGCGCTGTCGAGAACGATGATTTCAGTAAATCCATATTCAAGAAGCATCTTAGTAATAGCAAGGCCAGCTGCGCCGGCGCCATTGATGACGATTTTCACATTTTTATTTTTTGTTCCACGTACTTTGAGCGCGTTGATGATGCCAGCGAGGACGACCATCGCCGTACCATGCTGGTCGTCGTGCATAATTGGAATGTTTAATTCTTTTTTTAATCTTTCCTCTATTTCAAAACATCTCGGTGCAGAAATATCTTCGAGGTTTATCGCGCCAAAAGACGGAGCAATAGCTTTAATCGCTTGAATTATTTCTTCAGTATTTTGTGTGCCGAGCACGATAGGAAATGCATCTACACCGGCAAAACTCTTGAATATAGCCGCTTTCCCTTCCATCACCGGCAATGCACCCTCAGGCCCAATATTACCCAAGCCGAGCACTGCAGAACCATCAGAAATCACAGCAACCATATTTCCACGTCCAGTATATTTATTTGTTTCTTTAGGGTTTTTTGAAAGGTAAGTAGAAACAGCGCCAACTCCAGGAGTATAGACGAGGCTCAAATCTTTCTTATTTTTAATTTTATATTTAGAAAAAATTTCTATTTTTCCACGCAATTTTTTATGAAGCTTTAAAGACTCACTTGCGATGTTTTCTTTTTTCATATTATGAGTTCAGTTTTTTTATCTCATCCTGATATTTTCTCATCACTTCCATCGATGCAGACATCTGATCTTGCCCAGATTTTATTTTTATTTGTACTTCTTCTGCAATTTTCTTAAAAAGTTCTGGATCTTTTTCCATCATATTTAAAACCATATCGATCTGCTCTTCCGGTACTCCCTGTGCTTTTAACATTTTCTTCAATAAAAAATTTTTAAACATAGTTTTGATTATAAATGATTAAGTAATAAATGCAATTTTACCTGTTATTTTTTCTGTTTACTGATCTTTGCGATATTTCCAACCTTCGAAATAGAGACTTAAGAATTTCCTACAAGAAAGAATATTTGAAAAAAACATAAAGTCGATCATATGGCGAATAATATAAGCAAAGAATCCATAAATTGCAAAAGATCCAGTCGAGAAAACTCCCCAATTCTCGCCTATTGGTATTGCGAAAGCTGTTTTTTTAGGCTCGTATATCTGCACTTTTTTATTTTTTAATTTTCGAGCAATAACTTGAGCTACATATTCTCCGTCATATATCGCTGTCTGTGCAAGACCAGAATATTCAGTCGCTGCTGCATCACCAATAACATACACATCTTGAAAACCTTTTGCTTGTAAATATTCATCGACTTCGACTCTTTTGTTTTTTGCAAAAGTGAGTCCGACAATCGTAGAAAATATTTTATTAATCTGCGTACCAGCTGTCCAGATGACTGTCTTTGCCTGAAGCGACATATCTTTCATATACACCTGCTCGAGCTCTTCTTTCATAAGAAAACGATTAAGATAAACATTCACACCGAGAGAACGTAAACGTGCAAGAATTTTTTTACTTACTTTTTCTGGTAATGTCGGTATAAGTCTTGGATTGGATTCGATGAGATCGATCGTAATAAAAGATGGGTCGACTTTGTGAGTTTTTGCTAAATGTTTCAAATGAACAGACAAGTCCCCAGCAACTTCAACTCCCGAAGGACCACCACCAACAATCACAACATGAAAATGAGAAACAAATTCACTAGTACTCGGATGCTCGTGTTCTACAAAAAGATTCGCTATATGTCCCTTGAGACGAAGCGCTTCATTGATAGATTTAAAACCAAGAGAAAAATCTTGAATTCCAGGAAGCCCGAAATATGTCGTCTCACTACCGAGTGCCATAATTAAAATATCATATGTGTAAATTGATCCAGATTCTGAAGTCGCTTTTTTAAGCGATAAATCTATGCTGATAATTTTATCAACATCAATTTCAATACTCTTTGGTAAAATTTCATCAAGTGGAACACAGACTTCGATCGGTGAAGCTCCTGTGACGATACGGTAAAGCGCTGGATAATATTCAAAATAATTTTTATTTGAAACAAGTTTTATTTGTGCACCGGTCTTTTTTTTAGCCAATTCCCGAGCAGCAATAATCCCTCCAAATCCCCCACCGATGATCAATATTTTTAGTTGTTGCATTGGTCTATTATACCTCGCTTAGCATTATATACAAATTTATTCTGCTAAGATTTCAAAATCAGATACTTCTTTGTTTTTGTCAGAATGTACTCTTTTTCTTAAAAAATACACAATACTAATCGAGATTATCAATAAAATTATGAAAATAGAAACAATGAATATTGAATTTTTGTAATTATTAGAGAAATTTGTATTTATAGCTGATGAAGTGAGATCTTCTGGATTAATTGTTTCATTCACATTTAAATCTTTTACATTCTCTGTTTTATTTACTGTATTTATAGGCTTATAAGACACTGCTCTTGTTTTTGAAAATTTAGAAGTTACATAATCATATACGACTTCTGAAGTAGAGGAAACTAGTCTTAGGCTATTTGAATCAAGAGTTGTGAAATTGGTTATATGCGAAGAAACTTTCATTTTACTTTTTGATTGCAGGATAGTATTTTTGGAAAAAACAAAACTTTTTGCATCACTCTGCAAACTCCATTTTGAAATATCAACATCATAACTAGAGCTATTATATAATTCCACAAAGAAATCTTTACTATCGCCAACAGAGGAAATAGTGACATCTGCTGGTACTATTTTTATAACCATAGAATCCACAGCTTCTGGATTTTCTGCATAATAATTGTCATAAAACTCTAAATTCACATTATACTCTCCTGGATAATAATACGTATGGGTAAATTTTTGTTCTTGATTCAAATATATTTCTTTTGAATCACCATCACCAAAATTCCAATAATATTTTCCATAAAGCAATGCTTCATTTTTATGCCCTGTTGTATTTCCACTAAAAGTAATCGGTATACCGACAAAACCATTATTTTCTGCAGAAATATAAGTTTTAATTTTTAATTCAATAACTTTTTGTTTTTCTGATGTTGTAGAAGTTGTTCCAGTTGAATTATCAGAACTTGTAGTATTGGTATTTGTTGTCTCAGAGGAAGAATTTGAATTATTATTCGATGAACTAGTATTTATTTGTCCTGGTGTCGGTGTTGCTATGACCCAAGATCCGTTTATCTTCTGCAAAGAATTTCCATCTCCACTTGCACCCTGCGAAGTACTATATGAAACAGATGAGATTGGAGAATTTTTATCGCCATTATTGATTTGTACTTGTCCTGCATCATTAGGTAAAGAAAAACTGCTAGTAAATATATTACCAGCAGTTCCAAATCTTTCCGTATAACTTGTAATTTCACCACTTTGCACAATCACTCCGTATTCTCCATTATGCAATACCGATGCACCAGAAGAATTATTGATACTATGATTCGAAGTTGAGTTATCAATAAAAAGTTTTAATGATGTGAGATCGACATCAGAACCACTATTGACTACTTCAACAAAATCAATATCTCCGCCATCCAAATCATAACTTATTTCATTTATAGAAACATCAGCGAAAACAAAATTAAATCTTAATAGAAAGACAATAATAACTAAAAACAAAGGTGACTTTTTATTCATAAAGTATTGTTTTAAATATTTTGTAATGTGTTATAATTTTATCATTATGACAAATCAAGGTAAAATAAATTTCCTCGCAATTGGGGATATCACAACAGATGCATTCATAAAACTCAAAGACGCCCATATTCACAAGGGTTTAGATGGTATTGACAGCAACGAACTTTGCTTGCGTTTTGGAGACAAAGTACCATATGAATCAGTCGAAATATTAAATGCTGTCGGCAACAGTCCAAATGCATCGGTCTCTGCAAGTCGTCTTGGATTAACTTCTGCAATCCTCACCAACATCGGCAACGATCAAAATGGTACTGATTGTCTTAATGCTCTTAGAAAAGAAAATATAGATACCGACTTCGTGCAAACAGAAAATAATAAAATCACCAACTATCACTATGTGCTTTGGTATGGAATAGAAAGAACTATTTTAATCAAGCACGAAAATTTTACATACAATTTACCTGAACTTCCAGAAATTGATTATATCTATCTTTCTTCCCTTTCTGAAAATTCACTCGACTATCACATACAGATCGCAGAATATTTGAAAAATCACCCAAACACCAAGCTCGCTTTCCAACCAGGAACATTTCAAATAGCTTTTGGTGTAGAAAAATTAAAAGAGATATATGCACATACTGAAGTTTTCTTTTGTAATTTAGAAGAAGCAGAGAAAATTCTCAACATTCAAAATAAAGATATCAAGGTTTTAATCAAAGGTATTCATGATCTTGGCCCAAAAATTGTTGCGATCAGTGATGGTCCAAATGGTGCATATGCTTCAGATGGAAATCATATTTATTTCATACCAATGTATCCAGATATTGCTCCACCACTCGAGCGTACTGGCGCTGGTGATGCTTTTTCTTCGACATTTACTGTTGCACTCGCATTAGGAAAAAATATAGAAGAAGCACTTTCTTGGGGACCGATAAATTCTATGAATGTCGTGCAACATGTCGGGGCACAAAAAGGACTTTTATCTTTAGAAAAATTACAAGCTTATTTAGCAAAAGCACCTGAGAATTACAAAGTAAGTAAATTAGATTAATTATGGATAAAAAAAATTTAAAATATTTGGGTAAGTTTCCAAATATATACAGAGAAGATATGACTGCTGAAGATGTAGAAAAATTAGATTTGAAAGTGAAACAAAAGAAAGATATCGTACAAGACGAAGCAGAAAATGTACATGATATAATACAAAAAGATCTCGAAAAGAAAGAAAATCTTCTTCTACAACCAATTGCCTTAAACAAAGATAAAGATATTGAAAAATACCAAGAAATCCTAGAAAACCTAGTTGAGAAATATTTAGAAAATGAAAAAACTTCAAAAGAAGCAAGGATAACAAGGCATTTGACTGGCGCTGATAATATTGATGGAAAAATAGAAGATCTAAAAAAAGATATTTCAAAATATAAAGAAGAAATAAAAAATTTAGAAAACAAAAAAGCTGGTATTTTACCAAACACAATAGAAGAAAATAAAAAGAAAATTGAATTTCTTACCGAAAAAATAGAAAAAGTTGAAAGATTAATATATGAACTTTCAAGAATAGAAAGTGATAATGATTTTGAAGCACAAAAGGGGTTGGGGGCGAGCTATAAAGA